>DAIMYT010000119.1:0-264 GCA_036734345.1 Dokdonella sp. | reverse complement strand
CGTTGAGCTTCATGGCCTTGCGCAGCAGGGCCTGCAGCGTGCGCCGGGGAGGCAGGTCGGCGACCGCGGTCAGGCGACCGAACTGGCCCATCGCGCTTTTATCGTCGCCCGCTGCGCCGACCCCGTCGATCAGCGCGCCTTTCCAGAAACCGAACGCGGCATGCTGCTTGAATGCAGCCATGCTGCAGAGCACGCTTCCCGCATGGACGAAATGTGGAAATCCCCACTTGATCGTTTCCTCGACTTCGGGGCAGGTGGCGTGAA
>DAIMYT010000118.1:0-10636 GCA_036734345.1 Dokdonella sp. | reverse complement strand
GCGCGATCGCGACCATGCACGATCAGCTTGCCGATCATCGAATCGTAGTTGGGCGGTATGCGGTAGCCGTCGTAGATGTGCGTATCGGTGCGCACGCCGGGACCGCCGGCGGCGAGGAAGCGCTTGACCAGGCCCGGGCTCGGCATGAACGTGTCGGGATCCTCGGCATTGATGCGGCACTCGATCGAGTGGCCGGTGATGCGCACGTCTTCCTGGCGGATCGAGAGTTTCTCGCCGGCGGCGATGAGCAACTGCTCGCGGACGAGGTCGACGCCGGTGATCATCTCGGTGACCGGATGCTCGACCTGGATGCGCGTGTTCATTTCGATGAAGTAGAAGCGGCCGTCCTCATAGAGGAATTCGAAGGTGCCGGCGCCGCGGTAGTTGATGCGCAGGCAGGCCTCGACGCAGACCTTGCCGATGGCCTGGCGCTGTTCTTCGCTGATGCCGGGGGCGGGCGCTTCCTCGACCACCTTCTGGTGGCGGCGCTGCATCGAGCAGTCGCGTTCGCCGAGATGGATTGCATTGCCCTGGCCATCGGCCAGCACCTGGATCTCGACATGGCGCGGGTTCTCGAGGAATTTCTCCATGTAGACCTGGTCGTTGCCGAACGCGGCCTTGGCCTCGGTCTTGGTCATCGAGATGGCGTTGCCGAGATGGGCCTCGGTGTGCACGACGCGCATGCCGCGGCCACCGCCGCCGCCGGCGGCCTTGATGATCACCGGGTAGCCGATGTCGCGCGCGATGCGCGTGTTCTCGGCAATGTCCTCGCCGAGCGGTCCGCCCGAGCCGGGCACGCAGGGTACGCCGGCCGCCTTCATCGCGCGGATCGCCTCGACCTTGTCGCCCATCAGGCGGATCGTTTCGGCGCGCGGGCCGATGAAGATGAAGCCGGATTGCTCGACGCGCTCGGCGAAGTTGGCGTTCTCGGACAGGAAACCGTAGCCGGGGTGGATCGCCTGGGCATCGGTGACCTCGGCGGCGGCGATGATCGCCGGCACGTTGAGGTAACTCTCCGACGCCGGCGCCGGCCCGATGCACACCGACTCGTCGGCCATGCCGACGTGCTTGAGGTTGCGATCGACGGTCGAATGCACGGCCACCGTCTTGATGCCAAGCACATGGCAGGCACGCAGGATGCGCAGGGCGATTTCGCCGCGGTTGGCGATGACGACTTTGTCTAGCATGGGAATGGGGAATGGGGAATGGGGAATGGGTTTGAAGCTCGCATCATGTGTCTCCACGCCTTTTGAGGGCGTTCATCAAGGCGGTGAGTCTGGCGAAAACGCGATCCACCAATGCGTCCATTTCAATGCTTTGGTTCATAAACTCAAGACGTGTCGCAATTTGGATCTGCGTGGACATTTCCGAAAGTGATCCGCGTGCAATGGAGAGGAAGCGCTGGTATTCGAGGGTTGAGCGTCGCGCTGCACCTTCGGCGATATTGGATGGCACGCTGACTGCGGATCGGCGAATCTGTGCCGTCAAACCATAACCCTCGTCCGCGGGAAACGCTGCAGTCGCGACATAGACCATTTCCACCAGCTGCATCGCCTCCTGCCAGACTTCCAATCGCTCGTGCGCCCGCTTGAACGATTCCCCATTCCCCATTCTCGATTCCCGGCTTTTCAGCCAATCACAAACAACGGCTCGTCGAACTCGACCGGGTGTCCGCTTTCGGCGAGCACGGCGAGGACCGTGCCGGAGACTTCGGCTTCGATCTGGTTGAACATCTTCATCGCCTCGATGATGCCCAGCGTGTCGCCGGCCTTGACCTTCTGGCCGACGCTGACGAAGGGCGGCGCATCGGGATTGGCCGATGCGTAGAACGTACCGACCATCGGCGAGCGCACGGTCGTGCCGGGCGGGAGCTCCTTCGAGTCGGAGGCGACCGTCACTTCGGCTTCCCTGGCCGGGCCGGGTGCCGCTGCCGGTGCGCTGGCCTGGGCCGCGGGCGCCGGACTGGCGGCAGGCGCGGCGGTATAGGTCGGCGCCATGTTCTTCGGATACCGCGACAGGCGGACGATTTCCTCGCCTTCCTTGATCTCGAGTTCGGCCAGGTTCGATTCTTCTAGCAGGTCGATGAGTTTCTTGATCTTGCGCAGATCCATGGGTGTCACCTGTGCTGTGGACCGCCGCGCGCGTCGCGCCGGCCCGGGTGGGAATCAGTAGGTCAGTGGGGAGCGAGCCGGCGCACGATGTAGTCGAGCGCCATGCGATAGCTGTCGGCGCCGAAGCCGGCGACGACGCCATGTGCGATATCGGAAAAGTACGAGTGGTGGCGAAAACTCTCGCGGGCATGCACGTTGGACAGATGCACCTCGATGAACGGAATCGCCACCGCGGCCAGGGCGTCGCGCAGGGCCACGCTGGTATGCGTGTAGCCACCCGGATTGATCACGATCCAGGCGACGCCTTCGCCACGTGCCTGCTGCACGCGGTCGATCAGGGCATGCTCGGCATTGGACTGGAAGGTGGCCAGCTCATGCCCGGCGGCCGCCGCAGCGGCCACCAGCCCGGCGTCGATGTCCTGCAATGTCGCATGCCCATAGACCTCCGGCTCACGCGTGCCGAGCAGGTTGAGGTTGGGCCCGTGCAGAATGAGGATGCTGGCCAAGCGCGCTCCAGGGACGGCCGCCCATCGGCCGGTTCAAACAGCGTCGTAGTGTCATCGAACAGGCCCGTTGTGTCCAGTTCGGCGAAGATCGGCGAAATTTTCCCGGCTTTTGGCGGCGAGGTCGCCGGCCGTTGCCGCCCAATTCGGGGGCTTTCCTGCCTGGCGTCCCGGCCCTGGCGATTCAGAAGCTCGCGCAATCGATGACGAAGCGGTAGCGCACGTCGCCCCTGATCATGCGCTCGTAGGCTTCGTTGACCTTTTCGATCGGGATCAGCTCGATATCCGAGGCGACGCCGTGTTCGGCGCAGAAGTCGAGCATTTCCTGGGTCTCGCGGATGCCGCCGATCAGCGACCCGGCCAGGCGCCGGCGGCCCATGACCAGCGGGCCAGCCGAAAGCGGCACCGGCTGGTCGGGCAGGCCGACCAGGATCATGGTGCCGTCGCGGCGCAGCAGGCCGAGGTAGGCGTTGTAGTCGTGCGGCGCCGAGACCGTATCGATGATGAAATCGAACTGGCCGGCGAGCCGCTTGAACGTCGTCTTGTCCGCGGTGGCGGCGAAATCATCCGCACCGAGCCTGAGCGCATCGTCGCGCTTGGACGGCGAGGTGCTCAGCACGGTCACGTGCGCGCCGATGGCGCGGGCGATCTTGACCGCCATGTGGCCGAGTCCGCCGAGGCCGACCACGGCGACCCGGTCACCGGCGTCGACGCCGTAGTGGCGCATCGGCGAATACACGGTGATGCCGGCGCACAGCAGCGGCGCGGCGCGATCGAGCGGGATGCCGGCTGGCACGCGCAGCACGTAGTTCTCGTCGACCACGATGCGCGTCGAATAGCCGCCGTAGGTCGGCGTGCGCGTGCCGCGCTCGACGCTGTTATAGGTCGCGGTCATGCCCTTCTCGCAGTACTGCTCTTCGCCTTCGCGGCAGGCGCCGCATTCGCGGCAGGAGTCGACGAAGCAGCCGACGCCGACGGTGTCGCCGACCTTGAACTTCGTGACCGCGCTGCCGACCGCGCCGACATGACCGACGATTTCGTGGCCGGGCACCATCGGGAAGATGCCGCCGCCCCATTCGCCACGCACCTGGTGGATGTCCGAATGGCAGACGCCGCAGTAGCGGATCTCGATCTGCACCTCATGTGCGGACGGTGCGCGGCGCTCGATGGTCCACGGGGCGAGGGGAGCTTTGGCGCTGGCGGCTGCGTAGGCGGGGGTCGACATGGGAGGTCCTGTTGCGGATCGATGGAGCGGAATGGATCAGGTTCGCAGGCCGGAGCCGGCGAGTTCAAAGATAAGGCGCAATCCAGTCATCCAGCGCCTTTTCGCTGAAACTGCCCATGCGCGTGGCGAGGATGCGGCCGTCGCGGCCAACAAGCGCGGTAAACGGCAAGACGCTTTGCGTGTTGCCGAATCGAAGCGAAAAATCGATTCCCTCCGCGGGCGAATTGATCAGGATCGGATAGGACACCGGATGCGATTCGAGGAAACCCAGCGCGGCGGGCGCTTCCTCGGAAGCGACGCCGATCACTGCCACGCCGCGTGCGGCATAGCGCTGGTGGGCGCGATCGAGCATCGGCATTTCCTCGCGGCACGGTCCGCACCAGCTCGCCCAGAAATTCATCACCACCAGCTTGCCGCTCCACTCGGCAAGGCTGCGCGGCTTGCCCTCGCGATCCGGCAGGCGGACCTCGCCGGTGGCATCGCCGATGGCGAGCACACCGGTTTGTGGCTCCGAAAGCATGCGCGCCGGTGCCGGCGGCGACGGGCGCAGCATCGCGCTGAGGCCCAGGCCGATGCCCGCGCTGGCGATGGCGAGGACGATGATCAGCAGGTTGGTGCGATTGAACATGGGCTCGGCATTTCAGCAGCGAAGGCGGGATGGCATGCGCGGTGCGGTCGGATCATGGCGCGCTGGCGCCCAGCGCGGTTTCGACGATGCCGTCGGTGAGGACGGTCGGCAGCACGCGGCCATTGTCCTGCCTGCCATGGAAGACGACGTAGAGCGGCACGCCGACCGCGCCGTGCTCCTGCAGGAAGGCCGTGATCTCCGGGTCGACATTGGTCCAGTCGCCCTTCATGTAGACGGCATTGGCGCCGGCGAGAAGTTCCTGGAAATGGTCGGTGCCGAGCACGCTCTTTTCGTTCGCCTTGCAGGTCACGCACCAGTCGGCGGTCATGTTGACGAAGACGGTGCGTCCGTCCGCGCGCAATGCGTCGAGCTTGTCGCGCGAGTAGGCGACGGCGGATTCGCTGTCGACCGCCGACTTCGAGGGCGGATCGAGCTTCGCGATCATCCAGATCGGCAACAGCGAGGCGATCAGGACTATGCCGGCCAGCACGCGCGTGCGCGTGCCGCCTTTCCAGCGGCCGCGCTCGAGCCACCACAGCCCCAGCGCCAGCACGACCGCACCGGCCAGCACGAGGCCGATCGCATCGACGCCGCGCTGCTTGCCGAGCACCCAGACCAGCCAGACCGCGGTCAGGTACATCGGGAAGGCGAGCACCTGCTTGAAGGTCTCCATCCACGCGCCGGGTTTGGGCAGGCGCGATGCCAGCGCCGGCACGAAGCCGACCAGCAGGAACGGCAGGGCCAGGCCGAGGCCGAGGGCGAGGAAAATCAACAGGGCAACGATCGAGGAGGGGGCAAACGCGAACGCCAGCGCCGGACCCATGAACGGCGCCGTGCACGGGCTGGCGACGATGCAGGCCAGCACGCCGGTGAAAAAGTCGCCGGCCGGGCCCGAGCGCGATGCGAGGTTCTGCCCGGTACCGGCCAGGCTGGCGCCGATCGTGAAGACCCCGGAGAGGCTCAGGCCAACCGCCAGCAGGACGTAGACAAGCAGGGCGACGAAGCCCGGCTGCTGCAGCTGGAAGCCCCAGCCCAGCGCCTGGCCGGCGGCACGCAGCGCGATCACCAGCAGGCCGATGGCGGCGAACGAGGAGAGCACGCCAAGCGTGTACCAGAGCGCATGGCTGCGCGCCTTGGCCAGGCTCTCTCCGCTCTGCGCAAGGCCGATGACCTTGAACGACAGCACCGGCAGCACGCAGGGCATCAGGTTCAGCACGATGCCGCCGAGCAGGGCGAACAGCAGCGCGCCGAGCAGGCCGATCGCGGTCACTTCGGGCGGCTGCGAGCGCAGCGCGTTGTCGGGCAATGGCGTCGACGCGGATTCCGCTGCCGGCGGCGGTGCGGGCACGAAGGTCCTTGCCGCGGCGGCCAGTTGTTCGGCGCTGGCCGGTTCGAGATCGACGGCGACGGTGCGCTGCATGACCGGATAGCAGATGCCGTTTTCCTTGCAGCCCTGGAACTCGCCGAGCAGCTGGATGGTTTGCGCGTCGCCGTTCGGGCGCTTCAGCGCAACCGGCAATTCGACCTGGTCGTAATAGACGACGACGCTGCCGAAGTGCTCGTCGGTGTGATCGACGCCGGGCGGCCACTGCGGCGCGCCGGTTTCGACGCCGCTGGCATCGGCCACGCGCACGCTGGTCCTGTCGCGGTACAGGTAGTAGCCCTTCGGCATGGTCCAGCGCGCGAGGATCTCGGTCGGGCTCATCGCGATCGCTTCGTAGACGAAGGCCTGCTCGGGCGGCAGGGCTTCATCGTCGTCCTGCGCATCCAGCGCAGTGCCGAGGCTCGCGCCGCCGGCCAGTTTCGCCGCCAGCGCGCTCGGTGGCGCGGCGGTGGAGGCGCCAGGCAGCGCCAGCAGGAGCCGCGTCGGGTGCGGCGGGTAGCAGATCTTCGGATCGACCTCGTGGCAGCCCTGCACGGTCAGCGTGACTTCGATCGTCGCGGCGCCGCTGTTGTCCAGCGTGTACGGCAGGCTGGCTTCGACGGCGTCGTGGTAGATCTCGACATCGCCGAAGAATTCGTCGTGTTTCTCGATGCCTTTCGGCAACGCCAGCGCGCCGAGCTCGAGGCCGGCCTGCTTCGTCTTCGCGCTGATGCGTCCCTTGTACAGGTAGTAGTCGGGGGCGATCTGCCAGTGCAGGGCGATGCGCCCGGGCCCGGCAACCTCGGCCTTCAGCGAGAAGGCCTGCTCGACGGGCAGCAGTCCGTCATGCTCCTGGGCATGGACGGTCGGGCTCAGCACTAACAGGGCCAGCAGGCTGGCGAAGACGCTGCGAATCAAGGCAAGGCTCCGGCTCGTGGGCAAGGCGCGCTGCCCATCAGGATTGGGTGGTCTGTTCAGCAACCCAGGCCGCATAGGGCGCGTGGGCAGCGCTGACATCGACCGCAATTATCTCAGGCAGTTCATACGGATGCAGTTCCAGCAGCCGCGCGGCCAGCGCTGGATAGGCCTCGCGCGTGGTCTTGATCAACAGCAGCACCTCGTCGTCGGTATGCGTTTCACCGCGCCAGCGAAAGGTCGAGCGCATGCCCGGCAGCACCGAGACGCAGGCGGCCAGGCGTTCCTCGACCAGGCTCCGCGCGATGCCCGCCGCGCTTCCGTCGGCGGCGCAACTGCAATGAACGATCAGGATAGACATGTCGGCAGCCGGTCCGGGAAGGCAAGTTGCATTGTAGGAGCGTCTTCAGGCGCGATGCTCTCTCTCTCTCGCAGCCCATCCAAAAGCATCGCGCCTGAAGGCGCTCCTGCAACGTCAACAGCGCAGCTTACCGCGCATCAGACAAATCCCGCATTCAGGAAAACCCCGCACGCAAGGAATCAACCGGCAAGCTGCGCAATTCCTTTCACCGGCAATGGATCGGAGTGCGCAGCGCGAACCATGGTCGATGCCGATCAATGCACGGTCGGCGCAGCCGGTGAATCGAACCCGCTGGCGAAGATCGCGTCATTGCCCAGCGGTTCGCAGGTAGCCGGATTGCTTGACTGGAACAGGGCCTGGCTGGCCCATTCGGGGTGGTCGATGAACGGGTTGCGGTTGCCCTGGAAGGCCTGGATCACGTCGTTGCGCGCGATTTCCGCGGCGTCCGGCGGATCGCTGGCGTGCCAGGCGAGCAGGTCGCTCAGCAGGCCCATGTAGGCCGGCACGTTGTAGTTGGAGGTGCCGACGATCAGCGCGCGGTTGTCGGTCAGTTCGAGGTTCGGTTCGGTCTGGCCGCTGGTCGGATCGGTGCCGCCCTCGTAGCGGATCGCCATGTACATGACCGCGCGGGCGACGTCGCCCTTGCGATGGTTCCAGGTTTCGAACGTATTGTTGTTGACCCAGTTCGAATTGCCCGGGTAGACACCGCTGCCGCCACCGAAGCCGAGGTTGGACTCGGTGATGCGCTCGCCGCAGCTCGCCGCAACCGGGCAGTTGCCGTAGGGACTGTTGCTGCGATCGGCGTTCCACTGCGTATCCGACAGATAGAGCATGTGGGTGTCGGTATACGGTGCATTGGGCAGGCCGAGGTTGCCGGTCTGGCTCGGGAAACCGAGCGAGTTCGGCCAGGTGTGTTCGCGATTGTAGGTGAGCCCGCCACCGGTGCCGGCACGGTCGCTGACCGCCGTGTACAGGCGGTTGCGATAGACGTCGAGGATCTGGTTGGGATTGGACGGATTCGCCTGCGCGGTCTCGAGGATGGTCCAGGTGTTGGTGCCCGAGCCGCTGTAGGGGTAAGCGGTATGGCCGCGGATGGTCAGGTGCAGCGTGCAGCGCAGCTGCCCGGCGCTGCTCGTGTTGACTTGCGACCAGTAGCCAATCGACGAGCCGTCGCTGACCGAGAAATTGACCGTTTGCGACTGCGCCATGGCGACGTCGCTGTCATTGCGCACACCACTCGCATTGATCGTGAACACGCAGGCGGCGCTTGCCGGCAACAGCGACACCGGTGTCAGCGTTCGGCTCGATCCGCTGCCGGTTTCGGTCAGTCCGATCGGGCTGGAATTGCAGGCCAGATCGAAGGCGCCCGCTGTGGTCGTGACGGCCTCGCTGAAGTTCACGCGCACGTCGCTGGCCAGCGGCACGTTGCCCGCGCCATCGGCCGGCTGCGTCGAGACGACCGTCGGCGGCGGGACGTTGCCCGGATCGAGGGTGGTGAACGAGACCACCACGTCGGCGGCCATCGCATCCGCCGTGCCATCCTGGTCGGTGACGCCGCTGGCGAGAAGGGTCCAGTTGCAGGACTCGTTGGCGGCGAAGGCCGGCGCGGGCGTCAGCGTGAACGTGGTCGGCCCGCCGGACTGGGTCGCGGTGTGGCTGCCCGAGGAGTCGCAGACGATTGAATACCACGGCGCCGTCAGCGTCACCGCTTCGCTGAAGCTGACCGACAGGGCCGCGCCAAGCGGCACGTCGATCGCGTTGTTGGCCGGCGTGGTGCCGGCCACGGTCGGCGGAACATCGACCGGCGGATCGCCGGCCACGGCGAAACTGACGTTGTCGATGGCGAGGCCGTCGTCGGCGCCGCTGGCATTCGTATCCACCCAGCGCACCCACAGGCTCGCATTGGCGGCCAGGTTGAGCCCGGTGATCGATGCGCTCTTCGCAGTCCGGTTGGCGGCGAGATTGCCGTCCAGGGCACCGAGGGCGCCGGTGCTGACCGGCGAGGAGAAATCCAGCGCGGTCACGGCAACCCAGGTTGCCGCGCTGTCGCCGAGCGAGGTCGCATTGAGGCTGTACTGGAACTGCAACGCGTCGGCGCGGCCGGTCGCGCCGAGTCGCCACTGCTCGCCGGTGTAGGCCACGGCAATCTCGCCGAGCGCCTGGCCGCTGTCGTTGCGCAGTCGCGCCCCGATCAGGGGCACCAGCGAGCCGGACTGCACGGTGCCCAGGGCGCGCTCGCTGCTGGCGTTGGTGCCGAAGCTGTAGGTGTCGCCCGAATTCGCCGAGCCGTCGCTGGCCGTATAGCTGGTGTTCGCGTTGGATCCGCTTTCGGCGAGGTACCAGCCATCGGGCAGGGCGCTGCCGCTGCCGGCGTTCGCCAGCGTGTCGAAATCCTGCACGGGCGGCGTTCCGCCGACCAGCGGGACGACCTGGGCCGCCGCAACGGAGGCAAAGCAAGCAAGCAACAGCAAAGCCAGGACGCGCACGGCGCCAGAACATCGAAACATTGGAAATCCCCGGGACAACTGCGCGCCAGGCGGCGCCAGGCCGTGCACTTTAACGGGCAAATCATGACAAGAGGAAGCGGGCGTCCCCCCGCTTGCCCGCGGGGTCGCCAGCGCATGGCGACAAGCCTGGATAGCGGTCGAGGCCCGGCCCGTGGGCGTCTCCCCGGCGGCGCGGGCCGGCAGCGCACGCGAAGGCCATTGAAAGGCGGTCGCCCAGCCCCATGTTCCGGGCACGCCAACGCCTGAGGACTTCCGCAGGCGTTTTTACGCGAGTAGAATTGGCACTCGTTCGGGCAGAGTGCTAACAGCCCGACAAACATTCAATCCAATCAATCAGTTAAAGGAATCATCAACATGGCACTTCGTCCGCTGCACGATCGCGTCATCCTCAAGCGTCTGGAAGAAGAGAAAGTTTCCGCCGGCGGCATCGTGATCCCGGATTCGGCCGCCGAGAAGCCGATCCGTGGCCAGGTCATCGCCGCAGGCACCGGCAAGATCCTCGAAGACGGCAAGGTCCGTCCGATCGCCGTCAAGGTCGGCGACAAGGTCCTGTTCGGCAAGTACTCGGGCACCGAGGTCAAGGTCGACGGCGAGGAACTGCTGGTCATGCGCGAAGAAGACATCATTGCGGTGATTGAGTAAGGAGCCGGGAATCGGGAATGGGGAATAGGGAATCGTGAACGCGCTTTGACGCACCGATTGCCGCCCCAGCACCCGAATCCACCGCTACTGCTCTGACCATTCTCCATTCCCCATTCCCTATTCCTGGAGTTTCATCAAATGGCTGCCAAAGAAATCCGCTTCTCTGAAGACGCCCGCGCCCGCATGCTGCGCGGCGTCAACACCCTGGCCAATGCGGTCAAGGCCACGCTCGGCCCGAAGGGCCGCAATGTCGTGCTCGAAAAGAGCTTCGGCGCACCGACCATCACCAAGGACGGCGTTTCCGTCGCCAAGGAAATCGAACTGGCCGACAAGTTCGAGAACATGGGCGCGCA
Organism: Dokdonella sp.; assembly: GCA_036734345.1. Classification (GTDB taxonomy): domain Bacteria; phylum Pseudomonadota; class Gammaproteobacteria; order Xanthomonadales; family Rhodanobacteraceae; genus Dokdonella. Next base: position 28 of record DAIMYT010000118.1, on the reverse strand, counting down.
GATGGTCAAGGAAGTCGCTTCCAAGACC
>DAIMYT010000117.1:9734-10685 GCA_036734345.1 Dokdonella sp. | reverse complement strand
CCGGCTTACCCAGGCGCCCTGGCCGCGAATGCCCGGGTATCCCCCCTCGAACACTTCGGGCTGGACCTGATGAACCGGCGTTACGCGGACCTGTTCCTCTCACTTGCCGGGCAAGCCGGCACGGCAAAGGGGTGCTCGACCCGTCAGGAACGACCGGTCTGATCGCCGCAAGTGGACCGCTGGCGCGGCAAGGCCATGGTGTTAACGGCGGCCTCAGAACCTTTATGGTTTACTGGCAGGCCGTTTCCAGCGAGTAGCGACCAATACATGGCGATTCGATGGACGACGCTGGTGATCTGTCTCGCCGCGGCGGGATGCGCGACCTACCGACCCCATCCGCTGGTAGCGGACGCCGGGCTGCAACGACCGGATCTGGCGGAGGCCGCAGGGCTTGCACCCGCCCAACATCCGCGACTTCCCGCCGCTGCGCTGAATCTTGATCAGCCGCTGGCCGAGCTCGACGTCGCACGCCTGGCCCTGCTCCTGAATCCCGATTTGCGCGCCCAGCGCCGGCAGGTCGGCGTGGCCGATGCCCAGCTGTTTGCCGCCGGGCTCCTGCCTGATCCGCAGTTGTCCCTTTCCCTCGACGTGCCCGACACGGCCGGCTTGGTAAAGGCCTTGGGCGCAGGCCTGGGACTCGACCTCGGTAGTCTGCTCGCCCAACCCGCGGCCCGGCAGGCCAGCCGGCATGCGAGCGAAAAGGTGCGCCTCGACGTGGCCTGGTCGGAATGGCTGGCGATCAACCAGGTGCGTACCCTTTGTCGTCGCATCCACTTCCTTGAGCAGCAGGTCGACATTTCCCGCCAGGCGGAGACGGCTACCGCGGCACTTTACGCGCTGAGTGCGGAAAACAAGCGCCGCGGCGACGCACGCCTCGATGAGACCACCCTCTACCAGGTAGGCCATCTCGATGCCGAGGCGCTCCTTGCCCTTGACCAGGCCCTCATAGAC
>DAIMYT010000117.1:0-9724 GCA_036734345.1 Dokdonella sp. | reverse complement strand
ATGCCGAGAATCGTTACCTGTCGCTCAAGCGCGACCTGCGGCAAGCGCGACTCCAGCTCAATGCGATGCTCGGCCTGGCACCGGCCGCTGCGTTGCGGCTGGCGCCCCCGCCCCCGGCCGACAACTCTCCGCCGGATATCGCCCAGCTGATGCGCGACGCCATCGTGCAGCGCCTCGACCTGCAGGCGCTGCGCGAAGGTTACCTGTCACAGGAATCCGAGTTGCGCCGTGCCGTGACCGCCAGCATCCCGCTGCCTCAACTAAGCTGGAATCGAGCCCGCGACACCGGAGCCGTATGGACGCATGGCATCGGAATCGGTATTTCCCTGCCACTATGGAATCGCGGACGCGGACCGATACGCATTGCCGAAGCGAGTCGCGAACAGCTGGCGGCCGAATACGAAGCCCGGGTCTACCAGGCCAGCATGGACATCGCGGGCGCGGTATCCGATCTCGAGGCCATTGAAGCGCAGCGATCCGCATTGGCCCTCGAATTGCCTTCACTCGCCAGTTCGGCCGACGTGCTGGGCAAGGCTGCGCGCAATGGCGATGTGCCGCTGCTGACCTATGAGTCCGTGCGTGCGGCCCTGCTCGACAAGCGCCTGATACTGTCCACGCTGGAACAGGCGTTGGCCGAGGGCGAGGTTGCGCTGGATTCGGCAGTGGGCCGACTGCCGGGTGTCGAATCGCCGCCAATTGGGGAAAACTCGCGATGATGCGAAGAGTGCTTGCGCTTGCATTGATTGCCTCCTCGATCCTGGCTGCCTGCAGTGATGCGCCGGAATCCGAACCGGGCGTCGTTGCGGTCGCCAATGTTCGCGTTGTAGCGGCCGAGAACCGCCCCCTGCACGCGACCCTGGAGGCCTTTGGCACGACGATGTTCGCGCCGGAAAGCCTGCATTCAGTCGCAGCCCTGGCCGAGGTCCGTATCGAACGCGTGCTCGTTTCCGCCGGTGAACCGATTCGACGTGAGCAGGTTCTCCTTGTTGTCGCACCGACGGCTGCCACGCAACTCGAACGCATCAAGGCGCAGGCCGATCTTGACTACAGCAGTCAGCAGCTCGCGCGACAGACCGCATTGCGCAAGCAGGAGCTGGCGACCAATGCCGATGTCGCCTCGGCCAGGCTCGCACACGCCAATGCGCGCGCGGCCCTTGATGACATCGAGTCACGCATCGGCGACAGCCATGGCCAGATCAGGGCGGACCGGGATGGCCTGGTCGCCGCAGTCGATGTCCAGCAGGGAGCCATCGTCACAACCGGTACGACACTGCTGCAATTGGCGGATCGGGCCGACCTGCGTGTCCGTCTCGGCATCGAACCGAAGGATTTTGCCGACCTGCGCGAAGGCCAGCAGGTCACACTGGCGGCCATCTATGATGCCGGTATCAAGGCCGACGCACGCATCGGAAAACTGGTCGGCCGCATCGATCCGCAGTCCCGCCTGGCCGAGGCACTGGTCGACATCGACGCCGGCAGTGCACTGCTGCCGGGCACCATGGTCAAGGCATCCATACTGCTCGATGCCCAGCCGGATGCCGTGGCTGTTCCCAGAAGCGCGGTCCTGTATGCCGATCGGCGCGCCTACGTTTTCATCGTCCGCAACGGCAAGGCGATCCGAACGTGGGTGGAAACGGGTGCGGAAGACAACGCCTCGGTGCAAATCCTGTCCGGGGTGAGTCCCGGCGACGCGATTGTAGTAGAAGGAAACTACGAGCTCAGTGACGGCATGGCAGTCAAGGTCGAGGTCCCGCCAAAGTGACCGGCGCCTGGATCGGGCTGCACCGCCGCTCCATCCTGCTCGCCATCGCCATTCTGGCCATGGGTGGAGCCCTGTGCGTCCGCCTCCTTCCCGTTGGCCTGTTTCCACTGGTCGACTTTCCACGGATCGTCGTCAGTGTCGATGCCGGCGACCGCCCCGTAGACCGCATGGTCGTGGAGGTGACGCGGCCGTTGGAAAGCGCCTTGCGTTCAGTTCCCAATGTGCAGAGGATCCGCTCGACGAGCAGTCGCGGGTCGGCCGAAGTGTCGCTGTCGTTTGCCTGGGGCACTGACATGGTGACCTCGCTGCTGCAGGCCGAAGCGGTGGTCAGTCGCAGTCTCGTGCAACTGCCGGCCGGAACCTCATTCACGGTTCGGCGCATGGATCCGACCGTTTTTCCCGTGCTCGGGTTGAGCGTCACTTCGCCCAACAGGCCGCTCACTTCGATTCGCGACCTGGCCGTCTATCAGCTCGCGCCGGCCCTTTCCTCGGTGGCTGGCGTCGCCGACGTGGAGGTCCTGGGCGGGCGCCAAAAAGAATATCAGGTGCTTCTCGATCCCGAGCTGCTGCGATCACATGGTTTGACCCCGGCGGATGTGGCGCACGCCCTCAGTGCCGGCAACGTCGTGACCGCGGTAGGTCGCCTCGAGGACCACTATCGCCTCTACCTGGCACTGTCGGACACGCGTCTGAGGACTGAGCAGGAAATTCGCAGCACGCTGCTCAAGAGCACGGACAACGGCGTCGTCGACCTCGAGGACGTCGGCAAAGTGGTCCTCGGCGAGGCGCCTGAATGGACGCGCGTGAATGCCGATGGCAAGGACGCCGTGCTCATCAACATCAAGCAGCAGCGCGGCGCAAACACGGTCGCGCTGGTGGCGGATGTACAGCGGAAGCTGGCTGAAATATCCAAGGGGATTCCTGCCGATGTGCGCATTGCCAACTACTACGATCAGTCCGAACTGATCGTCAGTTCCGCGGCCAGCGTGCGCGATGCCATCCTCATCGGCGCGGTACTGGCCGGGCTTGTATTGCTGGCGTTCCTGCGCAATTTTCGCATCACGCTGGTCATCAGCCTGGTGTTGCCCACCGTGCTGCTGTCCGCTTGCGTCCTGCTATACGCATTTGGGCAGAGCTTCAATATCATGACCCTCGGCGGCATGGCCGCCGCCGTCGGCCTGGTTGTCGACGATGCGGTCGTCATGCTTGAGCATATCGCGCGCCGACTGGGTGAACGCGATCCGGACGATCACTCCGAACCACCCGTGCTCGGCTTTGCAGCGGAGATGCTGCGCCCGCTTGCCGGATCGTCCGCAGCCACCGTAGTCGTGTTCATTCCTCTGGCATTTCTCGGCGGCGTTGCCGGATCGTTCTTCCGACCGTTGGCGCTCACCATGGCCATCACCTTGACCGTTTCGTTTCTGGTCGCGCTGCTCGCCGTTCCGTTGCTCGCGCGCATGCTCTTGCGCGCCAAAGATGCCGCTACGCTGGAATCGTCGGGACCGTTGCTGACCCGGCTTCGCGGCAAGGTACAGCAGGCGAGTTCGAGCGTGCTCAGGCGCCCGCTGCTGCTGGCTGTGCCGCTCGTTGTGCTGGTGGCGTCCGGGCTGTTCGCCTACCTGCATCTGCCCAGCGGCTTCATGCCGCGCATGGATGAAGGGGGATTCATTTTCGACTACCGGTCTGCGCCGGGCACTTCGCTGACCGAAACGGACCGATTGATGCGCCAGGTCGAAAAGATCGTGACTGAATTGCCGGACGTGGAGAGCTATTCGCGCAGGACCGGCCTGCAACTTGGTGGTGGCCTCACCGAAGCCAATGAAGGCGACATGTTCATCAAGCTCAAGCCCATGCCGCGTCGCCCGATCGAAGTGGTCATGAGCGATCTGCGCCAGCGCGTGGCGGAGTCGGTGCCGGGTCTCACCGTTGAAACGGCACAACTGATGGAGGACCTGATTGGCGACCTGATTTCGAATCCGCAGCCGATCGAAATAAAGATTTTCGGCGCCAATGACGCAGCGCTGCGCAAAACGGGCGCCAGCGTGGCACAGGCAATTGCCAAGTTGCCCGGCGTCGTGGAAGTGTTTGACGGCACCCGTATCGCCGGTGACGCCATAGAGATCCGCTTCGATCGCGTCCGTGCCGCACTCGAGGGTCTGGACCCGGAGTCCGCTTCTGCCCAGGTGAACCAGTTGCTCGCGGGAGTCGTGACCAGCCAGATCCAGTCAGGCGAGGCGATGATAGGAATCCGGATCTGGACCCCGCTGGACAGCCGCCAACGCATTGAGCAGTTGAGACAGTTCAAGCTGCGCAGTCCGGCCGGCCAGATCGTGCCATTGGCGCGCATTGCGGATGTGGAGACCCTGGCCGGGCAGGCGCAGCAGACCCGCGAAAACCTGCGCGAAATGGTCGCAGTCACCGCGCGTCTGGAAGGCCGGGACCTCGGTTCGGCGATCCGCGATATCAAGCGCACGGTGGCAGCCCTGAACTTGCCTGCCGGCGTTGGCGTGGAGTATGGCGGCATCTATGCCGAGCAGCAGCGTTCGTTCAAGGAGCTGATGCTCGTTTTTGCCGGCGCGTTGCTGCTCGTCGCTACCCTTCTGATGTATCTCTACGAACGCATTTCGATAGTCGTGTCGATACTCGCAACCGCACTGCTGACCTTGCCCGGCGTCTTTGTCGGTCTTTCCCTGACCGGTACTGAGCTTGATCTGTCCTCCATGATGGGCCTTACCATGGTGATGGGCATCGTGACCGAAGTGGCCGTGTTCTACTTTGCCGAGCTGGATACTTCTGCACGGATCGGGCCGGACGATCTGTTGCGCGCCTGTGCGGCGCGCCTGCGCCCGATACTGATGACGAGCGCCATCGCGATCCTCGCCCTGGCTCCGCTCGCGCTTGGCCTGGGCACAGGCTCCGAAATGCAGCGACCACTTGCGATCACCATCATTTCCGGACTGCTGGTGGCAGTGCCTCTGGTGTTGCTGGTCATGCCAGGCATCTTTCTTTTGCTGGACCGCCGGGGAACAGCGCAGCCGGATGGAGGCGATCCCGGCCCTGCTGAATGATCCCCGGCGTCCCCGCGGCGACGCGGGCGGATCCGGATTCCCGCGCGCGGGCATAATTGCGTGGGTGGAAAACACCAACAGGCAATCAGCATGCAAACGAATCCAGGCGGGCAGCATCGACATCTGTATTTGTGGGTTCTCGCAGCCATCATCATCGGCGGGCTGATCGGCCACTTCATGCCCGAAACCGGGGTGCGCCTGAAGCCGCTCGGCGATGGCTTCATCGCGCTGATGAAGATGCTGATCGGGCCGATCATCTTCCTCACGGTGGTGATCGGCATTGCCGGCGTGTCCGACGTGAAGAAGGTCGGTCGGGTCGGCGTCAAGGCGATCCTCTATTTCGAAGTCGTCTCGACGATTGCGCTGGTCATCGGCCTCGGCGTCGTCAACACGCTCAAGCCCGGCGCCGGTTTCAACGTCGATCCCGCCACCCTCGATGCCGACGCGGTGGCGCGCTATGCGACGCAGGCCAGCGAGCGCAGCGGCGTGCAGTTCGTGCTCGACATCATCCCGAAGACATTCAGCGACGCATTCACCGGCAGCGGCGACCTGCTGCAGGTGCTGCTGGTCGGCCTGCTGTTCGGTTTCGCCCTGGTCGGCCTCGGCGAACGCGGCCGGCCCGTGCTGGTGCTGTTCCAGGACCTGTCGAAGGTGTTCTTCCGCATGATGGGCCTGATCATGCGCCTTGCGCCGATCGGCGCCGGCGGCGCGATGGCCTTCACCATCGGCAAGTACGGCGTCGACAGCCTCGGCCCGCTGGCGCGCCTGATGGGCAGTTTCTACCTGACCTGCATCCTGTTCGTCGTCATCGTGCTCGGCCTGATCGCGCGCTTCAGCGGTTTCAGCATCTTCAAGTTCCTGCGCTACATCCGCGACGAACTGCTGCTCGTGCTCGGCACCTCCTCGTCGGAGTCGGTACTGGTGCCGATGATGGAAAAGCTCGAGCGCCTCGGCTGCTCGAAATCGGTCGTCGGCCTGGTCATTCCGAGCGGCTATTCATTCAACCTCGACGGCACCAACATCTACCTGACCATGGCCGCGATCTTCGTCGCCCAGGCGCTCAACGTCGACCTGACCCTGGGCCAGGAACTGAGCCTGCTGCTGGTCGCCATGCTCACGTCGAAAGGCGCCTCGGGCGTGACCGGCGCCGGCTTCATCACGCTTGCCGCCACCCTGACCGTGGTGCCGACCGTGCCGGTGGCCGGACTCGCCCTGATCCTCGGCATCGACCGCTTCATGAGCGAGGCGCGCGCCCTGACCAACCTCGTCGGCAACGGCGTCGCCACGATCGTCGTCGCGCGCTGGGAAGCCGAGGTCGATCACGAAACCCTGGCCCGCGAGCTCGACGCGGGACCCGATGTGATCGGTGGCGACCCGCCATCCGACATGCTGCACGCAGCGAAGTCCTGAGGCGCCTCAAGACTCCCTTGCGTCGGGGCACGACTGCTCGACCGGCAACCTTGGCCGCACTTCCCATGCCTTATGGCGCATTGCCCCGCCATGTGGCCTGTGGGTCAATGCAGGCACTGCATCTGCGCTTTCGTAACCGGAGGTCCGCCATGCACGCTGTGACCAGGTCGATCCAATCCGCCGCACTGGCTGCCTTGTTGCTCGGGAGTTCCGTCATGACCGCATCTGCGGATGAAACGAAAAAACCCGCGGCGCCCATGCCCGACTGCCATTCGGCCAAACACCAGAAGCTGCGCATGCTGCTCGGCGAATGGACCGTTACCGAGGATGGCAAGGTGGTCGGACACAACACGCTGACCCCGGTCTACGGCGACTGCGCCGTGCGCGAGGAGTGGAAGTCCGCCAGCGGTTCCCAGGGAACGAGCCTGACCTTCTACGATTCCCAGCTCGACATCTATCGACAGACCTGGATCGACAGCAACGGCATCGTGCTCGAACTGAGCGGTCGATTCGAGGGCGATTCGCTCGTGCTCGAAGGCAAGCGGCCATCGACCAGGGATCCGGGGACGACCGTCGACAACAGGATCACCTGGACGCCGAACGAGGGCGGTGGCTTCCAGCAGGTCTGGACCGTCAGCAACGACGGCGGCAAGAGCTGGAAGCGGATCTTCAACGGCAAGTACGCGAAATGAACTGATTCGCCGTCATGGTTTGACGGTGCAGGATCAGGCCTTCGCAGGACGCCCGGCGGAAGAGCCGGCAGGGTCATGCGGAATCCTTCGCAATGCGAGCAATGGCGTCAGCAGCGGGTGATTCGGCACCACCCGCTGCAGCGTCGCTATCGTCGGCAGAAGTCGTGTATGGAGGAATTCACGCGAGCTCGCGTCTGCGCCGGGATCTGCGGCGTCGAGGATCAGTTCGGCATCCACCAGGGCTTCTCCCAATTCGCCGAGCCACTCCAACCTGCGCTGCTCCTCCCGAGCGTGCCGGTGCTTGCGCAAGGCTGATGCGATATCGCCCCGCCGCCGATCCGCCGATCCGTCAAGAAGAGTCAGTTCAAGCAATTCGACGCCGGAAACACCGTTCGTTGCGACTTGTCCAATCGCAGTCTCCAGTTCCTTGTCGCCTTCTTCGGCATGCCCCGCCGCAGCCAAGGCAACGCCTCGCAGTCCGTGCGCGACCCAGCGCTGCACATGAGCGCCACGACCATCCTGCACGTACAAGCGCTCCGTCTCTGCCAGGGTCGTTTCGGCAGTCTCCGGCTTCCCGGCCGCAAGTTCGATACGCGCACGCAGGGCAAGGGTTCCGCCCACGCTGACAGGGCTCGATATGCGGACCTGCGCCAGTGCCAGTTCCACGCGGCTCATGGCCGCGGCATAGTTGCCCGCGTAGAAGTCGAGCAATGCGCGCATTCGTTCGATGTTCGTCGAACCGACCCGACCGGATCCCGTGCCCGTGTTTTTCCCCAGTGACGCTTCGGCGCGGTCGAGCAGCCCGGCCGCTTCGGCAAAATGCCCGAGCTGGATCTGGCATGCGGCCCGGCTCGACTGGACGAATCCAAGCCGCGGATGCGTGCTGCCGAACTGCGCCTCGAGCAGCGCAATGCCCTGGGCATAGGCGGCATCGGATTCCCGGAAGCGGCTCAGGTTGTAGAGCCCGGTGCCGAGATTGTTGTAATCCATGGCGACCTCGGCGCGGTGGTCGCCTGGCAATGATTTCCGGATCGGAAGAATTCTTTCGTACCAGAGCAAGGACTCTTCGGCATTGCCCATCATGCTGGCGAGCTTGCCCAGGCTGGTAAGCGTTGCGATATGGACGGGATCCTGCAGATCAGATGCATCCAGCGCTGCCAGCGCTTCGCGCAGATGCTTGCCGGCCGCATCGACCTGGCCGAGTTCGATTTCGATGCTGGCCAGGTTCTGGGCGACTTCCGCCCTCTCCATGCCCGTCGTGTCGGAGGTGGATTTGCGAATCTCATAAGCTTCGCCAAGCGCGGAGCGGGCCAGGTCCGTCTTGCCCAGGTGCTTGAGCGCGGTCGCCAGCTGGCCAAGGACGGTCGCGCGCACGCTGGGTTCGTCCGCGAGATCCGAGCGCGCCTTGGCAACGGCGCGTTCAAGAACCTCGCCCAGCGTGAAATCGCCGGTATTGCTGCTGCTGAAGCGATCGGTCAGATCAAGGGCGGTCAGCAGGAAGCGATTGGCCACGTCGGCCCGATGCGCGTGCTGGGCCGTCATCCGCGATTCGTGGATGCCGAACGCGCCTGCCGTGGCGAAGGCGACAATCGCCACGATCGCGCCAGCTGCGGAGGCGCGATGGCGGCGGACGAACTTGCCCAGTCGGTAATAGGGGCTGCCACCACTGCTGATCGGGCGTCCGCCAAGGATGGCTTCGATATCGCCTGCCAGCTCGAGCACGCTGCGATAGCGTGCCTTGGGATCCTTGTCCATTGCCCGGCCGACCACGCGATCGAGGTCGGCATCGATCTGCCCCTTTGGCGGACTGCCACCGCTGTTGCGCGCCCGCTGCACGGCAGCCGCCAGCTTCTGCGGCGGTTCGCCGAGCACGGCCTTGATCAGCGAGCCGCCATCCGCGCGCAGATACGGTGAAACATCGGTCAGCAGGCGGAACAGGAGCCCACCCAGGGCGTAGATGTCCGTGGCGGTCGACACGGGTTCATTGAGCACCTGCTCCGGCGCCGCATAGTCGGGGGTGAACAGGTCGCCGTGAGTTTGCGTCTGCGTCGCGCTCTCGCCTTCGTCGAGCAGCTTGGAAACGCCGAAATCGAGCAGTTTGACGTGGCCATCCGGAGTGACCAGCACGTTGCTTGGCTTCAGGTCGCGATGGATCACCAACTGCCGGTGCGCGCTGGCCACGGCCTGGCACACTTCAACGAACAGCCGCAGGCGTGTGTCGACATCGTAGCGCCGGTCGCGGCAGTAGGACTGCAGCGGTTCACCATCGATCCATTCCAGGACCAGGCACGTGCCGACGTCGGGGGTGGAAAACGCCTCGAGGAATTTCGCGATGCGCGGGTCATCGAGACGACGCAAGGCGCGTTGTTCATTGTCGGAAAACTTCGCGTAGTCGACCTGGTCGAGGCCCGTTCGCAATACCTTGAGGGCGACGATCTGGTCGGTTTCAAGGGAGCGCGCCTCGTAGACCTCGCCCATGCCGCCCCGGCCGATCAGGTTCTCGATGCGGTATTTGCCAATGGTCTCGCCCTTGCGCCAGCGCAGCTTCTCGCGTTCCACCGCGGCGCGCGTGGACGGGTGCGAGCCGGCGAGCCGCGAATCGTTGGCAAGCAAGGGCTCGGCCAGACGCAGCAGCCATTCCCGATCGTCCTCGCTCAGGGTGACCCGGTTAAGTGCCTCGACCCGGGCCGAGTGCTCAAGCGACGCAAGATCCGCTACATGATCCTTCAACCGGGCCCAGCGCGCTGCGTCGATCGGTAGCGTCGGGGTCATGGCGCCGGCTCGGAAGATGA
>DAIMYT010000116.1:9899-10745 GCA_036734345.1 Dokdonella sp. | reverse complement strand
CGACTGGAGCGTCGACCAGGCCATGGCATTCCTGCTCTCGGCCGGAGCGGTCGGCGCCGACACGCTGCCGTTCATCTCGACGTGGGAGGCAACGCCGGCAAATCCGCTGGAACCCGCGCCGCAGAACGAGTCCGGCTGAATCGCTGCCGGCATCGCGGGTCGCCTCGGTCGGTGATCGGCCGCGGATTGGACATTGTTCACCCCGGATTGGCACGCTGGCGGAAACGGCCAACACTGCCGTTGCATGGCCCTGCCGGGCCGGCGCAATGACCTTCGACACTGACAGCACAACCCGCGGTCGACTAAACTCCGCGGGTTTCCATCCTGCCCGGCTGACCTGCGAACGCTGCTTCCCGGCCCCGTCGACAGGCACCCATTCCCATGCCAGGCGCAAGCGCCCGGATTTCCCCGAGGAGTTCAAATGAAGACCAGCCCGTTCAAACCGCTCGCCATCGCGCTTGGCATTGCCGCCGCCCTGGCCGCCTGCTCGCAGAAGCCGGCCGAGCCTCAGGCCGGCGCCGACGCCACGCCGGCGGCCGCACCTGCCGAGGCCCCGAAGCACGTGGCCTTCGATACCGGCGAAATCGACACGAACATCAACGCCTGCAATGATTTCAACGGCTTCGTCAACGGCAAGTGGCTTGCTGCCAATCCGATTCCGGCAGACAAGACGCGCTGGAGCACGTTCGACCTCTTGCGCGAGGCAAGCCTGAAGACCCAGCACGAAATCGTCGAGGATGCGGCCAAGTCGAATGCGGCTCCCGGCACGATCGAACAGAAAATCGGGGCGCTCTATAGCGCCGGCATGAACGAAGCCGTCATCGACCAGCTCGGCCATGACCCGAT
>DAIMYT010000116.1:0-9889 GCA_036734345.1 Dokdonella sp. | reverse complement strand
GGAGCTCGAGAAGATCGATGCGCTGAAGACCTCGAAGGATGTCGTCGCCTACCTGACCGACAGCTTCTCGCGCGGCCAGGGCAGCCTGTTCTATTTCGGCGCGGAGACCGACTTCCAGAACTCGCAGCGCAAGATCGCCTACGCGTTCCAGGGGGGCCTTGGCCTGCCGACGCCCGACTACTACACGAGTGCCGACCACGCCGAACTGCGCGACGCCTATGTCGCCCATATCGCCAAGGTGCTCGAACTGACCGGCGTCGATGCAGCCGCGGCGAAGAAGCAGGCGGCCCAGGTGCTCGCATTCGAGACCCGGCTGGCAAAGGCGTCGCTGATGCCGACAGAGCTGCGCGATCCGAAGAACCAGTACCACTTCGTCACCATCGACGAAGCCAACAAGGTCACCCCGCACTTCGAATGGAGTGCCTTCTTCAAGGCGCAGGATGCCGATGTCACCGACGGCTTCTCGCTGTCGCAGCCGAAGTTCTTCGCCGAGCTCGACAAGATGCTGGCCAAGACCCCGGTCACCGACTGGCAGGCCTACCTGCGCTACCAGTACGCCGACAACGCATCACCCTACCTCGCGACGCCGTTCCAGCAGGAATACTTTGCCTTCCACAAGCAGACCCTGAATGGCCAGAAGGAAGACGAGCCGCGCTGGAAGCGCGTGCTCGGCACGGTCAACGACCAGGTCGGCATGGCCCTCGGTGAACTTTATGTGGCCAAGGCCTTCCCGCCGGAATCCAAGGCACGCGCGCAGGAACTGATCGACAACATGCAGGCGGCGCTCAAGGCACGCATCGAGAAGCTCGACTGGATGAGCGACACGACGCGCGCCAAGGCCCTCGAGAAGTGGTCAACCTTCCTGCCCAAGATCGGCTACCCGGAAAAGTGGCGAGACTGGTCGGGCCTGACCCTGAAGGGCGAAAGCTACTTCGACGATGTCGCCGCCGCGGTCAAGTTCAACCACGACTACGACATCGCCAAGATCGGCAAGCCGACCGACCGCAAGGAATGGGGCATGACCCCGCAGACGGTCAATGCCTACTACAACCCGACCGACAACACGATCAACTTCCCGGCCGCGATCCTGCAGCCACCGTTCTTCGACGCCAAGGCCGATGACGCGCTCAACTACGGCGGCATAGGCGCAGTGATCGGCCACGAGGCGAGCCATGGCTTCGACGACCAGGGCAGCCAGTTCGACGCCCAGGGCAACAACACCAACTGGTGGACCAACGACGACCGCAAGGCCTTCGAGGCGCGCACCGCCAAGCTGGTCGACCAGTTCAACGGCTACGAGCCGCTGCCTGGCAAGCACATCAACGGCCAGCTCACCCTCGGCGAGAACATCGCCGATCTCGGCGGCCTGGCAATCGCCTATGACGCCCTGCAGGTCGCCCTCAAGAAGAATCCGGCCGAAGCCGGCGAAAAGATCGACGGCTACACCGAAGACCAGCGCTTTTTCCTGAACTGGGCGCGCATCTGGCGCGGCAACACGCGCGAGAAGCGCCTCGAAGTGCTGCTCAACACCGACCCGCATTCGCCGACCACCTACCGCGCCATCGGTGCGCCGTCGAATCTGCCGGCCTTTGCCGCCGCGTTCGGCTGCAAGGCCGGCGACGCCATGGTCCGCGATGGCGACAGCCAGGTGAAAATCTGGTAACAAGGCGACCGGTGCCTGCCCCCGCGGAAGCGGGGGCAGGCATGCAGCGCGGAATCAAACGGCGTACGCCCGCCCAGGCTCCCCTGCATACCCGGGTCATCCCGGGTCCCTTCACGCACGGGAGATCGGCATGGCTGGCACCACGGACCGCACACGCAACGACGTGACCCGGCGCGCCGGCGCGGACGCCAGCCGTGATTCATGGCAATAGACGCGGTCATCACCTGGGTCGACGGTTCAGACCCGGCGCATCGGCAACGTCTCGATGCCTGGCTTGCCGGATCCGGCCAGTCGCGCCCGTCCAGCGCGCATCGCACGCGGTTCAACGACGCCGGCGAGATCGACTACTGCATCAGCTCCATCCTGCGCTTCGCGCCGTGGTTCCGCCGGATCCATATCGTCTCCGACGCGCAGACCCCGGCCATCCTCGAGCGCCTGCGCGGCACGCCTGAAGCCGAGCGCTTCAACGTGGTCGACCACCGCGAGATCTTCCGCGGCTTCGAACGGCACCTGCCGACCTTCAACAGCCGCTCGATCATCACCATGCTCTGGCGCATCGACGACCTCGCCGACGAGTTCGTCTACTTCAACGACGACATGTTCCTGCTGCGCGACGTCGCGCCGGAAGATTTCTTCCGCGACGGCAAGGTCGTGCAGCGCGGCCTGTGGCGCATGCAGGCCGGACAGACCTGGGCCAGCCGCGTGCTCGGCGCGCTCAAGCGCCTGCGCGGGCGGCGCGAGGACAGGGTCGGCAACCTCGATTCCCAGCAACTCAGCGCGCGCATCGCCGGGTTCGCGGATCGCTACTATCGCCTCTACCACAATCCCTATCCGGTGCGCCGCTCGACCCTGCGTGCGTTCTTCGACGCGCACCCCGACCTGCTCGAAAAGAACTGCAGCTTCCGGCTGCGCTCCAGCGAGCAGTTCAAGACCGAGGCGGTCGCCACTCATCTCGAATTCCTGCAGGAATCGGCGATCATCGACAACAGCCTGCACGTGGTCCAGCTCAAGCCGAGCGAACAACTGCCCGCCCGCGTCCGCGCCAAGATGAACAAGGCTGACTCGGACCACCGCGCAGCTTTCGTCTGCGTGCAAAGCCTCGAGATGGCGCCGGAACCGGTGCAGCGCGAAATCGCAAGTTGGCTGGACAAGCGCATCGGCAGGTGAAATTGCAGGGACCGGTCGCGTGGACCGCGGCGCCAGCGTGGTCCATCATGGAATGAGCTGGATCGATTTCGGGGAGAATCCGCAAATGCGACTTGCATTGGCAGCCATCATTCCGCTTTTCGCCACTGGCGCACACGCCGGGACAACGGACTACGCCCGGATCGAATTGCAGGCACGCACCAACCTGCTGGTCAACGACAACGGCTGGAACCTGCCGCCGGGTTCTTCATTCAACAGCATTTCGGCGAGCATCAATGCCGACAAGACCGTGGCGTTTCCGGTGCAGATCGTGCCGATCAACGGCGACCAGGGCAATACCGGCGTCGGACTCTGGCTCGGCGCGCACGGCAGCGGTGGCATCGTCGCCCTGCACGAGCCGCCGGTCGACGGCATTTCCGACCGCGTCAGCATCAACGGCGTCGGACAGGTGGCCTATTACACCTGGGAGGATGGCAGCAACTACCGCCTGCGCCGCTACGATTCCTCCACGTCGCAGACCGCGATAGTCAACACCCTGCCATTGACGCCGACCTCGTTCAGCGGCCACGTGATCAGCGATGCCGGCGTAATCGGCTATCGCGCGGGCCTTGGCTCGGGTTACGGCCTGGCCTCGACCGGCGCCGGCAGCTCGGTGCTGCATGTCGTCGATGCCAACGTGCAGCCGGGGCCCTATGCCTACATCTACACGCCGGCCATGAATGCGCTGCGCCTGATCGCGAGCAAGGTCAGCATCGGCGACTTCAACCACAACGAGATCCGCAGCTTCGCCAGCGATGGCAGCTACACGACGCTCGCCGTCGACGTGGCCACCGATGCCGGCTCGCCCTACCGGCGATTCGACAACGGCCTCGCCCACAACGACTCGGGACAAGTCGCGATTGCGCTGAGCCTCGATGCCGGAAACATCCGCGCGATCTACCGGTTCACCCCATCCGCTTCGGGTGTCGATGCGATGGAGATCGCGCGCGTGGAGGCTGCCGGCACTATCCGCGCGATCGAGTCGTTTGCGCCGGCAATGAACAACAGCGGGCTGGTCGTGTTCCGCGCGCGCGACGCAAACGGCCAGGCGATCTATGCCGGCGATGGCAATTCGCTGGTCCGCGTCATCGGCAAGGAAGATGTCGTCATGACCGACCTTGGCGCGGCACGCATCGGCCAGCACATCGACGACCCGACCGCCTGGCCGCTCTTCAGCGGCGCGCCCGCGGTCAATGATGCGGGCGACGTCGCCTTCATCGGCGCGCTGCACCCGGACGGCGACACCCAGGTGGAATGGGGAACCGGCGTGTTCGTCGCCTATGCGGGCGGCGATGCGATCTTCAGCGACGGTTTCGAAATACCCGGCAGGTAACGGGGCTCCGTTTGACGACGAGCGATGCCGGATGATTCTTGTCGCGATACCGTCGACCGGGCAGACGGAACTCGGGAAAGTCAAGAAGCCTGGGCAGCGAGGCGAATGGTCGCGGCTGGACCGGAAATCGTGACAACTGGCGCCCAGGGCAAGAATTTTCTCTGCCATCTTCGCGTTTCGTGTTTATGCCTTGCGCCCAAGAGGGGATAATCCCTTTCCCCCCTGAAATTCGCCTGACACTGATGGCTCTGGTTCCTGGTCAACGCTACATCTCCAACGCCGAACCCGAACTCGGGCTCGGCACCCTGATCCGGATCGAGGGGCGCAGCGTGCAGGTCCTGTACGCGACGGCGGGCGTACTGCGACAGTACGCCGCGCACAGCGCGCCGATTGCGCGTGCCGAGTTCCGCGTCGGGCAGAAGGTGATGGGCAAGGGCATCAGCCTGGTCATCGATCGCATCGACGACGCCGATGGCCTGCTCGTCTACCACGGTGGCGGCAAGAGCCTCAACGAGGCCGAACTCGACGATACCCAGGCCATCTCACGCGCCGACGAGCGCCTGGTCTCGGGCCGCGTCGATCGCGCCGACCGCTTCGACTTCCGCATGGAAGCCCTGCTGCGCCGTGCCGACGCTCTGCGTTCGCCGGGCTGGGGCCTGGAATCGGCGCGCATCGACCTGATTCCGCACCAGTTGCGCGTCGCCGAGATCGCCGCGGCTCGCCAGCCATTGCGCATCCTGCTGGCCGACGAGGTAGGCCTCGGCAAGACCATCGAGGCCGGCATGATCCTGGCCCGCCTGCTGGCCGGCGGACGCGTTGGCCGGGTCCTCGTGCTGCTGCCCGAGAGCCTGGTCTACCAGTGGTTCGTCGAACTGCTGCGCCGCTTCAACCTGCAGTTCTCGCTGTTCGACGAGGAACGCTGCGAATCGATCGAAACCAGCGACCCGGGTCGCAACCCGTTCCAGGACGAACAGCTCGTCATCGCCAGCATCGGTTTCCTCAGCGGCTCGACCAAGCGCGCGGCGCAGGTGGTCGACGCAGGCTGGGACCTCGTCATCGTCGACGAAGCCCACCATCTGGCCTGGACCCCGGAATCGGCCAGCGTCGAATACACGCTGGTGGAAACCCTGGCCACCGCCACGCGCAACCTGATGTTGCTGACCGCAACGCCAGAGCAACTGGGCCGCAGCGGCCACTTCGCCCGCCTGCGCCTGCTCGATCCGGCGCGCTATCACGATCTTGCACAGTATGTCAGCGAGGCCGAAGGTTATGCGGGCCTGTCGGAAATCGCCGGCAAGCTGAACGATGGCGAGGCACTTTCCGCCGGCGATCGCGAGGCGCTTGCCGGACTGCTCGGCGAAGACGAGCAACTCGCCGGATTGCTCGCCGGCAACCTCGATGCCGCCGCGACCAACACGCTGCTCGATGCGCTGATCGACCGCCACGGCACCGGACGCGTGATGTTTCGCAACCGTCGTGCGCAGGTTGGCGGATTTCCACGGCGCGTCCCGCAATTGCATTCGCTCAATGGCAGCGAGCTCGATGATGCCCAGCGCCAGCACCTGCTCGCCGAATTCCACGCCGACCTGCAGGCGTCGCCGCCGGAAATCGAACTGCCCTACGCCAGCGATCCGCGCCTGGACTGGCTGCTCGACCTGCTCGACCGCCACGGCTCGGACAAGCTCCTGCTGATCTGCCGCAGCCAGGCCAAGGTGCTGGCCCTCGAGGAGATCCTGCGCACCCGCAGCGGGGTCAAGGTAGCCCGCTTCCACGAGGGCATGAGCTTGTTGCAGCGCGATCGAAACGCGGCCTACTTCGCCGACGAGGAAGGCGCCCGCCTGCTGCTCTGTTCCGAGATCGGTTCGGAGGGCCGCAATTTCCAGTTTGCGCACCATCTGGTCCTGTGGGACCTGCCGCTGGATCCCGACCTGCTCGAACAGCGCATCGGGCGCCTCGATCGCATTGGCCAGAAGCACGATATCGTCATCCACGCCTGCGCCTTCACCGGCACCGCCCAGCACGCCCTGATGCGCTGGTACGACGTCGGACTCGATGCATTCCGTGGCAGTCCTTCGGATGGCCGGGAACTGCTCAAGCGCTATGGCGAGCGGCTGGTGCAGCTCGCCGAGCAGCATGCCCATGGCGGCGAGGATCCGGATGCGGAGCTCGACGACCTGATCGGCGAAAGTCGTGCCACGCACGAAGAACTCTCGGCCCTGGTCAATGCTGGTCGCGACCGCCTGCTCGAGCTGGCCAGTTCGCGGCAGACACATGCGGATCGCCTGCGCCGCGCGCTGGCCGAGGCCGATACCCGTCTCGACAACGACGACTTCATCTTGCGCCTGCTCGAGCAGTTCGGCATCGAAAACGAGGAGCATGGCCCGCGTACCGTCGTGCTTGATCCGGAATACCTGAGTACCGACGGGTTCCCGGGACTCAAGGACGGTGCCCAGCAGGTCACCTTCGATCGCGCCACGGCGCTGGCCCGCGAAGACCTGCCCCTGCTGCGCCTCGACCATCCCATGGTCAGCGGCGCCATCGACCTGCTGCTTGAGGGCGAACACGGCAATGCCTCGTTCCTCGTGGACGAAAGCCTGCCTCCGCGTTCGGCCCTGCTCGAGTGCGTCTACGTGCTGGCCTGCGTGGCCGACCGTGAGCTCGGCGTCGAGCGCTACCTGCCGCCACTGCCGCTGCGCATCGTCGTCGATACGCGCCTGCTGCCGCGCCACGACTACCGGCCCAGTGCCGAGTGCGTGCGCCGCTCCGCCGAGCGTGCCATCGAGTATTCGCGCTATCGCAATCTTTTGACCAAGCTGGTCAAACCGATGCTTGCCCACGCCGAGACCCTGGCGCGCGAACTCGCCCAGATCGAGATCGGCCGGGCGCTGACCGCCATCGAGAGTGAACTGGGCGACGAACACGCGCGCCTGATCGCGCTTGCGCGCGTCAATCCGGCCGTGCGCGACGAGGAAATCGAGGCGATCGATGCCGAACTCGAGGCCCTGCGCACCGCCATCCCGCAAGCCGGGCCCCGCCTCGACGCGGTGCGCTTCATCTGCAGTGCGGATTTCCTCAGCCTGGCCTGAGTGCGGCCGTATGCCTCTTCCCACGCTTCTTGCAGGAGCCCCTTCAGGGGCGATGTGTTTCCAGCGTGTGGCGAGGAGCATCGCCCCTGAAGGGGCTCCTACAATGGAGCGGCGACGCCAGCAGCGCCAGCGAATCCCGCGCCGCTCGGCACGGGCTTTTCCCAAATGCCGGCTTTCAACAGCCGAACGGCTGGTCATCCCAAATCCCGGCTTCCAACAGGCGGACGGCTGGTCATCCCGAACCCCTGTCCCGATCAGGCCACTTTCGACTGCCGCATGAGCAGGGCGAGCAGGCTGGCCAGTTTGTCGCGCATTTCACGACGGTCGAGGATCATGTCGATGGCGCCGTGTTCGAGCAGGAATTCGGAGCGCTGGAAACCCTCGGGCAGCGTCTCGCGCACGGTCTGTTCGATAACGCGTGGTCCGGCAAATCCGATCAGGGCCTTCGGCTCGCCGATGTTGATGTCGCCGAGCATTGCGAAACTGGCCGAAACACCACCCGTTGTCGGGTTGGTCAGCACCGATATGAACGGCAGGCCGGCGGCACGCAGCCGACCGAGCGAAGCCGAGGTCTTGGCCATCTGCAGCAGCGAGAACAGGCCTTCCTGCATGCGTGCACCGCCGGTAGCGGTGAAGCACACCATCGGCATGCGCTTGGCCAGCGCGAGTTCGGCGGTGCGCGTGAACTTCTCGCCGACGACGGATCCCATCGAGCCGCCCATGAAGGCGAAGTCGAATGCGCAGGCGGCCAGCGGCCTGCCCTTGAGCAATCCCTGCATCGCCACCAGGGCGTCCCTTTCGCCAGTGGATTTCTGCGATGCCACGATGCGGTCCTTGTACTTCTTCGTGTCCCTGAACCTGAGCGCATCCAGCGGTTCGAGATTGCCGAATACCTCCTCGCCGGAACCCGCATCGAAAAGGGCGGCGAGGCGCTTGCGCGCGCGGATCGGATGGTGATGCGCGCACTGCGGGCACACCATCAGGTTGTTCTCGAGTTCCGGGCCGTAGAGGACCGCACCGCAACCATCGCACTTCTCCCACAGGCCTTCGGGAACCTTGCCCTTGCCGGTGCCCTGGGTGCGGATGCGTGGCGCCATCAACTTCTGCAGCCAATTCATGTCGTATGCCTCTCCGGTATCGATGGGTGGCCCCGGGACAATCTCCTGCCCGGTGGCCGGTTTGTTCGGTGGCAGTTTATGCACCATTGCCGGCGTCGAGCGCACGGCGGATGGGTTCGAGAAACGCCCGGGCCGCGGCGACGGCGGCGTCGACGCCTCCGGCCCCGGCCAGTCGCTCAACCAGCGCGCTGCCGATGACCACGGCGTCGGCGCTCTCGGCGATCTTTACGGCCGTTGCCGCGTCGCGCACGCCGAATCCTACCGCGACCGGGATGTCGCCGCCTTGCTTGATGTGTTCGACGCGCCGGCGCACGGCTGGCGGATCGAGCTGGCTGGCGCCGGTGATGCCGGCAAACGACACGTAATAGACGAACCCCCGGGCCTGCTTGCGGATATCCGCCAGGCGCCGGTCGGTCGTGGTCGGCGCAACCAGGAAGATCTCGTGGATGCCGGCGTCGCGCAACAGCGACACGGACGCGGATTCCTCGACCGGCACATCGACGATCAGGACGCCATCGACTCCGGCCTTGCCGGCCGTTTCGGCAAAGCGTTCGTAGCCATAGATCTCGAGTGGATTGAGATAGCCCATCAGCACGATTGGCGTCGTCGCGTCGCGTTCGCGGAACGCGGCGACCCAACCGAGGATGCTGCCGATGCCCACGCCGCGCGCGATCGCCCGCTCGCTGGAATGCTGGATGGTCGGACCGTCGGCCACCGGGTCGGAGTACGGCACGCCCAGTTCGATCAGGTCGGCGCCTGCCTCGACCAGCGCGTGCATGACCGGCACGGTCGCCTCGGACGAAGGGTCGCCCGCGGTGATGAAAGGGATCAGGCCCTTGCGCCCCGCCTTGCGCAATTCGGCGAAGCGCTGGTCGATGCGGTTGCTCACAGCTCGATTCCTTCGCGCGCGGCGATCGTGTGCACGTCCTTGTCGCCACGCCCGGACAGGTTGCACAGGATCAGCTGGTCCTTCGGCAACGTGCGCGCCAGCTTCATCGCCTGGGCGACGGCATGGCTCGATTCGAGCGCGGCGAGGATGCCTTCGGTGCGCGCCAGTTCGTGGAAGGCGGCCAGGGCTTCGTCATCGGTGATGCCGACATAGCTGGCACGACCGCTGTCCTTGAGAAAGGCATGTTCGGGCCCGACGCCCGGATAATCCAGGCCCGCCGATATGGAATGTGTTTCGGTGATCTGCCCGTTGTCATCGCAGATCACGTAGGTGCGGTTGCCATGCAGCACGCCGCGTCGGCCCGCCGTCAGCGAAGCCGCGTGGCGGCCGGTCTCGATGCCGTCGCCCGCGGCTTCGGCACCGACCATGGCGACCTCGCGATCATTGAGGAACGCATGGAACAGCCCGATGGCGTTCGAGCCGCCGCCGACGCAGGCGGTGAGCACGTCGGGCAGGCGCCCGTACTGTTCGAGCATCTGCGCACGCGCCTCGCGACCGACGACCGCATTGAAATCGCGCACCATCATCGGATACGGATGCGGGCCGGCGACGGTG
>DAIMYT010000115.1:8333-10762 GCA_036734345.1 Dokdonella sp. | reverse complement strand
CGCCCATGCGCAGGCGCGCCTTGTACACGGAAACGTCTTCGATCATCGAATCCGGGCGCGCCAGGTAGACATACTCGAAGATGCATGGCGCATGCTTGGCCGGCTCCGCGCACTGCCGCGCATGCAGCTGGCCATCGAGGGTGATCAGGATGCCTTCGCCGGGCCTGACATCGCGCAACAGGCGGAAGCCGAGGATATCGAAGGCCACCGATTCGGACGCAACCGCATACTCCTTGCCTTCCGGGGTATCGCGCTCACCGAGCACCAGCGGGCGGATTCCGTGCGGATCGCGGAAAGCCAGCAGTCCGTAGCCGAGGACCAGGCTGACCACTGCATAGCCGCCGATGCAGCGCTGGTGCACGCCGGCTACCGCCTTGAAGATGTGATCGCTGGTGAGCGCCATGCGCTCCTGGATCTGCAGCTCGTGGGCCAGCACGTTGAGCAGGAACTCGGAATCGGAATCGGTATTGATGTGCCGGCGATCGTCCTCGAACATCTCGCGGCGCAAGGTATCGGTATTGACCAGGTTGCCGTTGTGGCCGAGGGCGATGCCATAGGGCGAATTCACGTAGAGCGGCTGGGCCTCGCCGCTGCCCTCGGAACCGGCGGTCGGATAGCGGCAGTGGCCGATGCCGACGCTGCCGCGCAATGCCAGCATGTGTTCGCGCTGGAACACGTCCTGGACCAGTCCGTTGCCCTTGTGCAGGCGCAGGCGCGAACCATCGATGGTCGCGATGCCGGCCGCGTCCTGCCCGCGGTGCTGGAGCACGGTCAGCGCATCGTAGAGCGCCGATGCGACCTCGGATTTTCCGACGACTCCAATGATTCCACACATGATTCAGTTCACTGCGAAGTAGAAGGTTGAGGTTCCTGCGCGACCGGCTTCGCCTGCTGCAGCAGGCCGCCGGCCGCCGCGGGCACCGCCGCCGCTGCCGGCTCCAGGTAGCGCGCCACGCTTTCCGGAAGATACGTTGTCACCCAGCGCGCGCCCTGCTCGAAGGTCGGTAGCATCCGTGAGTTCTGCCACCAGTCATCGCGCACCACCGGAGTGAATTTCATCAGCAACACGATTAGAACGACCAGCGCGAAGCCGCGCACCAGCCCGAAAACCATGCCGAGCAGCCGGTCGGTGCCGGACAGTCCGCTGCCGCTGACCAGCTTGCGCAACAGGAAGCTCAGGATCGCCCCGGCAACCAGCACCGTCACGAAACACAACGCATAACCCAACAACACGCGAACCGATGGCGCCGATATGCTGGCGGAAAACCGGTCTGCAAGGGCCGGCCCGAACATCCAGGCGACCCAGAAGGCGAGAATCCAGCACGCCAGCGCCATCACTTCGCCGATGAATCCGCGCCACAGCCCGACCAGGATGGAAAGGGCGAGCGTGGCGATGATCGCGATGTCGAACCAGTTCATGTCCCGTTGGTCACGGCTGGGATACGACCATGCCTTCCATCTTGAGCTTTTCCCTGATGCGGTCGCGCAATTTGTCGGCGTTCGCGCGATCGATTTCCGGGCCGGCGCGCACGCGCCACAGGGTCTGGCCTTCGGCAGCCAGCTTGTCGACGAATCCGGCGAATCCGGCGGCCTGCAGCCGCCCGCGCAGCTTGTTGGCGTCCTCGACGGTGGAGAACGCACCGAGCTGGACTGCCCAGCCGCCTGGCCTGTCCGGCGCAACAGCACTGGCCGGGGCATCCACTTTGGCATCCGAGGCGAGGGCTATGACGCTGCCCGGCACGTCGCCGCGCACCTGCTTGATGCGGATTCGTGCGGCTTCGGCCTCGGCGCGGTCGGCAAACGGTCCGACGCGCACGCGTTGCGCAGGCTTGCCCTTGAAATCGGTGCTCTCGGCGAATGCACGAAATCCGCTCTTCTTCAGGGTGGCGACGAGATCTTCGGCATTCTTGCTGGCGGAATAGACGCCCAGATGAACGAGATACTGCCCGCTCGCGCCCTTGCCGGCATCGAGCTGGGCGGCACTGACCGGCTTGGCCGGCTCGACTTCGGCCGCCGCGGGTTGGGCAGGCGATTCGGCGGGCGCGGTACCTTGCGGCGCCGCATCTTCGGGACGCGCGTCCGGCCGCGGCGGCGCGTTGGTGTCGACCGTCGCGACGGGCTCGGCAGGTTGCGCAGCCTGCGATGGCAGGGGCGAGGAATCGCGGTTGACCGCATCGACCGGCAGGACGCGCGTCTCGAACTCGCGGCTTGGCGGCGGCGGAATCTCGAGGTCGACCGTTGCGGAATCCTGTTTCGGGCCGCTGCCGCTGAACAGCATCGGGACGAAAATGATGGCTAGCGCGATCAGGACGACGGCGCCAAGCAGGCGTTGTTTCAAGGCAGGATCCATGGGCAGGGCACGCTGACAAGTCGCCGCGATTATACCAACCGCTGGCGGCCAACGCCGTTCATTCGAAGCTCAGATGCCG
>DAIMYT010000115.1:0-8323 GCA_036734345.1 Dokdonella sp. | reverse complement strand
CCGACTCGCCAGCGCCGCCGAGGCGACGAAGAATGAACCAAAGACGACGATCCGGTCTCCTGCCCCTGCCATTTCGCTGGCGGCCCGCAGGGCGGCTTCGACGCGGGCATGCCTGCCGACGACATGCATGTCGCGAAACGAATCCAGTCGTTGCGTGAGCATGTCCACAGCGAGGCCGCGCGGGCTGTCCGCATCGAGGCCGGCAAGGTGCCAGGCTCCGATCGGTTCGATCAGCGGGCTGACGATGCCGCCAATGTCCTTGTCGGCAAGGGCGCCGAACACGGCGATGTTGCGGCCAGCCGGCGGGTGCGCGACCAGCCAGTCGGCAAGGACCCGGGCCGCCTGCGGATTGTGGGCGACATCCACGACCAGCGCGGGCGGACCGGCGAACTGCTGCAGTCGTGCGGCCACGCGGGCATTCGCAACACCTGCCGCGATCGCGGCCGGGTACCAGCCGAGCCGCTCGCGCAGCACGTAGATCGCGGCAATCGCGGCACCGGCGTTGGCAGGCTGGCACGGCGCATCGAGTCCGGGCCGCGGCAGTTCGATACGGACCGGTCCCGAGCTCCACAACCAGCCTTCGCCCATTCGCTCGACGTGGTAGTCCTCGCCGCAGGCGAACGTAAAGGCGCCGATCCTGCGCGCCTCGGCCAGCAATGTCCTGGGCGGATCAGCTTCACCGATGATCGCCGGGCGCCCGGCGCGGAAGATCCCGGCCTTTTCGCGCGCGATCAGCTCGCGGTCGTTGCCCAGCCAGTCCTGGTGATCGAGGTCGATGGTGGTGACGATGGCCGCGTCGGCATTGATCAGGTTGACGGCATCGAGCCGGCCGCCAAGCCCGACCTCGAGGACGGCGACGTCAAGCGCGTGTTGCGCAAACACCAGCAGCGCCGCCAGCATGCCGAATTCGAAGTAGGTCAGCGCGATCTCGCCGCGCGCCGCGTCGATCTTCTCGAAAGCCTCGACCAGCTGTGCGTCGCTTGCGTCCGTGCCGTTGATGCGCACGCGCTCGTTGTAGCGGAGCAGATGCGGCGAGGTGAATGCGCCCACCCGCTGCCCGCCGGCACGCAAGATCGCCTCGAGGAAGGCGACCGTCGATCCCTTGCCGTTGGTGCCACCGACCGTGATCACCGTCCGCGCGGGAGCCGGAGAACCGAGCTCGTTCCAGACTGCGCGCACGCGGTCGAGGCCGAGCTCGATCTCGCGCGGATGCAGGCGCGACTGCCAGGCGAGCCATTCGTCCAGCGTCCGCTTGGATGTCGGCAACATGGGTTGGCTCGCTCTCTCTCGCGGTCAGCGCATCAGGATGCGCCGCGGCTTGATTGGCAGGCGTCCGCGCCAGTACTGGATCAGCACATAGCCGGTGGCCATGCCGCCGAGATGGGCAAAATGGGCGACGCCGGCCTGGCTGCCGGTGACGCCGAGGAAGAGTTCGATGGCGCCGTAACCGGTGACGAAGACCCAGGCCGGCATCGGGATCGGCGGAAACAGCAGCATGATGCGCTGGTGCGGAAACATCATGCCGAAGGCAAGCAGCAGGCCGAAAACGCCACCCGAGGCGCCGAGGGTCGGATAGAAGCCGTGCGTGAAATAGGCGACCACGAACAACTGGGCGATGGCGGCGCCGACCACGCTGGTAAGGTAGTAGATGGCAAACGGTCGCGAGCCGAAGAGCTGTTCGATGGCGCCGCCGAACATCCACAGCGCCAGCATGTTGAACAGCAGATGGGTCAGGCTGCCATGCAGGAAACCGTAGGTGACCAGCTGCCAGATCTGGAAGCCCACCGTCCCGCCCCCCTGGACGGGCATGTCCGTGCCGAGCGGCCACAAGGCGAAATGGATGATCAGCGGATCGCCGATCAGCATCTGCAGCAGGTAGATGCCGACATTGGCAATGAGGAGCGCGCGGGTCACCGGCGGCAGGTCATACGGCATGGTGGTTCCTTGGAAACGAAGGGCGGCTTGCTGGGCGCACGAGCAGAATCCCCAAGGTCGTGGCAGGCTCCGGCGCTTTCAACCAGCTGGAGGTCTGCACGGCCATCAGCGCGGCGCCCACAGTTCGGCGTCAAGGTCGCGCTGCCAGCCGTAGCGTCCGAGATCGACGCGTGTACCCGCCAGGGCAACGCCCTCGGCGGCCAGTCGCTGCTTCTGCTCGATGAACGGCTTGCTGCGCGGGGCGAATGCGAGCCGCCCGTCTGCACGCAGGACGCGATGCCAGGGCAATCCGGCCCGCTCGCCTGCCTGGCGAAGCACGGTCCCGACCAGGCGCGCACGCCGCGGCAATCCCGCCCGGGCAGCGATCTCGCCATAGCTGGCGACCCGTCCGCGCGGAATGGCCGCGATTACGCGGCGGATAGCCTGATGTTCAGGCTTGATGGGTATTTGCACTGACTTCATCGCCGGCGCACGCTAGCATAGGCGCATCCAATTCGCGGAGAGCAACGTGCAGAGCTTCGAACAAATCCGGTCGCATGCAAGCAACCTGCACACCCTGCGCACCAACGACCCCTACCTCATCAGTTTCGACCTGACCCTCGAGCAGGGGCGTCACCAGGGCATCTATCTCGCTGAAATGGAAGGCGACGATGGCCTCAAGCACCTGCGCATCTCGACACCGATCGGTCCGGCCACCGGGGTCGATGCGACCCGCTGCATGCGCTTCAACTGGGAACAGCGCACAGGCTACCTCGCGATCAGCGACCTTGACGGCTCCCCCTACCTTCATCTGGTCGAGAACCGTCCCTACCAGCTCCTGCACGGCGACGAGCTCGATCGCGTCATCCGGGAACTCGGCCAGCTGGGCGACCGCCTCGAGCAGGCCCTGTCGACTGGCGGCGATTCGTTCTAGCCACGCGCCCTGCGGCGGGCGCAAGCGGACGTGGCCGCGGTCAGGCGGCGAGATTGAACGCCTGCAGAAGGCGCACCAGCAACCAGGCCAGCAGCGCCGTGATCGGAATGGTCAGCAGCCAGGCCCAGACCATGCGCTCGACGACCGTCCACTTGATCGCCGAGAAGCGCTTGGCTGCGCCCACGCCCATGATCGCCGCGGAAATATTGTGCGTGGTCGAAACCGGGATGCCGAAATGCGAGGCCGCCAGGATCACGCTGGCGGATGCCGTTTCGGCGGCAAACCCGTTGACCGGGTGCAACTTGACCAGCTTGTGGCCGAGGGTGCGGATGATGCGCCAGCCTCCCGCGGCCGTGCCCGCGGCCATGGTCAGCGCGCACAGCACCTTGATCCAGGTGGCGATCGCGAACTGGTTGTTGGCATCCTCCTCGATGCGCAGGAACATGAGCCAGCGCGGAAGATCGTCCAGCGTTCCCGCCGACGTCGCACCGACCAGGGCCAGGGCAATGATGCCCATGGTCTTCTGCGCGTCGTTCATGCCATGCGAAAGACCCATCGCGCTGGCCGAAAAGATCTGCGCCTTGCCGAAAAATGCGTTCATCGCGCGCGGGCGCGCCACCTTCTGCGCGAGTTCTTGCGGTTGGCGAGAAAACTGACCAGCGCGAAGATCGCCCCCATGATCGCGAACCCGAGCACGAAGCCGAGGAAAGGCGAACTGAACATCGGCATGACGACCTTGGGCAGCAGGCCCTTGCCCTGCCACCAGTGTTCGCCACCCTGCCACCAGATGATCGATGACCAGTTGTCGTTGGCCGCCGCCAGCGCCGCCCCGCACAGGCCGCCGACCAGGGCATGCGACGAACTCGACGGCAGGCCCCACCACCAGGTGATCAGGTCCCAGACGATCGCGCCCAGCAGGGCGCAGATCAGCACCTGCGGAGTGACCGCGACGACGCCGGCGTCGACGAGTCCGGAGGCGATGGTCTTGGCCACCGCGGTCCCCCAGAGCGCGCCGAGCAGGTTCATCGATGCCGCGAGCAACACGGCCTGGGCGGGACTCAGGACCTTGGTGGCGACCACCGTGGCAATCGAGTTGGCCGTGTCGTGGAAACCGTTGATGTACTCGAACACGAGTGCAACGAAGATGACCAGCAGGACCAGGCTCAGGCTCACGGGAATTCCTCGCCGGTACGGTCAGGAGTTTTTCAGGGCAATGTGATAGATCACGTTGCCGGCATCGCGGCAGCGGTCGATCGCCTTCTCGAGGAGTTCGTAGAGGTCCTTGCGCACCATCAGCCGCGCCGCGTCCGTCTCGTCGGTGAACACGTTGTTGTAGAGCTCCAGAAGCAGGCGGTCCGCCTCCGATTCGATCGACTGCATGCGCTCGTTGAGGGCATGCATCACGTCGAGCTTGATGCCGCCGCGCAGCTCCCCGACCATGCTGACGATGACGTCGCAGGCGCGTTCGAGCATCGCCGCCTGGGGACTGTAGTCGATGCCGGAAAGGCGCTCGGTGAACAGGGCGTGGCGTTCGGCGAATTTCTCCACCGTCTTCGGGATCTTGTACAGCGCACCCGCCAGCGCCTCGATGTCTTCGCGCTCCAGCGCGGTGACGAAGGTGTTGACGAGCTCCAGGTTGATTTGGGCGAACAAGTCCTTTTCGCGCTTGCGGGCCACGCGGAACTGGTCGAGCGCGGGTGTCCGCGCGCCATCGGCAAGCATCGTGCGCAGCGCGCGCGCGCTCAGGCGCGCGGCATCGGCGCTGGATTCGAGCAGGCTGTAGAACTTGTCGCCCTTGCCGAAAATCGTCTGCAACGAAAACATGGGCAGCTCCGTAACCGGAAATCAGGGTAGTTCGGTGTCCGTCGCGCCACTCCCCGGGACGACGGTCGGCGCATGTTACAACATTGTTTCAGCTTGCCGATCCGTCGTCGGGTGCAGTCGGCGCGCCATACGGTCGATGCCGACCGGGTGGGGCGCCGGCATTCGCCAGCCGGGCCATGCGCTGCACGTCGGCGAGGATGCCGCGCAGCACGCGCAGCTCGCGCTGGTCCGGATTGGCGCGCAGGAACAGCCGGCGCAGGCGCTGCATGATGGTCTTCTCCGAGCGTCCCTTGTGGAAGTCGATCTCGCGCAGGGCAATGGACAGGTGCCCGAAGAATCCCTCCAGCTCGGCCGCGGTGGCGGGGGTATCGGCATTGCCCTGGCGCGGCGGAACCCCGGCCAGCATCGCCATGCGCACTTCGTAGGCCAGCACCTGGACGGCCTGCGACAGGTTCAGCGACGAGTAGGATGGATCGCTTGGAATATGAACGGCGGCGTGGCAAAGCTTGATTTCGTCATTGCTCAAGCCGGAGCGCTCGTTGCCGAACACCAGGGCCACCTCGCGCCCGCCGGAGGCGGCAGCCAGCACCCGGCTGGCGGCCTCGCGCGGGGAGAGTTCCTCGAGGGCGACGCCACGCAGGCGTGCCGTCGCCCCGAGCACCAGGCTGCAGTCGGCGATGGCGTCCTGCAGGCTTGCCTGGCACTGCGCGGCTTCCAGCACGTCGTCGGCGCCGGCCGCCATGACATGCGCATCGATATGCGGGAAGTGGGCCGGGGAAACCAGGGCGAGCCGCCGGAACCCCATGGTCCGGATCGCGCGAGCGGCACTGCCGATATTGCCTGGATGCGACGTATTGGCCAGCACGAAGCGGATTCTCCGCATGGCCGGATCGAAGGATGCTGCCTCTGTCATCTGGCTTGAAGTCCCGGGTTGCAGCGAAGGAGTTTGGCGGCATGACGGCGGATTTGGTACCCTTCCGCGCCGCGCGCGCTCCGTTCGCCCGCCATGCTCTTTTTAATCCGACTTCCGATGGACACAACATGCCCAGACCCGCCGTAAACGTGGCGGTGCGCGCCGCGCGCGCCCCAAGCCAGATCATCCTCCGCTACATGAACCGCCCCCACAACCTCCCCCTTGTCGAAAAACAGCGCCCTGGTTTTGCATCGGAAGTGGATCGTGCCGCCGAGGCCGAGATCATACGCGAGCTCAGGAGGGCATTCCCGGGCCATGCCATTCTCGCCGAAGAGTCGGGCGCACACGGCAAGGGCAAGCACGTTTGGGTCATCGATCCGCTCGACGGCACGCACAACTACCTGCGCGGATTCCCGCATTTCTGCGTCTCCATCGGCATGCTCGAGAACGGCGAGCCGATGCATGGCGTCGTCTACGACCCGTTGCGCGACGAACTGTTCACCGCGAGCCGTGGCGATGGCGCCTATCTCAACGACCGGCGGATCCGCGCCAGCGCGCGGGTCAATCTCGATGGCGCGTTGCTGGCGACCGGTTTTCCCTACCGCCAGCGGGCCCACCTCGATGCGCAACTGGGCATGACCCGGGCGCTGCTCGGCGAAGCCGAGGATATCCGCCGCACGGGATCGGCCGCACTCGATCTGGCCTATGCAGCCTGCGGACGCATCGATGGTTACTACGAGATCGGGCTGAAGCCCTGGGACATGGTTGCCGGATGCCTGCTGGTTCGCGAAGCCGGCGGGACCTATTGCGATTTCGTCGGACGCGATGGCATCCCGGAAAGCGGCAACCTGCTGGCCGGTGGCCACAAGGTGGTCGACGCGATGGTCAAGGCAATCGCGCCCGAAGTGACCCCTGCCCTGGCCCGCTGAGGCTGGCGCGATCCGGCCCGAAAGCCGGCGGGTTTCCCAATGGAAAAAGCCCGGCTTGCGCCGGGCTTTTTCATTTCGCCTTGGTGACTCGCTCGATCTTACTGCTGGCCGTCCACGGCAAGCTCGGTGCGGCGGTTGCGCGCACGGCCTTCCTTGGTGGCGTTGGTATCGATCGGGCGGCTCTCGCCGAAGCCCTTGACGCCGCTGATCTGGCTGGCGCTGACGCCGTGCGAGGTCAGATAGTCATAGACGATCTGGGCGCGACGCTCCGAAAGGCTCTGGTTGTACGCGTCGCTACCGATCGAGTCGGTGTGGCCGTCGAGTTCAACGCGGACGTTCGGGTTGCGGGTCAGCACGTCGACTGCCTGGTCGAGGATCGCGATCGAATCCGCGGTCGGCTCCTGCAGCGACGGGGTGATGTCCTTCTCGTTCGAACGCGGACGGTCGAACTTGAAGTTGACGCCACGCAGGTCGATCACGACCGGCGTCGGTGCCGGCTCTTCAGGAGCGGCTTCCGGCGGCGGCGGCGGCGGCGGGGCAGCAGCCGGCTCCGGCTCGACCGGTGCGCTGCCACCGAAACCGATGGTCAGGCCGATGGACGCGATCGCGTCGACATAGTGGTTCTGGTCTCCGGCGCCCGGGAACTGGCCACGGAGGCTGTTGTTGTCATGGTCATAGCGTGCGGCGAGTTCGCCACGCAGGGCCATGCGGTCGTTGAAGTTGTACTGGACGCCGCCACCGACCGTGGCCATCGGATCCCAGCCACTTTCCTGCACAGTGCCCGAATAGGCTGCATGGCGAACCGCGCCAAGGCCACCGAGGATGTACGGACGCCATGCCGAACCCTGGTCACCGAAGTACCAGCGGCCGGTCACGCCGAGGCTGACGCTTTCCCATTCGCGGCCATCACGGAACGAATTGTTCTTGAAATCCGCATCGTTGAGTGCCCACTCGGCGTCAACGGAGAAGTTCGGGGAAACCCACCAGCCAATGCCGAGGCCGGTATAAAGGGACGTATCCGTATCGCGGTTGCTGTCCGGGATGACGACACCGATGCGCGGTGCGACGTACCAGCTTCCTTCCTGCGCCTGGGCAGCGGAAACACCACCACCAATCATCGCAACGGCGATCAGTGCACTCAACGCTTTGTGTTTCATCATTGCAGATTCCTCATTTTTGTTTGATCCAAAATCAACTGCCACAGCGCAACACGCTGAGCGGGTAGCCTGTTGACGTCCATCTTACGATGAATCGCCCGCCCGTGAACATCATTTTAACAATCATTTCCACCCGGCACCTGAACAGGGAAAACCCTGAAAGTTAATATGAATCAATGATATAGCAGTTTCATTGCATGAACGCCATGTTAAGAGGGGATCAACTTACATGACGAACATGCCCATCAGATGATGGATCGGCATCGATTCGAAGCCGCTCTTGTCGCGGCTGGCGGCGAGGATCTTCTCGACGTTCGCCGCAGGCAACTGGGCGGAAATCGCCGCCTCGAATTTCTTCAGCAGGACAGGAATGCCTTCGGCGCGGCGCTTGCGGTGGCCGATCGGATAGTCGATCGAGACCTTTTCCGTGCTGCTGCCGTCCTTGAAGAATACCTGCAGCGAATTGCCGATATAGCGCTTTTCGGGGTCGAAATAGTCCCGCGTGAACTGCGGATTCTCCTTGACCGTCATTTTTACGCGCAGGGCATCGATGCGCGGATCCGCGGCGATGTCGTCGTTGTAGTCGTCGGCGACGAGGCGGCCGAAGATCAGCGGCACGGCGACCATGTACTGGATGCAGTGGTCGCGGTCG
>DAIMYT010000114.1:7998-10918 GCA_036734345.1 Dokdonella sp. | reverse complement strand
CCTGCGCGGCACGCCAGGCGGCCTCCCACTGGCCCTCATGCGGGGTCGTGTGGGCGAGGCGGGTGATCAGGCGCTTCATGGCGTGGATCTGGCCGAGCATCTGCTGGACCTGGTCGAGCGCTTCCTGGTGGTCCTGCAGCGGGACGAAGAACACCTTGCGATCCTGGCAGACGCCGATGCAGGTCTGCGGCGCCTCGATGCGACCGCAGCCGATGCATTGCCAGGCCGGAACCGGATCGCCCATCGGTATCAGTCGGCCGATTGCGATGCCGCATCCACTTCGACGCGCCACTGCGGGTCATCGAAGACGCGCGGGTAGTCGGCCACGGCCTGGCGCATGGCGGCGATGGTCGAGGTGTCGTCGGGGTTCTTCCTGAATGCCTGCACGCCGGCGAGCAGCGGCGCGAGCATGCCATGCAACGCGGCATCGGCTTGGGCGTCGAGCTTGCAGTTGGCGAACAGGTAGTCGGTGGCCGCCTGGATCGCGTCGACGCGCTCGATCGCGACCGGCTTCGGCATATGGCCCATTTCGTAATGGCGCAACTCCTCGAGCGCGGCATGGATGCGTGCCATGCCTTCACGCAACGGCGCATCGGTGGCATGGCGTTGCGCCGGCGACGCGGTCGCGGCAGCAGGCTCATGGGCCTCGTGCACATGCTGGGCCATCGCCGGCAGGGCCAAGCCCAGCAGGGCGGCCAGGAATGGCGCAGGGGCGTGTCGGGTTTGCATGGTGGAAAGCTCCGTGGCCGGGCAATTGTCGGCTCAGCGGCATGTTACTGCGCCGCTTCGGGCCTCGCCCTGATTCAGATCAACACGGGTGCCCTGCTGCCTGTGCGAGGCTGTGGCATCGACATGCTGGCCGGATCCGCTGCTGCGGAGAGGGCAGGCGCCGGCAGCAGGCGCGATGGCAACCCCACAAGGCGAAGATTGCGCATGAGTGCGACGCGTCCACCGAAGATCGCGAACCTGCAGGGCCTCAGCCACGAGGTGGCCGCGCAGCGCCTCGCCGCGGATGGGCCGAACCTGTTGCCGGGCGCCACGCCCAGGACCTTTTTCGGCATCGCCCTCGGCGTCGTCACCGAGCCGATGTTCCTCATGCTGCTGGTGGCCGGCGGCCTCTACCTGGCCCTCGGCGACACCGCCGAGGCGATGTTCCTGCTCTCCTGCGTATTCTTCGTGATCGGCATCACGCTGGCCCAGGAGCGCAAGACCCAGCGTGCGCTCGAATCGCTGCGCGACCTCTCGGCGCCCCGCGCGCTGGTCATGCGCGGTGGCGTGGAAACGCGCATCGCCGGGCGCGACGTCGTGGTCGGCGATCTCCTCGTGCTGCACGAAGGCGATCGCGTGGCGGCCGATGCGACCCTGCTCGATGGCCAACTCGATGCCAATGAGTCGCTGCTCACCGGCGAAGCCGTTCCGGTGGCCAAGCTGCCCGGCACCAAGGCGGGCGCCCTGTACGCCAGCACACTGGTCACGCGCGGCGTCGGCCTCGCCGAGGTCACCGCCACGGCCGGGGCGACCTCGGTGGGACGCATCGGCGAGGCGCTGGCCGCGACCGCCGAGCCACGCTCGGCGCTGCAGATCGCCTCGCGCCGGCTGATCCGCAACCTGACGCTCGGCGGCCTGTTGCTGGCCTTCGTCTATTTCCTGCTCAACTGGCTGTGGAACGCGCATGGCATCCTCGAGAGCGTGCTCGGCAGCATCGCCCTGACCATGGCCATCCTGCCCGAGGAAATACCGGTCATCCTGACCGTGTTCCTCGCCCTTGGCGCGTGGCGGATTTCGCAACGCAAGGTACTGACGCGACGCGTGCCGGCGGTCGAGGCGCTCGGCGCCATCTCGGTGCTGGCCGTGGACAAGACCGGCACGCTGACCCAGAACCGCATGCAGATCGCCGAGT
This sequence comes from Dokdonella sp., assembly GCA_036734345.1. GTDB lineage: Bacteria > Pseudomonadota > Gammaproteobacteria > Xanthomonadales > Rhodanobacteraceae > Dokdonella. Next base: position 9,018 of record DAIMYT010000114.1, on the reverse strand, counting down.
TGCAGCTGGCCGGGGAGACCTTCCGCGACCAGGGCGCACGCGAGTTGCCGGAGAGCTTCCACGAACTGGTCGAGTTCGCCATGCTGGCGACGCCGTCCGATCCGTTCGACCCGATGGAAAAGGCGATCCAGGACTTCGGCCTGCGCTGGCTGACCGGCACCGAGCACGTGCACGCCGAATGGTCGCCCGAATTCGAATACGGGCTGTCGCCGGACATCCTCGCCATGACCCGCGTGTTCCCGGCCGGCGCGCGCTCGCAGCACATGCTGGCGACCAAGGGTGCGCCCGAGGCGGTCGTCGATCTGTGCCATCTCGGCGACGGGCCGGCCGCGACGATACTTGCGCAGGCCGGGCAGATGGCCGCGAGGGGCCTGCGCGTGCTTGCCGTCGCACGCGGGCGCTGGCAGGGCGATACGCCGCCGCGCAGCCAGCACGACTTCGCGTTCCAGTTCCTCGGCCTGCTCGGCTTCGTCGACCCGCCGCGTCCCGAAGTGCCGGCGGCGATCGCCGAATGCCGGGCCGCCGGCATCCGCATCATCATGCTGACCGGCGACCATCCCGACACGGCCCGGGCGATCGCGCGCCAGGTCGGGCTCAGCGAACGCCCCGAGGTGATCACCGGCAGCGAAATCGATGCGCTGGACGACGCGGCCCTGGGCGAGCGCCTGCGCCACGTCGATCTCTGCGCGCGCCTGAAGCCGGTGCAAAAGCTGCGCCTGGTGGGATTGCTGCGTGCCGACGGGGCGATCGTCGCGATGACCGGCGACGGGGTCAACGATGCGCCGGCCCTGAAGGCAGCCGACGTCGGCATCGCGATGGGCGAGCGCGGTACCGATGTCGCCCGCGAATCCGCCGCGCTGGTCCTGCTCGACGACAGCTTCGCCAGCATTGTCGCCGCCATCCGCCAGGGCCGGCGCATCTACGACAACATCACCAAGGCGACCCGCTTCGTGTTCGCCGTGCACATGCCGATCATCGCCTTGACCCTGATCCCCTCGCTGCTGCACTGGCCGGTGTTCC
>DAIMYT010000114.1:0-7988 GCA_036734345.1 Dokdonella sp. | reverse complement strand
CGTGCTGCTCGAACTGCTGATCGATCCGGCCTGCTCGATCGTGTTCGAGGCGGAGCCGGAGGCCGACGACATCATGCAGCGGCCACCGCGAGCCAGCACTGCATCGCCGTTCGCCGGCCACAATATCGCGGTCGCCATCATCCAGGGGCTGGGCTTCGCCGGCCTGCTGCTGCTCGGCTACGGCGCCCTGCTCGGACTCGGCGTCGATGTGGTGCAGAGCCGCACTGCCACCTTCTTCGCCCTCGTCATCGGCCTGTTCGCGCTGATCCTCGCCAATCGAGACCTCGCCCATCCACTGGTCGCCAGCCTGCGCATCCGCAATCGCTGGATGCCACGCATGTTCGCCGGTATCGTGCTGATGCTCGTGCTGGCGATCAGCGTGCCCTACCTGCGTTCGATCATGGGCCTGGCCGTGCCCACCCGGGCGGCCTGGGCGGGAATCGGCGGCATGCTCGTCCTTGTCTTTGCCTGGCTGGAAGGACTGCGCTTCGCGCTGCGCCTGTCCGCGAGGCTGGTCAAGCCGCCTTTCGCAAGGGAGATTCCATGATCGTCTACAGCTGCCACGGCGCCGCCAAGCAGGTGACCGGATCCTGCCACCTGGTCACCTGCAACGATCGCCGCGTGCTGATCGATTGCGGCCTGTTCCAGGGCAGCCGCGATACCGAGAAGTCCAATGCCCTGCCATTCGAATTCGATCCGGCCGCGATCGATGCGCTGCTGCTCACGCATGCGCACCTGGACCACTGCGGGCGCATCCCGCTGCTGGTCAAGCGCGGTTTCCGCGGGCGCATCTTCACGACGGCGGCGACGCGCGAGCTGGCCCGCGTGGTCATGCTCGATGCCGCCGGCCTGCAGGAAGAGGAAGCCCGCCGCGCCGCCAGCAGGCAGCGCAATGGCGAACCGGCCGAACCAGCGCTGTACACGATCGACGATGCCCTGCATGCGCTTGATTTCTTCGCGCCCGATGTCACCTATGGCGACAGCATCGCCGTGACCGACGGCATCAGTGCGCGTTTCCTCGATGCCGGCCACATCCTCGGCTCGGCCTCGGTGCTGCTCGATGTCGCCGACGGGCAGGTACAGCGTCGCATGCTGTTCTCCGGCGACCTCGGCAATCCTGGCCGGCCGATCGTGCGCGATCCGATGCCGGCGCCAGCGGCCGACTACGTGGTCATGGAGAGCACCTATGGCGACCGCCCGCACCGATCGGTGCCCGATTCGGTGGAGGAGCTCTACCAGGCCATCCGCGAGACGACGGCCCGGCAAGGCAACGTCATCATCCCGACCTTCGCCCTCGAACGCACCCAGGAGATCCTCTATTACCTGCATCGCGGCATCCGCACCGGACTGCTGCCGCAGCATCTGCGCGTGTTCCTCGATTCACCGATGGCGATCTCGGCCACGGAAATCTTCCGCCGCCATCCCGAATGCTTCGACCTCGGTTTCCTCGAGGAGCTCAAGCACGGGGATCCATTCGACATGCCGGGGCTGCATTTCACCCGCGACACCAGCGAGTCGATGGCGATCAACGCGATCGAAGGCGGCGCCGTGATCCTCGCCGGTTCGGGCATGTGCAACGGCGGCCGCGTTCGTCACCACCTCAAGCACAACCTGTGGCGCGAGCGCTGCAGCGTTGTGTTCGTCGGCTACGCGGCCGAAGGCACGCTGGCGCGCAGCATCGTCGATGGCGCCAGCCACGTGCGCATCTTCAACGACGACATCCGGGTGCGCGCGCAGGTCTGGACGATCAACGGCTTCTCGGCGCATGCCGACCAGCCGGCCCTGCTCGAGTGGCTGGGCGGTGCCCCGCGGCGCAAGGTTTTCCTCGTGCATGGCGAATATGACCGCGGCATGCACGTCCTGCAGGAGGTCCTCGAAAAGCGCGGCTTCAGTTGCCAGCTACCCGGCATGCACGAACCGATCAAGATCGACTGACGGGGCTGCCGGCGGGCGGATTCCGGCGGAAACTGTGGGCTGCTGCACGTTTTGGTGCCCGCAGCTGGCCCGAATCGTGCAGCAACTTTCTGCGGGTCCCCCGATGGTCGCGGGCGGGACCCATAGGGAGAGCCCCATGGGCATGGACACACTCGGGCAGGAACTCACGGCAAACCCATCGATGTCGATTGGCAACTTGATTGTCGTGCAGCCGAATGCGCGTCGCAGCAGGGCGGAGACGCTGGCCTCCCTGTTGCTCGGTGCGCAGTCGCCGGCCGAGGTTGCCGAAGTGCTGTTCGCCAGCGATCCGCGACTGGCCCGCTGCAACGCCCGCGTGCTGTGGTCGCTGGACTGGCCCGCGCTGGTGTCTGCGGAGCCGCGCGGGATGATCGACCAGGGCCTGCTCGCCCGCGCGAAGACTGCCGTCGACCTCCGCCGTCGCGGGCTGGAGTGCGACAGCGACCTGTCCGTGCTCTGCGACGATGGCGGTGGCGGCGTGGCCGTTGTCCACGCGCCGGGCATCGAAGACCTCGCCCTGACCCCGGTATTCGCGATCGTCGGCATCCGCATGGACGAGGTCATGGCGATCCAGCGCCTGCACGACACCGCATTGCGTGCGAGCCAGGCCGAGCACCTGCAGCGCGCGCTGTTCGCGATCGCCGACATGTCGGCCTCCGAACTGGACATGCCGGAAATGCTGCGCGGCCTGCACCGGATCATCGCCGACCTGATGTACGCCGAGAACTTCTACATCGTCCTCTACGACAGGGTTCGCGACAGCCTGCGCTTCATCTACTACGTCGACACCGTCGAAACCGACGTGCCATCCAGCGACCACGATTTCCCGATGGCCGAAATGGAGATCGCGCTGACCGGCCACCTGATCCGCGGCGGCAAACCCATGATGGGTTCGCCGGCGGAACTGCGCCAGCAAGTGCAGGGCCCGCTGCGCATCGCCGGTGCGGATTGCGCAGACTGGCTCGGCGTTCCGATGATGCGCGATGGCCAGGCCCATGGCGGCCTGGTCGTGCAGACTTATGTCGAGGGATTCCGCTTCAGCGATGCCGACAAGGCCTTGCTGGGCTTCGTCGCCGAACACGTCCTCAATGCGCTCGAACGCAAGCAGGGCCAGGCCGAGCTCGAGCGCAGGGTCCGCGATCGCACGCTGCAACTGGCCGAGGCGAATTCCAGCCTGCGCGAGAAGGTCGACGGCCTCGAGCGCGCCGAGCACCTGCAGGCCACCCTCTACCGCATCGCCGCGCTGGCCAACAGCGATGAGGGCAGTGAACGCTTCTACCGGCAGATCCATGCCGCCGTGGGCGAGCTGCTGTATGCGGAGAACTTCTACATCGGCCTGCTGACCGACGATCGCGAGCACCTCGAATTCCCCTACTACGCAGACGCCCACGATCCGAACCAGCCGCCGCGGCCGCTGGGTCGCGGCCTGACCGAATACGTGATGCGTCGCCGCAAGGCATGCGTGGTCGATGCAACGGAATTCGCTGCACTGACCGGGCGCGGCGAGATCGAACGCAAGCAGGCCATTGGCAGGGTCGCCAGCGACAGTCCATCGACCGTGTGCTGGGTCGGTGCGCCGCTGCTCGATTCCGACGAGGTGATCGGCGTGGTCGCGTTGCAGAGTTATTCGACGCAGCAGCTCTATACCGAGCGCGATGCCGAGCTGCTCACTTTCGTCTCGCACCAGATCGCGAGCAGCCTGAAGCGCCGGCAGAGCGCCGAGCAGTTGCGCCGGCTGAACGCCGATCTCGAGCAGCGCGTCGAGGCCCGCACGCGCGAGTTGAGCGAACAGATCGCGGTGCGAGAGCGTGTGGAGGCCAGGCTCAAGCACCAGGTGATGCACGACCCGCTGACCGGCCTGCCCAACCGGCTTTACATGCGCGATCGCATCGAACGCGCGATCGCCAGGTTCCGGCGCCACCCGGAAAACCCGTTTGCGCTGCTCTACCTCGATGTCGACCGCTTCAAGGTCGTCAATGACAGCCTCGGCCACCTCGCCGGCGACGAGCTGCTCAAGGAAGTCTCGAAGCGCCTGTTGCATTGCGTGCGCGAACCCGACGTGGTCGCGCGCCTGTCCGGCGACGAGTTCGCCGTGCTGCTGGAGGAGGTTCCGCAGCCGGATACCGCAACCCACGTGGCCCAGCGCATCCTTGACGCCCTGCAGGAGCCGATGAGCATCGGTGGCCGCGAACTGCGCATCTTCGCCAGCATCGGTATTGCGATCAGCCAGGACCGCCACCAGACCACCGACGCGATCCTGCAGGATGCCGATACCGCGTTGTACGCCGCGAAGAGTGCAGGGCGCCGCCGCTTCGTCCAGTTCAACGATTCCATGCAGCGTATCGAGCGCGACGTGCTCGGCATCGAACACGAGATTCGCGCGGGCCTGCAGGCGGGCCAGTTCGAGCCCTACTTCCAGCCGCTGGTGCGTCTCGCCGACCGGACCCGGATCGGCTATGAGGCGCTTGTGCGCTGGAACCATCCGACCCGTGGCGTGCTCCTGCCGTGCCAGTTCCTGCCGGTCGCCGAGGAATGCGGGCTGATCGACGCCATCGACTGGCAGATGTACCGTTCTGCCTGCGCCAGCGGCGTCGAGCTGACCCGCGACGGCGGCTACATCACGATCAACGTCTCGCCACGGCACTTTCAGGGCAACGATCTCGACGCCCGGCTGCTCAGGCTGGCCAGCGAGGCCGAACTGGATCCGGCGCGGCTGCGCATCGAGGTCACCGAGGGAACACTGCTCGGCGATCCCGAAGCGGTCGCCAACCAGTTGCAGAGACTTTCCAATGCGCGCATCGCGACGGCACTCGACGATTTCGGCACGGGCTATTGCTCGCTCGGTTACGTCCACCGCTTTCCACTGCGCATGCTCAAGATCGACCGGTCCTTCATCGAGCCGCTGGGTGGCCGCAACATGCGGCGCAGTTCCGCCGTGATCGGCGCCGTACTGGCTTTGGCCAGCTCGCTCGACGTCGAAGTGCTCGCCGAAGGCATCGAGACCGAAGCGCAGCACGAGGCGCTGCTGGCGATGGGCTGCACCTATGGCCAGGGCTTCCTGTATGGGCGGCCGCAGCCGTCCGCACACTGGCTCGGGGCGAGTGCGGCCGCGGCCTGAGCGATGCGAATGCCGTGGGCCGCAGGATGGGGCCATGGCGGATTTCCCTCCGATCCGGGTCGGCCGGTGTGTGCCCCGCCTGTCACAAGAAACCATGGGCGGAGGTCGTCCCATGCTTCGGCAAGCCCGGAGTGAACGGCCCGGGTGGATCAGACCTTCCCTAGATCGGCACGTACAGCGGTTCGCCGGGCCGGGTCCGTGCATGGAAGGCTTCGAGCACCGCGACGATTTCCTCCGCCGTATCCACGCGCGTGAAAAGCGATGCATCCGCGGCGCTGATGAACCCTTCCTCGACGAGGTAGTCGAAGTCGACCGCGCGTTGCCAGAACTTCCTGCCGACCAGGACGATCGGAATGCCCGGCATCTTGCCGGTCTGTACCAGGGTCAGCACGTCGAACAGTTCATCGAGCGTGCCATAGCCGCCGGGGAAAGCGACCAGCGCGCGTGCGCGCATGAGGAAATGCATCTTGCGCAGAGCGAAATAGTGGAAGCGGAAGGCGAGCTCGGGACTGATGTACGGGTTGGGTTTCTGCTCGCGTGGCAGGGTGATGTTGAGTCCGATGGAGCGTGCGCCGGCCTCGTACGCGCCGCGGTTGGCCGCCTCCATGATGCCCGGGCCGCCGCCGGTGACGACGACGAAATCGCGTCGGCCGGCCTGCTGGAAGCGCGTCGAGACCAGATGGCTGAATCGCCGCGCTTCCTCGTAGTATTGCGAGTGTGCCAACTGGCGCCTCGCTTCGGCGAGGCGCCTGGCTGGCGCCGAATCGGAGCCGGCACCGTCCTGTTCCGACTCCGCATCGGCCAATGCGGCCTGCGCCGCCGCCCTTGGCACGACGCGTGCGCTGCCGAAGACCACCACGGTCGAGGCGATTCCCTCGGCGCGCAGGCTCTGCTCGGGCTTGAGCATCTCCAGTTGCAGGCGCACGGGGCGCAGGTCGTCGCCGGCGAGGAATTCCGGATCGTCCTGGGCCAGGCGATAGGCCGCGCCCTGCATGATCGCCTGCTGCATCGTTTCGAGTTGGGTGCGGTCAATCATGTCGGTCCTGCCTGGCGCCATCGGCGTGTGCGCGGGTCGGGTACGCGCGGTCGGGTGTCATTGTGACCCACCACAAAGCATCTGCAGAAGCCCGGGCCATGCGCTGGCCACCCGCCCCGCATGGCTTGTGCGCGTGGTCGCTTCGTTCGCGAGCGCATCGCTCATGGATGACGCGGCGGCAGCCGGCGCACACCAATGGCTGCGATCACGACCCAGACCGTGCTGCGCAGGCTCATCGCGATCAGCGTACGTTGTTCCCAGGCGCCGCCGAGCGCAATGTGCACGGCAAAAGCGGCGAACACGAGCAACGTGGATGCGGCAATGGCAATGGCCAGCCAGACCGCCCAGCGTTGCCGCCACCAGAGTCCCGCGCCGGCGATGACATAGGCAAAGCCGGCGAGGAAATTGAACCAGAGCACGAACGGAACAAAATGCCCTGCGGCCGCACGCGCGGCTTCGCCGCCGAACAGCACCGTGCCGCCTTCCTTCAGGGTGAGCAGGCCGAAAGCGATGGCGAGGATGGAAATCGCCATGGTCCAGGCGTCGCGGATGGGTTGCGCGTTCATGCGGATGCCTCCCGGGGTTGGCTCAGTCGTGGGTCAGCGACTTGTCGGTGAACAGGTAGTCCTTGAGTTCCTTCGAGAACGTCGGGTCGCGCCGGCGGATCCATTCGAGCAGCATCGAGGCATGTTCCTTTTCCTCGTCGCGGTTGTGCGCAAGGATCGCCTTGAGCGTGGCGTCGCCGCAGGCATCGCAGCGCTGGTTGTACCAGTCGACCGCTTCGAGTTCTTCCATCAGCGAGACGATGGCGCGGTGCATGTCGCGGGTTTCCTGCGACAGCGTTTCAAAGGGTTCGTGGTAGCCGACGCTGGACATGGGCGTTTCTCCTGTGTGGTTGCCTAGTCGAAAGACCGGCCTTCGCCGGCCTCCTCATGGGTGACGCCATCGCGGATGTGGTAGATGCGCTTGAAGGTCGGAATGATCTTTTCGTCGTGGGTGACGACGATGATGGCGGTCTCGTACTTGCGCGCCATGTCGTTGAGGATACGCACGACGGCCATCGCGCGTGCGCTGTCGAGTGGCGCAGTGGGTTCATCGGCGAGGATGACCGGCGGCTGGTTGACCAGGCCGCGCGCGATCGACACGCGCTGCTGTTCGCCGCCGGAGAGCTGCGATGGCATCGCCGTGGCACGATGCTGCACGTCGAGCGCGGTGAGCAGTTCGAGTGCCCTGGCGCGCGCGGCGGCGTTGTCCACGCCGGCCAGCATCGGCAGCAGGGCCACGTTGTCGGTCGCGTCGAGGAACGGGATCAGGTAGGGCGCCTGGAAGACGAAGCCGATTTTGTCGCGGCGCAGGGCGCGCAGGTCGCGTACCTTCCAGCCGTTGTCGTAGATCACTTCGTCGCCGAGCAGCATGCGCCCGGCGGTGGGGTCGATGACCGCGCCAAGGCACTTGAGCAGGGTGCTCTTGCCCGAACCCGACGGTCCGATCAGGCCGACCACCTCGCCCGGCCCGACCTGCATGTTGACGTCCTTGAGCGCATGCACCGCGGTGTCGCCCTCGCCGTAGCGCTTGCTCAGTCCTTCGATGCGGATGCCTTTCTGGTTCATGCGCTCACCCGATCGCCTCGGCCGGATCGACCTTGAGCGCCATGCGGATCGCGACCAGGCTGGCCAGTATGCAGATCACGAGCACGGCGAAGAACCCGGCAATCGAATCGGCCGGCATCAGCAGCACGTATTTGGGGAACAGCGGCGCGGCAAATGTCGCCGTGATCTTGCCGACCACGAATCCGATCACGCCGAGCACCAGGGGCTGTTGCATGATCATCGCGGCGATGGTGCGGTTGCGCGTGCCGATCAGCTTGAGCACGGCGATCTC
>DAIMYT010000113.1:0-10941 GCA_036734345.1 Dokdonella sp. | reverse complement strand
GGGAGGTGATCAAGCAATACGTGGCGATGGGGCTGGGCATTTCGATGGTTACGGGCATGTGGTTTTTGGATTTTTTTTGCGAGCGCCTGGCCGTGCGCAACCTGCGTTCGTACTTTCCGCAGCGCAGCTATGGCGTGGTCGTACGCAAGGGCAAGGTGCTCAGTGCCGACGCGCGCGCCTTCATCGACCTGATCCAGCCGGGCCTGTTCGCCCGCCAGGACTGGTTCGAGTCGGGCCACTCCGAGCGCTGAGCGCGGCGGGGCCCGCCGCCAGCAGGGGGGGGCGGGAGCGGATCGCGGCCTCGCATGGCTCCGCCCGCTGCGCATTCCGCCCTGGCCCGCGAGAACTCACCGGCAAACCGCAGGCGACCGCCTCGCGACCGAACTGTCGGCATCGTTCGCCCGATCGGCGGCCTGCCGGAGCGTGCCCGCTTTCTGGTAATTTTGGTCCACCGGCTATACGGTGCGGTGTTGCGCCGCGCGGCCGCCAACAACGGGGACAGGCATGACACGCTGGATCATGATCGCAATGACCGTGCTCGGACTGATCATCGCCTTCATCACCCGCAGTCCGGGCGTGCTCGGCATCGCTATCCTGATGGTGCTCATCGGCATGTTTGGCACGGTGATGTCGCTGGCTGCCGAGCGTGTATCGGCGAAAGCCCGCCCCGACGCGACCATGCTGCCGCCCGAAGTACTGCATGCCATCGGCGAACGGGCACGGGCGAAAGCAGGGCAAACGGCCGGCCCGGCACGTGGACCGGACCAACAGGCCGCTCGTGCCGCCGGCGCACAGCAATCCTGAAGCCGGCGACTCCGCCCTCCAGACCGCATCCAAACGGGCCGCAGGCTGGCGATTGGCGCACGCTGCGGGCGTCGCGACAGGCGACCTGCTTGCCGTGAAGCGCGTGACCGTCGAATCGCTGCGTGTTTTTCTGTCGGTTGGTGCGATCGCCGGTTGGCTGGCCGCGGTGGTCGTCAAGGGTCACTGACGCGGCCTCGTCGGCAACAGCGTGACCAGTATCCACGGTGCCTTCATCGCGGGCTGGCTGCTGCCGCAACTGCGGGGCTACATCGGCGTTGGGCTGGTCGAGGCCGTTCTCAACGCAATGATCGGCGCGATCATCCTGCTGGTCGTGGCCATGCCCATCCGCCGTGCCTGAGCAGGCGGACGCCGGCCCGACGACCTGACGTGCCAGGCGAGCCGCCTCACATCGCCACTTCGCGACCTTCCGCACGTTCCGCGTTGATGCTGTCGTTAATTCTCGCTATCGTCGGCAGGCAGGTGTTTTATCGGCAGGCTGCCTGCCGAAAACGAGGACGCGCCCGGCGATGAGACTGCGCAATGTACTTCTGGTGTCGCTAGTGGCACTGGCTGGCGGAGCCTTGGCGATGGAATTCGCCGCGCGCTCGGCCGCCGTGCGCGTTGCGCGGGCACTGGAGCCGGTCGCGTCGCTGACCTATGAAGGCGCGGGCATCGCCTGGGATGGCAGCATCCGCCTGCGTGCGCCGCGCCTGGTCGTCGAGCATGGCATCTGGCGTGGATCGATGCGCGCACGCATGGTCGACCTGCGCGGCTCCAGCCGGTTCTGGCTGATTGGCCAGGCCCTGCTTGGCGGCCCGGCATTGCCGGACAGCATCACGCTGACGGTCCATGGCCTGAGCCTCGACGGCAATGCGTCGGAGTCGACGGCGCTCGGCTGGCTGGGCACGCCGGATCTCGCCCTGTTCGAGAACCAGGGCTGCGGCAGCGATGCCCTGAGCGACAAGGACCGCCAGCGCATGGGGGTCGCGGCGTCGGAAAGAGTCGACCAGTTCGAGTTCCACCACGATCGTCCGGACCGGAGCATCGCGGTGGCGGTGGATCTGGACAGCGCCAACATCGCCAACTGGCAGGGATACGCCGAGTTCGGCGGATTCGATCCGGAGCGATGGCCCGAGCATGCGGCGCAGCAGTCGCTGCGGCTGGTGCGCGCGGGGCTCAGCTACCGGGATCCCGGCTACCTTGCCCGGCGCAACAAGTTCTGCGCGCAATGGCTGGGGGTGTCCAACAGCGAGTTCATTGATCGCCATGTCGAGGCGGTCAGGTCGTTTCTCGCCTCGCGTGGCATCAATCCGAGCGAGGACGTGCTGTCCCTGTATCGGCGACTCGTCACCCGCGGCGGGTCGCTGAACCTGGCGAGTCTGCCGGATGCCGGCTGGGTGCCGGCCGAATTCGAGGCTTACCCGCGCCAGGTCCTGCTGCGCCAGCTCAACATCACGGCTCGCCTCGATGATGCGCCGCCGATCATGTTGCGCCTGGGTTTTTCCGAGCCCGAGGTGCCGATCTATGTGGTCAGGCCGACACCGGCCGAGCCGGTCGCGCAGCCAATCGCCCTCGCCGGGTTGCCACCGCCGACGGCATCCGTCGCGCCGGAGACGCCGCCACCGGCGCCGCGCGCCGGGCAAGCTGCGGTTGCTCCGCAGGAAGCCGCGCCAGCGCCTGCCCTGCCAGCCCCACCCGTCCCAGCGACGGCCCTCAGCGAGGATTCCCCGGTGGCGGCGGATGCCGCGCCACCGGCGGCGGATCCCGGGCGGGTCCCGGCGGAGTTGATGAAGGACGGCAAGGTCGTCGCCAGTGCGCCGCCGCCGCCGCCGAATTCCACCCTGGCCCTGGTCTGGGAGCCGGGCGTGATCGAGCGCCTGCCGGCCCAGCAGCCGAAGGATCGCGACTATGAGGTGATCCCTGCCAATAGCCTGGGCCAGCGGATAGGGCGCCGTGTCCAGCTGGTCACGATCGGCGGCAAGCGCGTGGATGGCGAGGTCCAGGCCCTGGATTCGGGCACTCTCGTGCTGCTCGTCCCGGTTGGACGTGGCAAGGCGAAGCTGAACGTGCCGCTGTCCAACATCCGCGAAGCCCGGCTGTATCGGTCGCGCCCCTGATCGCCCTGATCGACGAGCCATTCGTCCCATGCCGCTGCAACGAAATCCCGCCCTGTGCCGTCCTTGGCCGTATGGGCGCAGACGGTCTTGCACAACGTGTGAGTAGCGGATTCGGGCTCACGCTGGACGACCGGGTGCTGCAGCGGGCGCGGCGTGGCGATAACGACGCGCATGCGGTGATCTACGGGATGTTCTCGCGGGCATGCTACAACCTGGCGCTGCGTATCCTCGGAGAACCCGCGGCGGCCGAGGATGTCGTACAGGACGTGTTCCTGCGCATGATGGACACGATCCGTGGTTTCCGTGGCGATGCGCCGTTTGGCGCCTGGCTGAAGCGCATGACCGCGAATGCGACGATCGACGTGATCAGGCGTCAGCGGCGTTTCGCCGGCGAGGACGCGGAGGACTGGCTGTTGCATGCGCAGGCGGCCGACGTTCCGGCCGAGACCTCGGCCGACGCCTGGTCGCTGTTGATGCAGCTCAGTCCGCGCTCGCGCGCCGTGGTCTTGCTGCACGAGATGGAGGGCTATACGCACAAGGAGCTGGCCGGGCTTTTCGGCCAGAGTGAGAGTTATTCGAAGTCGGTGCTGGCGCGGGCGCTGCGACGCCTCGACCTGCTGGCACATGGCGGCATTGGAAGTGGAGAGGTCAAATGATGTCGAGTACGGAGAATCGGGCCCTGCCCCCCGGAGTGGCCGCGCTGCTGGACCGATTGCCCGAGCATGAGCCGGATCCGGCCCTGTGGACGCGCATCCAGTCGGTCCGGGCCGCGCGCCAGCTTCGGAGCCGCAGGCAGCGTCGGGGCTGGCTCGGCGCCGGACTGGCCGCGGCGGCGATGCTTTGCATTGCGGTCTTTTCCCGCTTTCCCCTGCCAGCTGGACAGGCCGACGACCTGGCCAGCTGGCGCGAGCATTCGAGGTTGCTCGAAGCGCAGTGGCATACCCTGCCCGGCAGTCCCGTGGATCCGCGCTCACGCGCCGAGTTGCGCCTGATCGATTCACAGTTGCAGTCCGCCTATGACCGCGGCGCGACCGACAGTGAACTGATTCCGTTGTGGAAATTGAGGAGCGCCGCCTTGCAGGATCTGATCCGGCACGACAGTGATCGCGTGCAGGCAGTTACACGTATCTAGTGTTTTCCGGAGATGAAGATGAGATTTGAAGTTCGACGGTTCGGCCTGGGCTTTGCGGCCTTCGCGGTGTTTGGCTTGCTGGCATCGTCGGTTGCCGCCGCGGCAGCTGCCACCGATTCGGTGGCCGGCCAGGTCGCGCCATTGGCCGCCCAGGCCAAGGCTTCGCTGGGGGTCAGCCCCGAGCAGCGGCTGCGCGAGGAATTGCGCGCCCTGCTCCTGGACATGATCGATTCTGGTGCGTTCGGCAAGACGCCGGCGGAGCAGATATCGCTCTCCATCGACGAGCCGGCGCAGCGGACGAGCGGCCTCGGCGTGCTTGTCGACAGCAGCAGCGGTGCCCGCGCGGAGGACGGGCTGCACGTTCTCGGAACCACGCCGGGCAGCACGGCCAGTCGCATGGGTTTGCGCAGCGGCGATGTCATCCGATCGATCAACGGCGTATCGCTATCGGGCCTGGGCGCGGATTCATCGGGCCGCGCGCGGGCCGCCCAACTGCTTCGCGAACGGGTCGAGAGCATGGACGATGGCGCTGCCATTGCCTTCGAGGTTTCACGTGACGGGCGGGTGACCACGGTTTCCGGAGCCATGACGTCTGCCTGGATTCCGGCCATGCACCTCACCGTCGGCGACAGCCTGGCCATGGCTTCGCCTGCTGCCGGGGCGGATGGGTCCCGGGCGGCAAGCGGGGGTTGCGGTCGCATCAGCATCTTCGATGTCGCTCCGCGCCAGCGCGAACTGCATGCAGCCGCGCTGATCAGCATCGACGGCAAGCGCTCGCCGTTCGGAGGACAAACGACTTTCCGCGTATCGGCCGGTGAACACGTGCTGACGGTCTCCGAGCGTATCGAGAGTCGCTACCTGAGTTTCAACGACCGCCTGCGCAACAGCGATCCGTCGAGTCGCTACAAGACCCTGACCGTGAACGTGGCGCCGAACACGACCTACATGCTCGCCGCGCAACTCAACAAGGACAAGCGCAACGAGTGGCGCGACGGAGCGTACTGGGATCCGGTGATCTGGAGCGAGACGAGCGAGGAATGCCACTAGTCCGCCTCGCGGGGCAAGTGCGAATACGGCGCGGTCGGCTACACTTGGATTTTGCCGAAGCGGACCGCCGGTGACCCTGCTCAGCGTCAATGTCAACAAGGTGGCTGTGCTGCGCAACTCGCGCGGCGGCCAGCTGCCGGATCCGGTCGAAGCCGCGCGCTGCGCCCTCGCTGCCGGCTGCCATGGCATAACCGTTCACCCGCGGCCCGACCAGCGGCATATCCGCGGCGAGGATGTCGCGCGCCTGCCGCGCATACTTGGTGTCGCCGAATTCAATATCGAAGGCAATCCGTTCGCGCCCGCCCGCGAGGGCTATCCGGGCCTGCTCGAGCTCGTGCATGGCGCGCAACCCGCCCAGGTCACCCTGGTTCCCGACGGCGACGGCCAGCTGACCTCGGACCACGGCTTCGACCTGTCAGCCGACCTCGGTTCGCTGAAGGCGATCGTTGGCCGGTTCAAGGGCGAAGGTTGCCGGGTCAGCCTGTTCGTCGACGCCGGTGTCGATGGCGTGGAGCGGGTCGGCGAATGCGGCGCCGATCGCATCGAGATCTACACCGGGCCGTTCGCCGAGGCATTCGCCGCGGGGAACCCGCAAGCCGAACTGGAAAGGTGCGTGGCCACCGCAACGCGTGCCCGCGCCGCCGGACTCGGGGTCAATGCCGGTCACGACTTGAGCCAGGAAAACCTGGCCTGCCTGCTGCGGGCGGTACCCTGGATCGACGAGGTCTCGATTGGCCACGCACTGTTTGCCGAGGCCCTCTACGCGGGCCTCGATCCGACCGTCAGGCGCTATCTCGACATCCTCCGCGACGTGGCCGTCGATCAGGGCTGATCGATCGGCGCTCGTGCCGCAGGCGCTGCTTTTCACCCGCCTGCGGCTACCCGCGCGGCGTCGGCCTATTCGCGGGCCGCGCCGAGGACGCGCAGGTCGCGAACGCCGCTGCCTTGTGCAATGGCGAGGACGTTGGCGAGATTGTCGTAGGAAGCGTGCGCCTCTGGCCTGATCTCGAGCTGCAGGGGCAGGCCCTTCGCCGCGGCGATGCGCAAGCTCTGGCCCAGGGCCGCGCGGCTGGTCGGCTGTCCTTCGAGCAGCCATTCGCCGGTGTCGCGGATCGAGACGCCGAGAACCAGCGGTTCGGCCGCCTTTCCATCGGTTCCGCCGCGCAGGGGCAGGACGATGCGTGCGGTCAGCATGGGCGTCGTGATCATGAAGATGATCAGGACCGTGAGCAGGACATCGACCAGCGGGGTGATGTTGATTTCGGACATGGCCCTCGCACTCGAGGGGCGCTCGCTTGCGTACGACATGGTGCACCTCCGTTCGACCGCATGACGGAATACCGGGTTGGCGCCTTTGGCACCCGCTGCGGATCCTCATCCTCCTGCACCGGGTGCACGCTGTGGAGGTTACTGCAAAGTGCGGCAGTCCGGCAGCAGCCGAAAAAAAAGGCGCCGCAGATGCGACGCCTTTTCCGGTAGGACTTGCAAGCCGTCTTGCGCGATCAGCGATCCATCTGCGCCGTGATGAATCCGATCTTGACCATGCCTGCGCTCTTCGCGTTGGCCATGACCGTTGCAATCAGCTGGTACTCGGTCGTCTTTTCCGCGCGAATCTGCAGCTCGGGCTGCGGATTCTTCTGCGCCGCGACGCGCAGCTGGGCGGCAAGCATGGCTTCGGTGATCAGCTCGTCGTTCCAGTACAGGTCGCCACTGGCCTTGACTGCCAGATCGATCGGATCCGGTGGCGTGGTTTCCTGCGTGTTCGGATTGGCTTGCGGCAGATCGATGCGGATCTTGTGGGTCATCAGCGGCGCGGTGATCATGAAGATGATCAGCAGCACCAACATCACGTCCACGAGGGGCGTGACGTTGATTTCCGCCATCGGGCCGCCGCCCGAATTGGATGAGAAGGCCATGGCTTACTTCCTCGCGGCTGCGGGCGCCTGAGCTGCTGCACCACCTTCAACGCGGGAACCGATGGCGAAGAAGTCATGCAGATCGTGTGCGAACTCGTCGAAACGTGCGTAGATCAGGCGGTTGCTGCGTACGTAGAAGTTGTAGGCGAGCACGGCCGGGATGGCCACGAACAGACCGACGGCGGTCATGATCAGCGCTTCGCCGACGGGGCCGGCGACGGCTTCCATCGAGGCCGAGCCGGTCGACGCGATCTTGATCAGGGCGTGGTAGATGCCCCAGACCGTACCAAGCAGGCCGACGAACGGCGCGGTCGATCCGACCGTGGCGAGGACCGTCAGGCCGCCCTCGAGCCGCATGCTTTCGCGGGCAACGCCCTGGCGCAGTGCGCGGTCGATGAACTCGGAGCGGTTCAGGGCCTCGACCAGACGGCTGCCTTCGTGACGCGTGTGGTGCTGCGCAGCGGTGGCTGCCTCCAGCGCGATCTTGGAGAACGGCTCGGACTTGGGCTGCTCTTCGAGGAAGCGGATGGCTTCCTGCGCCGAAGGCGTTTCCCAGAACGTGTGGATCACCCGGTCCATGCGCGAGCGCACCATCGTGTTGCGAATGAAGTTCGCAATGATGAAGTAGACCGACAACACCGACATCGTGACCAGGGTAATGAAGACTACCCAGCCGACCAGGTCGAAGTTGTGGATAAGATGATCAAAGCCCATCTGCGACATCGCTTGGGCATTATTGCCGCCGCCTGGAATCGGTGGGGGCATGGCACCTGACTGATCCGCAGGCGAGGTCGAAGAAGCATCTTGCTGCATGGCGCTACCTTAGATGATTGCTACTGGTTGAGGTTGAACTCGATGGGTACCAAAGCGTAACCGCGACTTGCGGCTCCGTTTTTCATACCGGCGTTGAAGACCCATGTCTTCACGGCCGCGATTGCTGCCTGATCGAGAACGCGGTATCCGCTGGTCTTCTCTACTGTGATCTCCTCCGGCTTGCCGTCGAGGCCAACCAGTACCTTCAGAACGACCTTGCCTTCCATGCGCTGGCGGACGGCCTGCGGCGGGTATTTCGGCGGTCGAAGCCTACGGTAACTGATATTTTCGCTCGGTGCGATATCCACGGGCGGAGCCGGGGGTGCCGGCGGTGCGGGTGGCGGCGCAGGAACGGACATCGGCGAGGCTTCCTCGACGATGACAGGCGGCGGCGGTTCCGGTGGCGGAGTCGGTGGCGGCTTGATCTTTTCGATCACCTTCGGAGGCGGCTTCTTGGGCGGCTCCGGCGGCGGCGGTGGCGGTGGCGGCGGCGGCGGTGGCGGCTCGATGAACTCGACCGTCACCTTGTTGTCAATTTTCTTCTCGGGCGCTTCAGGCGGCGACGCCGGCGTAGCCAGCAGCGCCAGGGCGAATACATGCACGGTGAACGCGCCGGACAGGGCCGAGACGCGGCGCCAGTTGAATGTTTCGCGTTCGGGTTGGTAGACGTCAGCCATCGGTGTTGACCAAACAGTTGTTGTTCTTACGAACGATCCGCCGGAATCCCCGCGGTCGTGGCAGGCGCCAGTCACGCAAAGCGTAGCCCGGCACGGTACAACACCCGCCTGCTATCCGACAAGAGTCGGAGACCGGCAGGTTGACGCCTTCTGATGCATCCGCTTGCGTATGTGTCGCAACCGGACTCATTTTTTGCCTGTCCGCTTGAGCTTCACGCCCGACTGCACGGCCTTGATGCGTTGCGCGGCCATCGCCTTGGTGCTCGGGAAACCCTCCGCCTTGCGCCAAGCGGCCAGCGCAGCGGCGTCGTTGTTCGCATAGCTTTCAATGTCGCCGAGCAGGACGTAGGCCTCGCCTTCCTGGCGCAACCCGCCCTTCTGCAGCGCCCGGGTCAGGGCTTCCTTGGCCTCCGGTCCGCGCTCGGAATAAAACAGCATGTAGCCGAGCTGGTAGTCGACATTGCCGTCGGTCGACTGCGCCGAGGCCTTGCCATAGGCATCGATCGCGCACGGGTCGTCTTCGGCCTGGCTGCAGACGTCGCCGAGCAGCTTGTTGTTGTCGTAGCTTGACGGAACGATGCCCTTGTCCATGCCTTCCTTGAGCGTCGCGGCGGCTTCCTTGGGCTTGTCGGCATTGGCGTAGAGCTTTGCCAGCTGCACGTAGTCCTCGGCGCTGGCGATCAGGCCTTCGTTCTTCGCCTTGCTGAGCACCTCGATCGCCTGCGGATACTGGTCGTTGTTGACGTAGATCGTGGCCAGCTGCTTGAGCAGCTTGATGTCCTTCGGGTTCTTCACCAGCTGTTCCTTGACGACCTTGGCGGCTTCGTCGTACTGGTCAAGCTCGAACAGGCTGGCCATGAGGATCTGGTTCCAGCTTTCCTTGGGCTCGTCGCTGGCCGCAATGGCGCGCTTCATCGTGTCGGCCGCCTCCTGGTACTTGTCGAGGCGGTAGTAGATGTTGCCGAGCAGGGCCAGCTGGTCGGCCGTCTCGCTGCCGGTTTCCTTCTTGAAACGGGCGAGGGTCGCCAGCGCGTCCTGGTATTTTTCCGTCTGTACCTGGAACTGCGCGAGCTGGTACATGAGGCCGAAATGCGCGTTGTTGGGCAACGAGTCGAGCTCGATGGCGCGGGCGGTCGCGGCGATCGCCTGGTCTTCCTTTTCCTGGTCCCAGTAAATGCGCGCGAGCAGCTGCTGGGCGAACGCTTCGGCATAGGGGCCGATCTTCTTGTTCTCGAGAGCCTTCTCGATCAGGGGCAGGGCCTCATCGTTCTTGCCGTCGTTGACGAGGTCGGTGGCCTTGCTCAGGTCGCGCTGCTCGCGCGAACTCATGCTGGCCTTCGGCTCGACGCGGGTGGCGTTCGGATATTCGTTCTCGACCTTGTCCTTCTTTGCGGCCAGAACCGCTGCGGACGAGAACACCAGCACGGCCGCGCACAGCGCTATACGTGCAAGCTTCAGAAACTTCATGATCGTTCCTCGACTGGATGCATTGGGGCGCGGATGGCCCCGTGGACGGGTGATTCCTGTTGCTCCGAGCGTACCGCTGCCGCGCCCGGCTGTACAGGCGTGCGCAAGCAAGGGTTTCCTGTCACATTCGCGCTGGAAAGCTGAAACGCGGCACAGCGTCGAGCGGGGTTGCGCAGGGTGTTCAGCCGGCATTCCTGGTATATAAATATATTAAGTTCTGGCGTCCCGGGGCTTGGGCCCCGGGCATCCGCCGGCAATCAGATATCGAGATTGCTGACCCGCAGGGCATTCTGTTCGATGAATTCCCGGCGCGGTTCAACCACGTCGCCCATCAGGGTCGAGAAGATCTGGTCCGCGGCCACGGCATCCTCGATGCTGACCTGCAGGAGCCGGCGCGTTTCCGGATTGACCGTGGTCTCCCACAGCTGTTCCGGATTCATTTCACCGAGACCCTTGAAGCGCTGGATCGTGCGCCCGCGCTTGGCTTCTTCCATGAGCCAGGCCTGGGCTTCGGCGATGCCGTCGGTCAGGACCTGGCGCTTGTTCGCGCGGCTGACGCTGGCGCCGGGCTGGATCAACCCGACCAGCTGTCGCGAGGCCTCGGCGATGGCGCGGAACTCGCCGCCGACGAAAAAGTTCGATGGCAGGATCTGGGTCGTCTCGGTGCCATGCTGCTCGCGGCGCACGAGCAGGGCCGCCGGATGTTCGCCGGTCGCCGGCCGGATCGAGAAATGGTAGCGCGGGCGACCCGAGCCGATCCGGTTCATCAGTCGCGACAGCTCGCCCATCCACGTCGTCAGGAATGCCTCGTCGTGCCACTGCTCGCCGATTGGCGGCGCGGCACTGAGAAAAGCGCGCAGCATGTCGGTGTCATGGCGCGAACCGAGGCGCTCGATCTGGTCGAGGGCCGCCTGGTAATCGATCAGCAGCTTTTCCAGGCCCGCTCCGCTCAGCGCTGGCGCGTCCGG
>DAIMYT010000112.1:0-11016 GCA_036734345.1 Dokdonella sp. | reverse complement strand
AGGAACTGATCGCGCGCCTCGCGCAGAAGGCGCGTGCGGCTGGCGTGCACCTGATCCTCGCCACGCAGCGGCCCTCGGTCGACGTCATCACCGGCCTGATCAAGGCCAACATCCCGACCCGCATTGCATTCCAGGTGTCGAGCAAGATCGATTCGCGCACGATCCTCGACCAGTCCGGCGCCGAGACCCTGCTCGGCCACGGCGACATGCTCTACCTGCCGCCCGGCACGGCCACGCCCGAGCGCGTGCATGGCGCTTTCGTCGACGATCACGAGGTGCACAAGGTGGTCGAGTGGCTGCGCGCCCAGGGCCAGCCCGACTACATCGACGGCGTGCTCGAGGAAACCCAGACCATGGCCGATGGCAAGGTCATTGGCGAAACCGGCCTGCCGCAGGACGCAGCCGATGCCGAGGGTGGCGAGGATGCCGTGCTCTATGACAAGGCCGTGCGCATCGTCACCGAGACCCGGCGCGCCTCGATCTCGGGTGTGCAGCGCCACCTGCGCATCGGCTACAACCGCGCCGCGCGCCTGATCGAACAGATGGAACGCGACGGCGTGGTCAGCGGCCCCGAACACAATGGCAACCGCACCGTGATCGCGCCGCCACCGCCGCGCGACTGAGCGCGAAACGGCCAGCCGCGCTTCAGGGCGGCCGTGTGATGCTTTTACGTACCCCAGAGTCCCCGCAGATCCCCGAGGAACCCCCATGATGTTGCGTGCCATCCTGCTGCTGACCAGCCTGGTCGCGTTTTCCGCCCATGCCGCCGACAGCGCGCGCATGCGCCTGGAATCCTTCTCCAAGGACATCCGCACGATCAGCGCGCGCTTCGAGCAATCGGTCACCGGCGCCAAGGGCCATCGCGGGGAGACCTCGTCCGGCACGCTCGCATTGAAGGCGCCGCGCCAGTTCCGCTGGCATACGACGACGCCGTTCGAGCAACTGATCATCGCCGACGGCAACCGCGTCTGGATCTACGATCCGGATCTCGAGCAGGTCAGCGTGCGCAGCCAGGGCGCCGAGGAAGCGCACAGTCCGCTGTCGGTGCTGACCGACCTTACCCGGCTCGACCACGAGTTCCAGGCCAGCGAGGCCGGCGAACGCGAAGGCCTGCGCTGGCTCAAGCTCGTCTCGAAGGCGAAGGAGCCGGAGTTCGCCTTTGCCGAACTGGGCTTCGACAACCACGGGCTCGCCCGCATGCGCTTCGAGGATTCCCTTGGCAATACCACCGAGATCCGCTTTTCCGACTGGCAGCGCGACCCGGAACTGCCAGCCGATACCTTCGCGTTCACGCCGCCCGCCGGGGTGGACGTGGTCGGCGATCCGGGCCAGGACGCCGAGGTATTCCCGGTCAAGGACTGAATTCGCCGCGTCTGCGGTGCCGGGCAGTGGCGCGAAACTGACCAAACGCTGAATCCGTTGGACACAGCCCTTGACTCTGGACCATGGTCCAGGGTGCAAGCTATCGCCTTCGCGACGCGGATCCCGCGCTTCTAGCTCGGTTTACGAGGTTCATGCAGGAGCCCCTTCAGGGGCGAACTCTTCATTCATCTCACCCATGAGCTCGCCCCTGAAGGGGCTCCTACAGAAGCCTTGTTGTCGGACAGGGTATTCCGCGTCGATGTTCATTTGATCGGAGATGGCCATGAACAACTATGCAATCGGTCAGCTTGCCACTGCCGCCGGCGTCGGCATCGACACCGTGCGCTACTACGAGCGCAGCGGCTTGCTGCAACCCGCGGCGCGCTCGACCTCGGGCTACCGCAAGTACAGCGACGTCGAGCTCAACCGCCTCAACTTCATCCGCGGCGCCCAGCACCTCGGTTTCTCCCTCAGCGAGATCGGCGAGTTGCTGGCGATCAGCAGCAGGCGTGACGTCGCCGCGATGCACAAGGCTGCGTCGGCCCGGCTGGCCGATATCGACAAGCGCATTGGCGAGCTGCAGCGCATGCGCACCGCGCTGTCCAACCTGATTTCCGAATGCCCGGCCGAAGGGCCGGCGGCGAACTGCCCGATCCTGCGGGCCCTGATGAACAAGGAAGCCCTGTCATGAACTACGAAAATGCTCCGCTTGACGACGTCCGCCCGGCGTCTTCGATGCACAACAGTGCCTCGTCCGTTCCGCACAGCACCGGGGAAATGGCCGCCGGAATGGTCCCCGACATGAATTCGCCCGCCGAGATCGCGCGCGCCCGACTGGTATTCGCGGCGACCCTGGCGGTTCCACTGCTGCTGTTGTCGCTGTCGACGCGGCTGTTCGGGGTGCAGATTGCACCGGCCGTGCTGTCGCTCATGCACGTTGCCGAGTTCTTGCTGGCCACGCTGCTGGCCATGGTCGCCGCGGCGACGGTCTACCGTCGCGCCTGGCAGGGGCTGCGCAGGTTCGCGCCGAACAGGTACAGCCTTTACAGCCTGGGCGCACTGGCGGCCTATGGCCTCGGTGCCATCGCCTTCTCGTCACCGCTGGCAACGTCCTCCTCGCTGGCCGCGGGGCGGGAATCGGCGGCGTTCAACTTCATCGTCGCGGCCAGCCTGGTCACCCTCGCGCTGTTCGGCGAATGGTTCTGGACGCGCACGGAATGCAATGTGCGCAGGGCGATCAGGGGCATCGGGCGCCTGCTGCGCGGCTACCGCGACAACGGTTTCCAATGGACTGGCATGGCGACACTGTGTCATTCCCGCAATTCGGAGCGCTCGTGATGAACAATGCCGCGAAGAACCCGGCGCCCGCCTGCTGCCACGCATCGGGCAATGAAGAAGCAGCCAACAAGGCGCATGCGCACGACCATGGGCACGACCACGCCGCCGCGCACGGCCGTTCGCAAGGCGCGGATTCCCGGCCGACCGATGGCTCGGTCATCGATCCCGTATGTGGGATGACGGTCGATCCGGCCAGCGCGAAACACCAGGCCGATCACGATGGAAGCACGGTCTACTTCTGTTCGGCGCGCTGCCGCGAGAAGTTCGTCGCCGATCCTCAGGCTTATCTGGATCCGCAGCGCAAGGCGCAGGCGGCGCCCGCGGTCGAGGGCGCGATCCATACCTGCCCGATGCACCCGGAGATCCAGCAGGCAGGTCCGGGCAGTTGCCCGAAATGCGGCATGGCGCTGGAGCCGCTGACGCCGACAGGCGAGCAGGACGATAGCGAATTGCAGCATGTGCGCCGCAAGTTCCTGATCGCCGCAGTGCTCGCGACCCCGCTCCTGCTGGTCGCCATGGGCCCGCATCTGCTCGGCCTGCACTTCGATGCCGGCACCTCCGCCATGCTGCGCTGGGCGGAGTTCCTGCTGGCGACGCCGCTGGTGCTCTGGCTGGGCGGTGCCTACTACGTGCGAGGGTGGAAAGGCGTGCTCGCAGGCTCGCCCAACATGTACAGCCTGATCGGGCTCGGCGTGCTGGTGGCCTATGGCTTCAGCCTGGCGGCGATGTTTGCTCCTGCATTCTTCCCCGTCGCCATGCGCGACAGCCATGGCGACATACCGTTCTACTTCGAGGCGTCCGGCGTGATCATCGCCCTGGTCCTGCTCGGCGAATGGCTGGAACTGCGTGCGCGCGGCAAGACCTCGGCGGCGATCCGCGCCCTGCTGAACCTCGCGCCCAAGACCGCCCGGCGATTGAAATCCGGCGGTGGCGAGGAGGAAGTCCCGCTTGACCAGGTTGTAGTCGGCGACCGCTTGCGTGTCCGCCCGGGCGAAAAGATCCCGGTCGACGGCAAGGTCGAAGAGGGCAGCAGCAGTGTCGACGAGTCGATGCTCAGCGGCGAGCCGATCGCGGTCGCCAAGAATGCCGGTGACGCGGTAACGGGTGGCACGATCAATGGCACCGGCAGTCTCGTCATGCGTGCCGAGAAAGTCGGCAACGAAACCGTGCTCGCGCAGATCGTCGACATGGTGGCCAAGGCGCAGCGCTCGAAGGCGCCCCTGCAACGGCTGGCCGACAAGGTTTCGGTGTGGTTCGTGCCGGCGGTCGTCGCCATCTCCCTGCTTGCCTTTGCGGCATGGTTCGCGTTCGGTCCGGAACCGCGCCTCGCCTACGCCGTCGTCAATGCGGTTGCTGTCCTCATCATTGCGTGTCCGTGCGCACTGGGCCTGGCTACGCCGATTTCGATCATGGTCGCCAGCGGGCGCGGCGCGGAGATGGGTGTGCTTTTCCGCGAGGCGGCGGCGATCGAGAGCCTCAGCCATGTGGACACGCTGGTTCTCGACAAGACCGGCACGATCACCGAAGGGAAGCCGCGATTGACCGACGTCGTCGCTGCCGGAGGATTCGACGAGGACGACGTGCTCGCCATGGCCGCGAGTCTCGAATCGGCCAGCGAACATCCCCTGGCCCATGCCGTGCTTGAAGGTGCGAAGACGCGCGGAATCGCATTGAGGAAAGTCCACGGCTTCGATTCGGTGACAGGCGAGGGCGTGCGCGGCGAAGTCGACGGGAAAAAGGTCTCGCTCGGCAATGCCCGCCTGATGGCAAGCTACGTCGTTCCCGATGCGCTGGCGAACAAGGCCGATGCGTTGCGCAGGGATGCCAGGACGGTCATGTTCGTGGCCGTCGATGGCAGGCTGGCGGGCTTGATCGCCGTGCAGGACCCGATCAAGCCGGATGCGGTCGAGACGCTCCGGGCGCTGCAGGCCGAAGGTCTGCGCCTTGTCATGCTGACCGGCGACAACGAGGAGACGGCAAAGGCAGTGGCCGCGCAGCTACCCCTCGACGAGGTGCGTGCCGGTCTCTCACCGAAGGACAAGGCCGATGCCATCGCGAAGATGCAGGAATCCGGGGCGCGCGTGGCGATGGCCGGCGACGGCATCAACGATGCGCCAGCGCTGGCGGCGGCCGATGTCGGCATCGCCATGGGCAATGGCACCGATATCGCCATGGAAAGCGCGCAGATCACCCTGGTCAAGGGCGAACTCGGCGGCATCCTGCGCGCCCGGCGATTGTCGGTCGCGGCGGTCCGCAACATTCACCAGAACCTCGCCTTTGCCTTCGGCTACAACACGCTGGGCGTACCGGTCGCGGCGGGCGTGCTCTATCCGTTCTTCGGCTTGCTGCTGAGTCCGGTGATTGCCGCGGCGGCCATGAGTTTCTCCTCGGTTTCGGTGATCGGCAACGCGTTGAGATTGCGCACAGCCAAGGTCTGATGGAATCGCAGGTCACGTTGCTTCCATGTGTGCCATCGCGTCGTTTTCTGTAGGAAGCGGCTTCAGCCGCGATGCTCTTCGGCAAGAATGCGCAAGAGCATCGTGCAATGACGTGGATCTCCTACGAAGAGCGGGCGAACACTGGCCCTGGCGCCGTCGTTGTTCCGCATGCTGCATGCTTGGCATGTCGGACCGCAAGGCGGCCATCGTAGTGTTTCCACCTGGGTTCCACGGCGCGCTTCATAGCTGCGGATTACGGGTGGACGGGGCCGGCAATCCGGAATCGGCAACGCTTTTCCGTATCATGGCGGCATGGCCCGCAAGAAAACCGTCGACACCGCAACCCTGTTTGCCGAGCCGGAAGGCCTCAAGCCTCTGGCCGAGCGCATGCGGCCGCGCACGCTCGACGAGATCGTCGGGCAGACGCGCCTGCTCGAAGCCGGCAAGCCGCTGCGTCGCGCGATCGAGAGCGGCAAGCTGCACTCGATGATCCTGTGGGGACCGCCGGGCTGTGGCAAGACCACGCTGGCACTGCTGCTCGCACGCTATGCCGACGCCGATTTCAAGGCGATCTCGGCGGTGCTGTCCGGGTTGCCCGACGTGCGTGCCGCTCTGGCCGAGGCCGAGGTCAACTTCGGCCAGGGCCGTCGCACCGTGCTGTTCGTCGACGAAGTGCACCGCTTCAACAAGACCCAGCAGGACGCCTTCCTGCCGCACATCGAGCGCGGCATCATCATCCTCGTCGGCGCGACCACGGAAAATCCGTCGTTCGAGCTGAATTCGGCGCTGCTCTCGCGTTGCCGTGTGCACGTGCTCGAGGCCCTGACGATCGAGCAGATCATCGCCGCGCTCAAGCGCGCGCTCGGCGACAGCGAGCGCGGTCTCGGCGGACTCGGCCTAACGGTTGAAGACGAATCCTTGCGCCTGATCGCCCAGGCGGCCGACGGCGACGTGCGGCGCGCACTGACCCTGCTCGAGATCGCCTCCGAACTCGCCGACGGCGGACGCATCGACGAAACGACGCTGACCCAGGTACTGGCCGATCGCACGCGCCGTTTCGACAAGGGTGGCGAGCAGTTCTACGACCAGATTTCGGCGCTGCACAAGTCGGTGCGCTCGTCGGATCCCGATGCCGCCCTGTACTGGCTGACGCGCATGCTCGACGGCGGCGTCGACCCGGCCTATCTCGCTCGACGCCTCACGCGCATGGCCATCGAGGACATCGGCCTGGCCGATCCGCGTGCACTGACGCTGGCCCTGGAAGCCTGGAATACCTGGGACCGCCTCGGCTCGCCGGAAGGCGAGCTGGCCTTTGCCGAGTTGGCGATCTACCTGGCCATCGCGGCGAAGAGCAACGCCGCCTATGCCGCCTTCAACGCGGTTCGCGCCGAAGTGCGCGCCAACGGCACCCTCGAGGTGCCGATGCACCTGCGCAACGCGCCGACCAGATTGATGAAGGGGCTCGGCTACGGCAAGGGTTATCAGTACGACCCCGAGGTCGAAGGCGGCGTCGCCATCGACCAGCAATGCCTTCCGGATGCCCTGGTCGGGCACGAGTTCTACCAACCGGTCGAGCGCGGGCTGGAACTGAAGATCGGCGAGAAACTTGCCGCCCTGCGTGCGGCGCGCAAGGCTGCACGCGGCGATGGCCAATCGTGATGAAGGGATTCGAATCCGCTCTGGTCCGCATCGTTCTTCTGGCGGCTAGCCTGCTCACGTGCATGCCTGCCAGCGCACAGGCGCCGGCGACAAAGCCAACGAAATCCGCATCCGCGATCGCGGCGCTCGCGGGTCGCATCGATGCGCATATCTCCGATTCCGCCTTTGCCGACGCTTCGTGGGGCATCAAGGTCGTCTCGCTCGATACCGGCAAGACGCTCTACGCGCACGATGCCGACAAGCTGTTCGTGCCAGCGTCCACCGGAAAGCTCTACACGGCGGCGCTCGCACTCGACACGTTCGGGCCGGAATACCGCATTCCGAC
Organism: Dokdonella sp.; assembly: GCA_036734345.1. Lineage (GTDB taxonomy): Bacteria > Pseudomonadota > Gammaproteobacteria > Xanthomonadales > Rhodanobacteraceae > Dokdonella. The sequence goes on along the minus strand of DAIMYT010000112.1, from coordinate 3,894 downwards.
CACGCTGTTCGCCACCGAAAAGGTCGGGCGCGACGGCGAATTGCGCGGCGACCTGATCCTCGTGGGTTATGGCGATCCGACCCTCGGCGTCGACAAGCGCGTGTCCTGGGCCGACACGCTGGCGATCGCAGTGCGCAAATCCGGCATCAAGTCGGTGCGCGGCAACCTGATCGCCGATGCGACCTGGTTCGCCGCGCCGCTGCACGGCAGTGGCTGGGAAGCGGCCGACCTGCAGAGCTGGTTCGGCGCGCCGGCCTCCGCGCTCAGCGTCGACGAGAATGTCGTGCGCATCGAAATCCGGCCGGCGCCACAATTCGGCGCGAAAGCGCGCATCCTGTTCGATCCGCCGGGCTCGGCGCCGACGCTGGCCAACGAGCTGCGCACGCTGCGCGCGCCGGCTCCGACCGACATCAGCCTGTATCGCGCGCCGGGCAGCGACGTGCTGCACGCGTTCGGCACGATCTCGAGCAATGCCGAGCCGCAGTTCTACCGCATTGCCGTGCACGATCCGGCGCTGATCGCCGCCGAACAGCTTCGCGCGGCGCTGGCCCGGCAGGGCGTCGGTGTGCAGGGCAGGTCGCGCAGCGTGTACTGGCCGGAACAGGATGAACGCCTTTTCGGCGGTACCCTGCAACGCGTCGCCGACATCTGGTCGCCGCCGCTGGGAGAGATCGTCAGTCGCGGCCTCAAGGTGTCGCAGAACCTCTACCTTCAGAACCTGTTGCTGATGGTCGGCGCCAAAGAAGCGGCTGATGAACGCCAGGCCGGAACGCCGTCGCCGGCGTTCCGGTCTGCCGAAGCGCGTGGTATCCAGGCCATGCGCGCCTACCTGCGCCGGATCGGCGTCCCGCTCGATGGCGTGCTGATCGAGGATGGTCCCGGCCTGTCGCGCCGCGACCTGACCTCGGCGGCCGCCCTGACCAGCCTGCTCGTGCATCTCGGCGACGATCCACGCGCGCTCGCGTTTCGCCAGGGATTGCCGGAGGCCGGCGTCGACGGTTCATTGACCGGGCGCATGCGCAACAGCGCGGCGCAGGGGCGCATCCATGCCAAGACCGGGAGCATGGCCTTCACTTACGCGCTGGCCGGCTATGCGATCAGCGCGGCGGACGAACGCATTGCTTTCGCCATCATGCTCAACAACTACCGGCGCCCGCGCGATGCCGGGCGCCCTTCGGCCGAACTCGACGCGATCGCGATCATGCTGGCCGAACTGGACGAACGCAGCACGCCCTGAGCGCTGATCCGTCGCTGTCGATGACCGGCCTGCCAGCTACGGTGCGCTGCAACTTGCCCCATGCCGGGTCGACGCGTAGCGTTCCGGGTCCAACCTGGGAGGGGGAAAATCATGCGTATCCTGATCGCCGCGGTGCTCGGTGCCATCGTCCTGTTCGGCTGGGGTTTCGTCTCGCATATGCTGTTGCCGATCGGCGAGATGGGCATTCAGCAGCCGCAAAACGAGGACGTCGTGCTTGAAGGGGTTCGCAGCGGACTGCCCGCGCCGGGCATCTACATGCTGCCGAGCATTGACAAGAACGGCTGGAATGACGAGCCGACCATGAAGGCCTGGGCCGAAAAGGCCAAGGCCAATCCCTTCGCCTATGTTGTCGTGGCGCCATCACCGACCGATCCGGCCGGAATGGGTCCGCAGTTGGCCAAGCAGTTTGGCAGTGATTTCCTTGCCAGTGCACTCGTGGCATGGCTGCTCGCGGCGACCACCTGGGGTTTCGGCATGCGCGTGCTCGGCGCGGCCGGCATCGGCGTGTTCGGCTGGCTCGCATGCATCGTGCCGATGTGGAACTGGTACCGCTTCCCGACCGACTACATGGTTGGCGGCTTCATCGAGCAGGGCGCGGGCTGGCTGCTCGGCGGCGTCGCCATTGCCTGGTGGCTCGGGCGCAAGTAGCGCCATCCTCGGCAACTGCTGCTTGCGTTGCTCTAGCGAGTCCATTCATGGACTCGCGTTCCCCTCTGGGCCCAACTCCCATCAGCGGGAGAAGGGCAGCGGCGGCTCGCACCCGGCGGTGCCGGTTTGCGGCAAACGGGTGGCGCGGCGATAATCCGCGCCCTTCGTTGTCTTTGCGGAACCCCCCATGCTTGATCCAGCCCTCCTGCGCGGGCAACTCGATGTCGTTGCCCAGCGCCTCGCCACGCGTGGTTATGTGCTCGACACCGCCGCCATCGAATCGCTGGAGTCGCAGCGCAAGGCCGTCCAGGTCGAGACCCAGGAGCTGCAGAACACCCGCAACACGCGCTCCAGGGCGATCGGCATGGCCAAGGGCAAGGGCGAGGACACCACGGCGCTGATGGCCGAAGTCGCCGGCATCGCCGACCAGCTCAAGGCAAACGAGGGGCGCCTGGCCGATATCCAGCAGCAGATCGCGGCGATCACGCTCGGCATCCCGAACCTGCCCGATGAATCGGTGCCGGCGGGCGCCGATGAAACCGGCAACGTCGAACAGCAGCGCTGGGGCACGCCGCGCAACTTCGATTTCGCCGTCAAGGACCATGTCGAACTCGGTGCGCACAAGGGCTGGCTCGACGGCGAGGTCGCGGCAAAGCTGTCTGGTTCGCGCTTCACCGTGCTGCGCGGCGAGCTCGCGCGCCTGCACCGGGCACTCGCCCAGTTCATGCTCGACCTGCACACCGAGGAACACGGCTACGTTGAAACGAACGTGCCGCTGATCGTCAACACCGAATCGATGCAGGGCACCGGCCAGTTGCCGAAGTTCGAAGAAGACCTGTTCTCGATCGAGGTCAACGAATCGAAGCGCTACCTGATCCCGACTTCGGAAGTGCCGCTGACCAACATCGTCCGCGACAGCATCGTCGATGCCGAACAGCTGCCGCTGCGCATGACCGCACATTCGCCGTGCTTCCGCGCCGAAGCCGGCTCGGGCGGTCGCGACGTGCGTGGCATGATCCGCCAGCACCAGTTCGAGAAGGTCGAGCTGGTCAGCATCAGCAAGCCCGACGAAAGCGACGACGAGCACGAGCGCATGACGCGCAGCGCCGAGGTCGTCCTCGAGAAGCTCGGCCTGCCGTACCGGCGCATGCTGCTGTGCACGGGCGACATGGGCTTCGCCGCCAGGAAGACCTTCGACCTCGAAGTCTGGTTGCCGAGCCAGCAGACCTACCGCGAGATCTCCTCGTGTTCGAATTGCGGGGACTTCCAGGCCCGCCGCATGCTCGCCCGCTGGCGCAATCCGGAATCGAACAAGCCCGAGCTCGTGCACACCCTGAACGGCTCCGGCACCGCCGTCGGCCGCGCCCTGATCGCCGTCATGGAAAACTACCAGAATGCCGACGGTTCGATCGACGTTCCCGAAGTCCTGCTGCCGTACATGGGCGGCATCACGCGCTTGAGCTGATTAGTCAGCCTCGACCAGGCCGAATTCCCCCCTTCCGTCGTCCCGGCGCAGGCCGGGACCCAGAGCCTTCCGGTTCGAAGTCCAGGTCACAGGACCCCGGCCTGCGCCGGGGTGACGAGTAAATGAATGGCCGAGTGGCTTGAATTCCTTCTCCCCTCGGGAGAAGGTGGCCAGAGGCCGGATGAGGGTTCCTACAGAGCCCTGACTCCAGTCACACGCGCATCCTCATACGCTTGATTGCGCCACCTCTCGCGCTCACCCCTTGGGCCAGTCATGGCTGTTCCCGCCCGATCTTATGGAGCGCAATCAGCATCTTCTCCGGAACGAAGAAGGATGATTATTGGGCAGATTCGGCGACTAGGCTAAACTTCACCCCCGTTGTCCCGGCGCAGGCCGGGCCCCGGCGCTTTCCGGCTGCGAGTCCAAGTCACTGGACCCCGGCCTGCGCCGGGGTGACGAATATGTTTGGGAGAGATGGCCGAGTGGTTCAAGGCAGCAGTCTTGAGCGCGGAGGCAGGAAGCC
>DAIMYT010000111.1:0-11104 GCA_036734345.1 Dokdonella sp. | reverse complement strand
CGCCCCCGCCGTGGTGATCACCACAAGCCCCGCGATCACCGCCAGCACGATACCGATGCCACCCCCCCGCGGCGTCGGCACGTCGTGCGATCGCCGTTGCCCGGGGTGGTCGATCATCTGGCGCCTGTAGGCATAGCGGATGCTTGCCCATGTCAGCGCCGCGGACAGGATCGTTGCAGCGCCAATGAGCAGAGTCGAGGAAAGTTGAGACCAGGCTGGCACGCAACCGTCCTATTCGCCGACGACGCTGTGGATCGGCCGGATCGTGCTCCAGTTCTTGCAGCTCGGACACTGCCAGTGATGCGCCTTGGCGCCGAATCCGCAGCGCGTGCAGCGATACATGGCCTGCCCTTCGAGCAGCTTGCGGGTCAGGTCGCGCTGGATCAGAAGGCTCTCGCGGGCATCGCCCTGGGCGGTATGCAGGTTGGCGTCGATCAGCGCCATCAGGGCACGCACCGAGGGACGCTGGTGCAATTGCCGGGTGAGGAACTCGACCGCCGCCTTCTCGCCCTTGGTGCGCGTGTACAGCTTGGCCAGGGCCAGCACCGGCGACACGCCCTGGTGGCGTTCCGTCATGCGCAGCAGGAATTCCTCGGCGCGCTGCATGCTCTGTGCCTTGGCATAGCAGTCCAGCAGTGGCGACAGGATCTCCGGCACATAATCGACATCACGCTCGGCGACATGTTCGAAAGCATCGATGGCGGCCTGGTAATTCCCGCTCGCGGATTCGATGTGGCCGAGGATCATGCTCGCCCTGACGCAATCGTCTTCCGCGGCGACGGCCGCGTCGAGGCAGGTTCGCGCCTCGTCCCAGGCGCCTCGTCCGCGCGCCTGCTCGGCCAGCTCGCAATGGAACTGCGCGATGATCGCGCCCTGCGACTCGCCGGTGGCCGCCTCCAGCCGGGTGGCGTTGTCGATGGCCTTGTTCCAGTCGCGCTCGTGCTGGTAGATCGAGACGAGATGGGTCAGGGCCGATGACGCCAGGGCATCCATCGCGACCAGGTCGGTGAACAGGGTTTCGGCGCGGTCGAGCAGTCCCGCACGCATGTAGTCCTCGCCCAGTTCGAGCAGTGCGACGGTCTTTTCCTCATCGGTGAGGCTGGTGCGTGCTATGAGGTTCTGGTGCACGCGGATCGCGCGATCCACTTCCCCGCGGCGACGGAACAGGTTGCCCAGGGCAAGATGGGTTTCAACCGTATCGCGATTGTATTCGGCGAGCTTGAGGAATACTTCGATGGCCTTGTCCTGCTGCTCGTTGAGCAGATAGTTCAGGCCGCGGAAATAGTTGCTCGACAGTTCGCTGACCCGTGCGCCGGAAGTGCGTTCACTGCCTCGGCGGGCGACGTACCAGCCGGAAAAGGCCGCGATGGGCAACAACAGGAAGAACAGGGAAAGTTCGCTCATGCGTCCGCGGAAGCCTTGTCCCGGGCTGCGATACTGGTCAGCTCCGCCCTCGATTCGCGCAGGAGGCGATTGCTGGCGCGCAACTCGCGGCGCAGGCGACGCACGTGCAGTAGCCAGACCACAAGTCCTCCGAGCACCCAGCCCAGTAGCAGGGCGGCAAGCAGCGCCGCGCCTTTCGGCACGAGGAATTCGGTCACGTAAAGATCGAACGCGATGCGTTCAGAGTTGAGTGCGCCGAAGGTGGCGCCGAATACGATGGACAGCAGGATCAACACCACCACGCCAAGTCGCATGGCCGACCTCTCCAGGGGACGATCGCCGCGAAGCGATCGAAAGGCAATCAGTGGGCGCTGTCGGATGGAACGGCGTGCTTGCTCCCGTTCACCCGTTCACGCAATTCCTTGCCGGGTTTGAAGTGTGGCACATGTTTGCCGGGCAAGGCGACCGCGTCGCCGGTCTTCGGGTTGCGACCCATGCGCGGCGGACGGAAGTGCAGGGAAAAACTGCCGAATCCGCGGATCTCGATGCGTTCGCCATTGGCCAGGGAATGCGTCATCTGTTCGAGCATGCTCTTCACGGCCAACTCGACGTCGTTGGAAGCCAGATGCTGCTGGCGGGCGGAAAGCGCTTCGATCAATTCGGATTTGGTCATTGCCTGAGGCACGCTTGACGGGATAAAAAAGTGCCCACCACCGCCGTGGTGGGCACCGTCAACTCGATGGCCGGCTGCAAAACCTGCCGGCCACCCCGCATCACTCGCGGTTGAACTTCTCTTTCAGCAGGGCGCCGAGCTGCGTGGTTGCGCCGGTCGAGCCCTGGTAATCGTCGAGCACCGACTGCAGTTCTTCCTCGTCCTTGGCGCGGATCGAAAGCTGCAGCACGCGGCCCTTGCGATCCATGCCGATGAACTTGGCTTCTACCGGATCGCCGACCTTGAAGTGCTGGGTGGCATCGTCGACGCGTTCCTTGGCGATGTCGTTGGCACGCAGGTATCCCTCGATGCCCTCGCCGATGTCGACGGTGACGCCGCGCGCGTCGACTTCCTTGACCGTGCCATTGAGGATGCTGCCGCGTGGATTGTTGGCCATGAACTGACCGAACGGATCCTGCTCGAGCTGCTTGATGCCCAGCGAAATGCGCTCGCGCTCCGGATCGACGGCAAGCACCACGGCTTCGATGTCGTCACCCTTCTTGAAGTTGCGCACGAGGTCTTCGCCCGCCGCCGCCCACGAGATGTCGGACAGGTGGACCAGGCCGTCGATGCCACCGTCCAGGCCGATGAAGATGCCGAAGTCGGTGATCGACTTGATCTGGCCGGACACCTTGTCGTTCTTCTTGTAGATCGCGGCGAACGCTTCCCACGGATTGGCGCGGGTCTGCTTGATGCCGAGCGAAATGCGACGACGCTCTTCATCGACGTCGAGGACCATGACTTCGACGTCATCGCCCACCTGCACGACCTTGGCCGGATTGACGTTCTTGTTGGTCCAGTCCATTTCGGAAACGTGCACGAGGCCTTCGACGCCGGGCTCGAGTTCGACGAAGCAACCGTAGTCGGTGACATTGGAAACCTTGCCGACTGCCTTGGTGCCGCTCGGGTAACGACGGCTGATGGCGACCCAGGGATCCTCGCCGAGCTGCTTGAGGCCAAGGCTGACGCGATTGCGCTCGCGATCGAACTTGAGCACGCGGACATCGAGCTCGTCGCCGACGTTGACCACTTCGCTCGGGTGGCGCACGCGCTTCCAGGCCATGTCGGTGATGTGCAGCAGGCCGTCGATGCCGCCGAGGTCGACGAATGCGCCGTAATCGGTGAGGTTCTTGACGACGCCCTTGACCACGGCGTTTTCCTGCAGGCGATCGAGCAGCTGCTCGCGCTCGACGCTGAATTCGCTCTCGACCACGGCACGACGCGAAACCACCACGTTGTTGCGCTTGCGGTCGAGCTTGATGATCTTGAACTCGAGTTCCTTGCCTTCGAGGTAGGACGGATCGCGCACCGGGCGCACGTCGACGAGGGAACCGGGCAAGAACGCCCGCACGTCCTTGATGTCGACCGTGAATCCACCCTTGACCTTGCCGGAGATGCGGCCGATGACACTCTCGTTCTTCGAATGGGTCTCTTCGAGTTCGTCCCACACGAGCGAGCGCTTGGCTTTCTCGCGCGAGAGCATGGTCTCGCCGAATCCGTTCTCGATGGAGTCGAGGGCAACCTTGACCTCGTCGCCTACGTCAATTTCCAGTTCGCCCGCTTCGTTGCGGAACTGCTCGATGGGGACAATGCCTTCGGACTTGAGCCCGGCATTGATGACGACGACATCGGAACGGATTTCCACAACGGTGCCGAGGACGATCGATCCCGGCTTGAGGTTGGCGATCGACTGGCTCTGCTCGAACATCTCGGCAAAGCTTTCGGTCATCGCGGTTTCGGCAACACTTGCATTCATGTGATTTTCCAGAGGAGACAACAGACCGTAATCGGTGCGTGGCACGCTGGCGCACGCGGAAAGATTCGGCCCACCTGTCGAGGGCATGTTGGACACGCCATTCAAAAAACCGGCGCCTGCGCACCGGACCGTTTTTCCCTTTCGCACGCCTTCAGGCGGGACGAACCACCGAGAGCACGGCAGCGACCACGCCGTCGACCGGAATACCTGTGGTATCGATCGTCAACGCGTCGTCCGCTGGTCTGAGCGGCGCCACGGTCCTCGCGGCATCGCGCTCGTCGCGCGCCTGGATCTCGCGCAAAAGGGCGGCAAGGGTAACACTCAACCCCTTATCCTTCAACTGCTTATAGCGCCTTCGAGCGCGTTCATCGGCGCTGGCGGTGAGGAAGACCTTGTAGGCGGCATCGGGGAAGATGACGGTGCCCATGTCGCGCCCGTCGGCCACCAGCCCCGGGGCCTTGCGGAAGTCGCGCTGCTTCTCGAAAAGCGCGGTGCGAACCCCCGGGAACGCCGCTATGGCGGACGCTGCGGCGCCGGCCGTTTCGGTGCGCAGTTCGTCGGTGGCGTCGTGGCCGTTGACGATCACCAGCGTCTCACCGCCCTTGCCCGGGCTGCGAAACCGGATTTTCGTTGTTTCCGCGCAACGCGTGACGGCTTCGGCGTCGGACAGGTCGAGCCCGGCGACGCCTGCGGCATAGCCGACCGCCCGATACAGGGCGCCGGAATCCAGCAGGTGCCAACCAAGGCGTTCGGCCACGATCTGGCTGATCGTCCCCTTGCCGGAGCCGGAGGGGCCATCGATGGTCAGTACCGGAACAGTCTGGGGCATGGCGCTCTGCCGCGAGGAATCGTCCGCCGATTGTAGCGTCGCGATGGTGTTCGTGCCGAGCGTGCCGAGCCTGCTCAGTCCGCCCCGGCGGCTGCCTGCAGGCCCATTCCGCACTTGCGCGCCAGTTCGGCGAAGCCCGGGAACGAAGTCGCCACGTTCGCGCAATCGTCGATCCGGACCGGCCCCGAGGCCACCTGCCCGGCCACCGCAAAGCTCATGGCGATCCGATGGTCGGCGGCACTGTCGATGCGGCCCTGGCCGATCGTCCCGCCCCGGATGGTCGCACCGTCGGCCTGCTCGCTGATGCGGATGCCCAGCGACTCCAGGCCACGCGCCATCGCGGCAATGCGGTCCGATTCCTTGACCCGCAACTCGGCCGCGCCCGAAATCCGCGTCGTTCCGCTGGCCGCCGCCGCGGCCACGAACAGGATCGGGAATTCGTCGATCATGTCCGGCACGAGCTCCTGCGGCACGTCGATGCCATGCAACGGTGCGAAGCGCACATGCAGGTCGGCGACGGCCTCGCCTCCCTGCCGCGTCGGATTCATTTCGACGATGTCGGCGCCCATCAGGCGCAGTGCCGCAAGCAGGCCGGTGCGCCGGGGATTGATGCCGACCGAGCGCAATACAAGATCGGAGCCGGGGACGATGCTGGCCGCGACGAGGAAGAAGGCAGCCGAGGAAAAGTCCGCCGGCACCACTACGTCGGTGGCGGTCAGGCGATGTCCGCCGCTGAGCCGGGCCCAGCCCGGACCGTATTCGATCGGCCATCCGAACGCGGCCAGCATGCGTTCGCTGTAGTCGCGGGTCGGATGCGCCTCGCGCACCTCGCTGATGCCGTTGGCATACAAGCCGGCCAGCAGGACCGCCGACTTGACCTGGGCACTGGCGACTGCCGGCGCGTAGTCGATCCCGTGCAACGTGCGTCCGCCGCGGATATGCAGCGGCGGCAGGTCGCCGGCCTGCGATTCGACCAGCGCGCCCATGCGCAGCAACGGTTCGATGATGCGCCGCATCGGCCGGCGTGACAGCGAGGCATCGCCGACCAGCACGCTGTCGAATGCCTGCCCCGCAAGCAGCCCGGCGAGCAGGCGCATGCCGGTACCGGCATTGCCGCAATCGATCGGCTCGCGCGGCGCCCTGAGCCCACCCAGCCCGACTCCGTGGACGATGCGCCGCGAGGCGGAAGGCGTCTCGATGCGCACGCCCATGGCGGCGAAGGCCGAAGCCGTGGCGCGGGTGTCCTCGCCTTCGAGAAAGCCCTCGATGGTGGATGTTCCGTCGGCGAGGGCGGCGAACATGACCGCGCGATGGGACACCGACTTGTCGCCGGGGACGATCAGGTCGCCCTGCAGCGGGCCTGCGCGCGAGCCCGTCCAGCCGATCGACGCACTCATGGCAGCGCAGCGAGCAGGCGCTCGTTCTCGGCACGCGTGCCCAGGCTGATGCGCAAGGTATGGCCCAGCCCGTAGCCACCCATCGGGCGCACGATGACTCCGCGGTCGAACAGCCTGTACTGCAGTTCGCCGGCATCCCGGCCGAGGTCGACGAGGACGAAATTGGTCTGCGAGGGCAGGACCCGATAGCCGCGATTGCGCAGCTCTCCGGTGAGCCAGGCGCGTTCGTCACGCGTCCAGCGGCGCACCTTTTCGAGATGGGCGGTATCGCGCAGGGCAGCCTCGGCTGCAGCCAGCGCCAGGCTGTTGACGTTGAAGGATTCGCGCAGGCGCTCGACCACGCCGACCACATCCGGGTGGGCCAGCAGATAGCCGACGCGCAGGCCGGCCAGCGCATGGGCCTTGGAAAACGTTCGGGTCACAACCAGATGCGCATGTCGGTCAAGCATGCCCGCCGCGCCGCCGAGTCCCGCCACATCGACGAACTCGTGATAGGCCTCGTCGACCACGACCAGGCACGATTGCGGCACGCGCGAGAGGAATTCCTCCAGTTGCGAATCACTGAACCAGGTGCCGGTCGGGTTGTTCGGATTGGCCAGGTAGACAAGGCGGGTGTCAGCACGGACCGCCGCGGCGATGGCCTCGAGGTCATGCCCATAGGGTGCCGTCGGGTGATCCGCCGGAAGTGCCCTCGTGCGGATCGCGTTCGCCCCGGACGCAGCCGCGGCAATCGCGAACACGGCAAAGCCGAATTCGGAATACACCACCGACGTCTGGTCATCGGCAAAGCACTGGGCGAGCAGCATCAGCAATTCATGCGAGCCGTTGCCGAGCGCGATGCGGCTGGCATCGACGTGCAGCCTGGCGGCAAGGGCATGCTTCAGCGCGCCGCCCTGGGGATCCGGATAGCGGAAGACCGCGGCGAGCGATGCCTCGATGGCCGCCAGCGCCTGCGGGCTCGGACCGAGCACGGTTTCATTGGAGCCGAGCTCGGCCAGTTGCGCACCGAAGCGCTGGCGCAGGGCCGGCAGGTCGTGGCCGGGGTCGTAGGCGCGCAAGGGTCGTGTCGCGCGATTGGCGAGGCTTGCGGCATCGAAACTCACGGCACGGCGACCGGATAGGAGCCAAGGATCTTGACCTGGGCGGCATGCGCATCGAGCTCGCCGAGCGCCTTCTGCATCGGCTCGTCTTCGACGTGGCCGGCGAGGTCGATGAAGAACGCATATTCCCACTTGGCCTGGTGCGATGGCCGCGACTCGATGCGGTTCATCGTGATGCCGTGCCTGGCGAACGGGCTGAGTACATTGAACAGCGCGCCCGGCTGGTCCTTGATGAAGACCAGCACCGACGTGCGGTCGTGCCCCGACGGCGGGAAGATCTGCCGGCCGAGCACGAGGAAGCGCGTCGTGTTGTCGGCATGATCTTCGATCGGCCCGATGATGACCTTCTTCAGGCCATAGACCAGGCCGGCCGCCTCGCCGGCGATGGCCGCGGCATCGTCGGAGTTGCGCGCCCGGCGCGCGCCTTCGGCATTGCTCGACACTGGCAGTTTCTCGACATCGGGCAGGTTGCCGCGCAGCCAGGCCTGGGTCTGCGCGAACGACTGCGGATGCGAATAGATGCGCTCGATGTCCTCGATGCGGCCGCTGCGCGAAAGCAGGAACTGGTGCACGCGCAGTTCGACCTCCCCGCAGATCTTCAGGTTCGAGGTCAGGAACATGTCGAGCGTGATCTGGATCGTGCCCTGCCCCGAGTTTTCCACCGGGACCACGCCGAAATCGGCGCCGCCATTTTCGACTTCCTGGAACACCTCCTCGATGCTGGCCAGCGGCAGTCCGTGCGCGGAGCGGCCGAAATGCTTGAGCACCGCCTGCTGGCTGAACGTGCCTTCGGGACCGAGGAAGCCGATCTTCAGCGGTTCCTGCTGGGCGAGACAGGCCGACATGATCTCGCGAAAGACATGCACGAGGACTTCATCGTTGAGCGGCCCCTCGTTGCGGTCGACGACCATGCGCAACACCTGCGCTTCACGCTCCGGGCGATAGTAGTCGACCGCCGCGGCCAGTGGTCCCTTGGCCAGGCCCACCTGGTGCGCCCAGCGCGCGCGCTCCGCGATCAGTTCCTGGATGGCGCGGTCGATGCCATCGATGCGCTCGCGCACGCGGGCCAGGTCCGGTGGCTGGGGTGTCGATTCGATGTCATTGCTCATAGGTGACCATTCCATTCAGATCCGGATGATTCGGCCCGGCGGCTTTGCCCGGCCTGGCGGCCTGCCGGCCTGCCGGCGCAGGCTCAGCCGTGACGCCCGGAGAAATCGCGCATGAACGCGACCAGGGTCTGCACGGCTTGCAGGGGAACCGCGTTGTAGATCGAGGCGCGCATTCCGCCCAGCGCGCGATGCCCCTTGAGGCCGATCAGCCCGGCCTCGGCGGCCTCCGCCAGGAACAGCGCATCGAGTTCCGCACGCGGCAGGAAGAACGGCACGTTCATCCACGACCGCGCCGCACGTTCGACGGGATTGGAATAGAAACCCGAATCGTCGATCGCCGCATACAGCAGGTCGGCCTTGGCCAGGTTGCGCCGGCCCATTTCGGCCAGGCCACCCTGGCGCTTGAGCCATTTGAAGACCAGCGAGGCGAGATACCAGCCAAAAGTGTTGGGCGTGTTGAACAGCGAATGGCTGGCCGCATGTTCGGCGTAATTGAAGATCTTCGCGATCGAATCCGGGCAGCGCCCGAGCAGGTCGTCGCGAACGATCAGCACGACCAGGCCCGAGGCGCCGATGTTCTTCTGCGCTCCGGCATAGATCATGGCGAACCGCGACACATCCAGCGGCCTGGAAAGGATGTCCGAGGACATGTCGGCGATCAGGGGCACCTGGCCGACATCCGGGACATCCTGGAACTCGACGCCGTGGATCGTTTCGTTCGGCGTGTAGTGGACGAAGCTGGCGCGGGGGTCGAGGTCCCACGAATCGCGTTCGGGAATCCGCGTATAGCGGGAGTCAACCGATGTCGCCGCCGTCCTCGTGCGCACGTAGGGCGCTGCTTCCCGGATCGCCTTTTCGCCCCAGGCGCCGGTCACGATGTAATCGGCTACCTGGTCGGGACGCGCGAAATTCATCGGGATCTGGGCGAAATGCTGGGTTGCCCCACCCTGCAGGAAGAGCACGCGATAGTTCGCGGGAATTCCCATCAGTTCGCGCAGGTCCTGTTCGGACTCCTCGGCCAGGGCCATGAAATCCCGGCCCCGGTGGCTGAGTTCCATGACCGACGCACCGGTCCGGCCCCATTCGAGCAGCTCGGCTTGGGCCTGGCACAGCACCTCCTCGGGCAGCGCCGCAGGACCGGCGCTGAAGTTGCAACCTCGAGTCACGGAATCGTCCTCATCAAGACCTTGGCATGGGCCGGGGGAATCATGCCGGCGGTTTTCACGCTCGCCCGGCAACAGTATGTCGCAATGCAGCATGTCTGCAAGCCTGCAATGATGGCAATTCGTCGGCATCGCAGCCCATGTGGGCAACACCAGGAGGCGCCGCGCCCCCGGGTCGGTGCCGCGCAGGGTGGATCAGACCGAAACGCCCCGCTTCAGTAGTTGCCGAACCAGAGAAGTCCGGCGATGCCCAGGCCTATCAGCGCCGCCGCTGCGATCAGCCACCAGACGCCGGAACCCCCATCGTCGGCGACGGGCTCGACCGGATCGATCATCTGGATCGCATCCAGGGTCTGGGTGATGGCTGGCGCCATGTTCGCCGGCGTCGGCATGCTCTGGCCGCGGGCGGGATAGCCGGGTGCCTCGAGCACGAAGCGGTTTCGGCCGAACGATATCTGGTCGCCCGGATGCAGGACGGCGTTCCGGAGCTTGACGCCATTGACCTCGGTCCCGCTCGCGGAGCCGAGGTCGCGCAGGTAGATGGCGTCATCGGTGGCATCGATCGCCACATGCCGCTCGGACATGCCCGGTTCGTCGATGTCGAGTCCGCTGCTGCGGTTGCCGATGAGAAGTCGTTCGGTAACCCGGATGGTCTTGCCGAAATGGGCCCCGGATACTCCGCGCAGGACGACGCGGGGCAATTCGTTCGCCTTGCCGGGTTCGACCTCGGCGGGAATCCGCGTATCGATGATGCCGTCGTCGTCGGGCTTGATGATGACCGCGACCTTTTCGAAGTTGATCACGTCGCCGAGCCTGAGCAGGGCCTTTTCCACGATCGGGCGGGCGTTGACGTGCGTGCGCGCCTGCGCGTCGAGGACTTCGAGAATCATTCCGCGCTGGTCGACGACCAGCCGCGCGTGCCACGGCTTGACCCCGTCCACGTCGAGCCTGATCGTATTGCCTTGCGCTGTCCCAATGCCGGTTACGCCGCTATCGACGATCACATCGGCATGTTCTCCATTGGAAAAACTCAGGCGCATCGGTGCACGGGCTGTGGAGGTGCCGGCACTTTAGCAGGATGCGGCAAAGCTGACACCTGCCTGCAATCCGGCCCGGGAATGTCCCGCGCCATTGCCCTGCCGGTCATGCGTTCGACCCGGCGAAGCTTCTGCCGTGGACCCGGCTGAGGCATCATAGGGCCTGTCGCACGGCTCCCGGTTGCCGGCGCAGCCGGAGGAAATGCATGGCCCGAATCGACATCCGTCGCAAACACACGCTGTCGCTGAGCGAAGCACGCAAGGCGGTCAACAAACTGGCCAAATCCATAGCCCAGGAATTCGACCTCGATTGCAGCTGGGAGCAGAACACCCTTGCCTTCTCGCGCAGCGGTGTGGACGGACACATCGCGCTGAGCAAGGGCGAGGTGCATGTCTACGCGGAACTCGGTTTCCTGATGGGGGTCATGAAGCCGATGATCGAAAGGGAAATCCATCGGCATCTCGACGAGCAGATCAGCTGATGCTCGCAGTCAAGGCCGCCCACAAGCCTGGCAGGAAGAAGCCCGATCCGCGGATCGCCCTGGCCGTTGCGGGGGGCGGCCCGATCGGCGGGATCTTCGAAATCGGCGCCGTGCGCGCACTCGACGAAGCCATCGA
>DAIMYT010000110.1:8025-11247 GCA_036734345.1 Dokdonella sp. | reverse complement strand
AGGTCGGTGTGGAAGTCCTCGGTCAGGCTGGCGACCACGCGGGTCACCGTGTCGGCCAGGCTGTTGGCGCGCATCAGGGCCAGGGTCAGCGTATGCACGCGCACCATCAGGGTCTCGTTTTCGTGCGCGATCTCGATGAGATCGTGCAGGCGACGCGAGAACTCGTTGTTCTTGTCGCGCAGGACCTCGAGCTGGTAGCTGGCCAGCGACGCCGCCGGCCCCTGCTCGCGCGGCAGGCGCAGGAGCATGGCGATATCGGGGAATTCCTTGAGGAAATCTGAATGGCGGCGCAGGTAACTGGCCACCTCCATTGCCGTCAGACCGTCCTTCACGCTCAACTCACTCATGCCAGACCCCTTCGAATGCGAATGTTGCCGGACCGGTCATCCACAGGCTGTGGCCCGGACCCTGCCATTGTATTTCCAGCGTGCCCCCGGGCAGGCGAACGTCCACCCCGTCGGCAACCTGATCGCGCCGGCGCAGCACGGCGACCGCCGCGCAGGCACCGCTGCCACACGCCAGCGTCTCGCCGACGCCGCGCTCCCAGACACGCAGCGCGACCGCCGTGCGCGACAGCACCTGGGCGAAGCCGACGTTGCAACCGCGCGGGAACGCACCGGCATGTTCGACCTGCGGACCGAGCACGTCGACCGGCGCAGCGGCGATATCTTCCACCTCGATCACGGCATGCGGATTGCCCATCGAAACCGCGCCGATTTCGACGCTGCGCCCGACCACCTCGATCTTGTAGCGATCCCGCTCATGCGGCGCGTCGAACGGCAGCGCGGACGGCGCAAATCGCGGTTCGCCCATGTCGACGCGGATGCGCGCATCGGGCAGCAGTTCAACCCGGACCGGACCGGACGGACTCATCAGGCGCACCAGGCCCTCGTCGAGCGCGCCTTCGCGGGCCAGCCAGGCGGCCACGCAACGCACGCCATTGCCGCATTGCCCCGAACGTGAGCCGTCGCTGTTCCAGACGCCGTAGGCAAAGGCGCAATCGGCGTCGCGGCTCGGTTCGATGCTGAGCAACTGGTCGAAGCCGACGCCGAAGTGGCGATCGCCGAGCCGGCGGATCGCCGCGGTATCCAGCGCCATCGGCGATTCGCGGCAATCGAGCAGGACGAAGTCGTTGCCGATGCCGTGCATCTTGCTGAACGGAAGTGCCATCGTGCCGGGCCGGCTCAGCCCTGCGTCGTCGGCGTCTTGGCCGGCTCGGCCGGCGGTGTCGGCCTGACCAGGTCGCCCTTGTTGCCGCAGGCGGCGAGCAACGCGATGACGAGCACGAAGAGCAGCAAACGGGGAAGTCGGGACATGCGCGGAAACTCGAGGCGGCGGAAAACGGCGACGAGTATAGCGCCCGCACCCGCCAGGCATGGCCGGGCCGAGGCGCGACCGGCCCGCGGATCGCGGTATCCTTCGCGCCATGCCGCTGACCCCGATCCTCATCGCCTTCTTCATTTTCGCAGGCTTGTGCGCCCTGTTCGCCCTGCTCAACGGATTCGGCGCACGCCGGCGCTGGCGCGAGCGGCGCAGGCTTTCGGCCTGCCACAGCAGCCTGTGGGCCCTGGTGTTCGTGTTGCTGGCCGCGCTCGGCGCGTTCTCCGGCTCGGCCCTGCTCGGCTACCGTCGCCTGACCACGGAAACCACCCTCGCCCTGCTCGATGTGCGCAAGATTGCGCCGCAGCGATTTGCCGTGCGTATCGAATTCCCCGATGGAAGCCATCGCGGCGTCGAACTCGCCGGCGACCAGTGGCAGCTCGATGCGCGCGTCATCAAGTGGAGCCCGCGCGCGGTCATGTGGGGTGCGCCGCCGTTGTACCGTCTCGATCGGGTCAGCGGGCGCTATGCCGACGCGGCCCAGGAATCCGAGCGCGAGCGCAGCGTGGTCGCGCTCGACCGGACCAATCCGTTCGACCTGCTCGATCTCAAGCGCCGCTTCCCGCAATGGCTGCCATGGGTCGATGCCAATTACGGCAGCGCCGCCTATCTGCCGCTGCTCGACGGCGGCCAGTACCGGGTCAGCCTCGCTCCGGCGGGCGGACTGGTCGCCAGAGCGGCCAACGCGCAGACCGAGCAGATGCTGAAGGACGCCGGCTGGTAGTTGGCCGGCTGCGGTCCGGCCACGGGGCGCAGACGCTGCGTGCGCGCAGACCGGTCCGTCAGTCCTGCCCCAGGGTCTTCTCGAAACGCAGCGCGTCCTCGCCATCTTCGTAATAGCGCGCCCGTTCGCCGATCAGGCGGTAGCCGCGCCGCTCGTACAGGCGCTGCGCCGGGCCATTGTCGCGGCGCACTTCAAGGCGCAGCCGCGCGCAACCACACTGGCGGGCCGTCAGCTCGCCCGCCTCGAGCAGCGTATTGCCGATGCCGGCGCCGCGCGAATCGGCCGCGATGGCCAGCGAGTAAAGGCGGGCGACGTCGCTGCCGCGACGCATGAAAAGCACGATGGCGCCGATCAGGCCGCGTCCTGCCGAGGCAATCAGGACGCGCGCGGTATCGCTGTCCAGGTGCCGTGCCCATTGGCGCGCACTGAGGCGGTCGCCACGAAACGTCTCGTTTTCGAGAGCGACGAGGCCGGGCAGGTCGGTCTCGACCGCACGGCGGACACTCAGTGCCTTGGCTGGCAGCGGCATGGCGTAACGGCTGGATCGCGGATTCTGCATCGCGCGAGACTAAGGACACGCCAGTCGGGACGCAATGGGAAAATACGCAAGTCGGCCCCGGACACGGCATTCCCGGCCCCCGCGTCCTGCACCGCCAGCCATGCCTATGGCAAACTCGCCGCCGCGTCGCCGCCATTCGCCAATCGATTTCAGCACGCTGCGGTCAGCGCTCCGGATCTCCGCGTACCGCCCACTCCACGCACAGGAACCGCATGAGTCGTCTCGTCATCGTTGTTGAAAAGACCTCGGACTGGGGTTCCTACTACCCGTCCGACAACGTCGTTTCTGCCCAGGATTACCTCAAGCAGCCGCTCAGCGACGACGACGAACGCACCCAGGTCATCAACCTCTGCCGCAGCTACAAGTACCTGGGCACCGGCTACTACGTCTCCCTTCTGGCCGAAGCGCGCGGGCACAAGGTGATTCCGTCAGTCCGCACGATCAACGACCTGCGCCGGCGTTCGCTGTATGGACTGGACATCGAGGACCTGAGCAGCCGGCTCGGCAAGTTCCTGCCGGCGGGCGGACGCGACACCACCGATTTCGGCATCCTCGTGTA
>DAIMYT010000110.1:0-8015 GCA_036734345.1 Dokdonella sp. | reverse complement strand
CGAGACCTCGCACCCGGCCCTGGAGGATCTCGCCCGCCAGGTCTTCGATGCCTTTCCGAGCCCGATCCTGCGCATCGAGTTCGAGCGCGATCGGATCTGGCAGATCTCCGCGATCAAGCCGACCGGACTGCAATCGCTGTCCGACGAACAGGAAGATGCCTTTGCCCAGATCCTCGACCGCTTCTCGAAGAAGCTGTGGCGCAAGCCGCGCGCGAAGCGCAAGTTCCGTTTCGACCTGGCCATGCTCGTCGACCCGAACGAGGCCATGCCACCGTCGAACAAGAAGGCGCTCAAGCACTTCATCGAAGCCGGCAGCGAACTCGGCATCGAAGTCGATCCGATCGGGCGCAACGATTACCAGCGCCTGGCCGAATACGACGGCCTGTTCATCCGCGAAACCACGGTGATCGACAACCACACCTACCGCTTCGCCAACAAGGCGGAAAAGGAGGACATGGTTGTCATCGACGATCCCGAGTCGATCCTCAAGTGCACCAACAAGATCTACATGCACGACCTCATGCTGTCGCGCAAGCTGCCGATTCCGCGCACCGAGATTCTCTACAAGGACGATGCGAAGAAGCTCGAAGAGAGCGCCGAGCGGCTCGGCTTTCCGCTGGTGCTCAAGATCCCCGACGGTTCGTTTTCGCGCGGCATCGTCAAGGTCGAGAGCGCCGAGAAGCTCAAGGAGGCTGCCGATGCGCTGTTCCAGCATACGGCGCTGATCCTCGCCCAGGAGTTCATGTTCACCGAATTCGACTGGCGCATCGGCGTGCTCAACCGCGAACCGCTGTATGCGTGCAAGTACTACATGTCGCGTGGCCACTGGCAGATCTACAACCACGGCGCGAAAGGCACCAGCAAGTCCGGCGGCTTCGAAACCCTGGCGGTGCGCGAGGCGCCCGCCGACGTGGTCAAGCTCGCACTCAAGGCGACCGCGCCGATCGGCGACGGCCTCTACGGCGTCGACATCAAGAAGGACGGTGATCGCCTGGCCATGATCGAGGTCAACGACAATCCGTCGATCGACGCCGGCGTCGAGGATGCCTATCTCGGTGCCGACCTGTACCGGCGGATCATGGAGGAGTTCCTGCGCCGCATGGAGCGCAAGCGGCTTGGCACGCGGGTCTGACCGCCCGCCCAGTATGGCCTAGGATCGTGTCCGGACCTGGCGGCGGCGCCTGACGGCGGACGCGGCCAAGCGGCGCAACGAGCAAACCCAGCGCGAGCGTGTCAACCAGAGGATGTTCGAAAGCGGCGCCCCGAGCAGCCAGAACGGCAGCGTCAGGCCGGCCAGCTCGCCGCCGCGCAAGGCGGGAATGCAGGCCAGCGCCAGTGCACCGGCTCCAGCCCAGGCCAGCAGCCAGGCGGGCACGACCGGCCCATCGCCGGGCCTGGCGCGGAGCGGATGCAACGGGTGCTCGATCGAAGCAAACGGGGCAAGCAGCATGGGTCACCTCCTCTTTTCCCGACCATGGCCCGCGCGCGTCTCAGCGCCTGAGAAGACCGGACCATGCCCGTGTCGCTGCTGCAGACTGTGGCGGAATGCATCGTCACGACTTCCCTTGCGCAAGATGAAAGCGCCCTGACCCGGAACCGCCAGCGGCGCGGCCGGATTGCTGCCCCATGCGATAATTCGCCGCCCCTTCTGGAGTGACGCGTGGAAACGAGCAGCTTCATGCAATATGCCGTCGTCCTGCTGCTCGCGGCGGTCATCGCGGTTCCACTGGCGAAGCGCTCGCGGCTCGGCTCGGTGCTCGGCTATCTGGTCGCCGGCGCGCTGATCGGGCCTTCGGCGCTGAACCTGGTCGGCAACGCCGAGGAAATCGCGCACATCTCGGAGCTCGGCATCGTCCTGATGCTGTTCGTGATCGGCCTTGAGCTTTCGCCGCAGCGGCTCTGGGTCATGCGTCGCCTCGTGTTCGGGTTGGGCAGCGTGCAGCTGGTGGTCAGCGCAGTGGCCATCTTCGCCATCTGCACGGCGCTCGGCCTGGGCTGGAAGGCCGCTCTCGTGGTCGGCCTCGGCCTGGCCCTGTCGTCCACGGCGATCGGCTTGCAGATCCTCGGTGAACGCAAGGAATTGCAGAGTCCGCATGGCCGGCTCGGCTTTGCCATCCTGCTCCTGCAGGACGTCGCCGCCATTCCGATTCTCGCCATGGTGCCGCTGCTGACCGCGACCCAGCAGGCCGGCAGCGCAATTCCCGATGCCCCGGGCGTGCTGCGCGTGATCCTGACCATCGCGGCGGTGATCGTCGGCGGGCGCCTGCTGATGCGGCCCTTGTTCCGTATCGCCGCGCGCACGCAGATGCCCGAAGTATTCACAGCCAGCACGTTGCTGGTCGTGCTGGGCACGGCCTGGCTGGTGCACCAGGCCGGCATTTCGATGTCGCTCGGCGCCTTCCTCGCCGGCGTGTTGCTGGCCGACTCGGAATACCGCCACGAGATCGAGGCCCGGGTCGATCCGTTCAAGGGCCTGCTGCTCGGCCTGTTCTTCATCAGCGTCGGCATGACCGCCGACGCCCGGCTGGTGGTCGCCGAGCCGGTCCTCGTCGGCGCACTGCTGGTCGGACTGATCGCGGTCAAGGGCGCCATCCTGTTCGGCGTCGGGCGACTCGCGCGCGAGGACAGCGCATCGTCGCTGAAACTGGCGGGCGTGCTTGCGCAAGGCGGCGAATTCGCCTTTGTCGTCTTCACCCTCGCCGCACAGAGCCGCCTGATCGACGCCCATCTGCGCGACGTCCTGATCGTCGTGATCACGCTGTCGATGGCGCTGACGCCGGTGCTGGTCGTGCTGTTCTCGCGCCTGAGTCCGAAAGCGGTTGCCGCGCAACCGGTCTACGACCAGATCGACGATACCGAGCCGCCGCGCGTGATCATCGCCGGCTTCGGCCGCGTCGGCCAGATCGTCGCGCGCATCCTGCGCGCCAACCACGTCCGCTTCACCGCGATCGAGAGTTCGATCGAGCAGGTGGAGATGTCGCGCCGCTTCGGCAACCAGATCTACTACGGCGATCCTTCGCGCGGCGACCTGCTGCGATCCGCGCACGCCGAGAAGGCCGAGATCTTCATCGTCGCCACCGACGACCCGGATACCAACATCCGCACCGCGCGGCTGGTCCGGCGCATGTATCCGCACCTGAAGGTGTTCGCACGCGCGCGCAACCGCCAGCACGCATTCCGCCTGATGGATCTCGGCGCGCAGGTCGTCCGCGAAACCTTCCACTCAAGTCTGGTGATGTCGCGGCGGGTCCTCGAGCAACTCGGGCTCGATCCCGCGCTCGCCGCGCAGCGGGTCGACCGGTTCCGCGAGTTCGACGAGAAACTGCTCGCCGAACAGCACCTGTTCTACGACGACGACTCGGCGATCGTGCAGAACGCGCGCGAAGCCCAGCGTGACCTCGACAGTCTCTTCGAAGCTGATATCGCCCAGGAAAAGGAAAGCAGGTCGTGAGCTCCACGCGCGGATTCGCCCTCGCCCGCACCGAGCTGAGCAGCTTCGATCGCGGCTACACGGCGCAATGCCACGTGCAGCGGCCCGACCGCTACCGCCTGCTCGAGGCCCTGCCTGGCGACGTGCAGCGCATCGCGCGCGGTGCCGGCGTGTCCTATGTCGGTGCGAGCTTCGGCGAAGATTGCGTGGTCCAGGACCTCGCCTGCTTCGACCGCCTGCTCGAGTTCGACCCGGAACGCGGACTGCTCACCGTCGAGGCCGGCGCGCGCATCGGCGATGTCGTGCGCTTCGCCCTCGCGCGAGGCTGGCTGCTGCCGGTGGCGCCCGGCCATCCGCAGGCCACCATCGGCGGTTGCATCGCGGCTGATGTGCACGGCAAGAACCCGGCCCGCGACGGCACGTTCCGCCGCCACGTCGAGGCCATCGAACTGCTTGATCCGGTCACCGGCTGGATGGCCCTCGACGCCAACGAAAACGCCGAGCGCTTCGCCGCCTGCTTCGCCGGCTTCGGCATTCCCGGCCTGATCGGCAGTGCGACCCTGCGCCTGGTGCCGGCGCCCGCGGCCTATTCGCTGCGCAACATCGCCGTCGGCAACCTGCTCGAAGCCGCCGAAGTATTGAAGGCCCACGCCGGGGCGCCGCTGCTGTATGGCTGGCACGATGGCCGGGCGGGTCGTTGCGGCCGGGGTTTCATCCGCTATGGCCTCGAATCCCAGGAAGCGCAGCGGTCGACGCGGCAGGTGGCTGTCGACCTGCCGGCGCAGATCGATCCATGGCCGCTGTGCGCCTGGAGCGGGCCCGGTATCGCCGCGATGAATGCCTGGATACGCAACCAGTACCGTCGCCATGGCAGCACCCATGTCGCCGTCGGCAAGGCCCTGTTTCCGCTCAACGATGCGCACGCCTATTTTGCCGGATTCGGGGCGCAGGGCTTCCTCGAGGCGCAATGGCTAATCGAGCACGCGCGCTACGCCGGCTTCGTTGCCGCGCTCGAGGCCGAGGTGGCGCGCCGGCGACCGCGCATCAGCCTGATTGCGAGCAAGCTGTTCGATGGCAGTGCCGAAGGGTTCGGTTTCGATGGCAAGGGCATTGCGCTGGCGATCCAGTTGCCGCAACCGCGCGCGAGCACGCAAGCCAGCTTCATCGAGGCGCTGACCGAACTCGCACTCGAGCACGGCGGGCGTCCCAACCTGATCAAGGATTCCAGCTTGCAGGCGGCCGCCGCACGCCGCGGCATCGCCGGTTTCGACCTGCAGCGCGATCGCCTGCGCGCCTTCGATCCGCGTGGCTTGCAGCGCTCCGAACTGACCCGCAGGCTGGACCTGTGACGGCCGTCGTCGTCGGTGCTTCCAGCGGACTCGGCCGCGCGCTGGCGGTCGAGTTGGCGCGCGCAGGGCATCCCCTGCTGCTGGTCGCATCCGATGCGCGCGACCTTTCCGCCATCGCGGCCGACCTGCAACTGCGCCACGACGCGCAGGTGGCGACGGTCGCCATCGACCTGGCCAGTGTCGCCAATCCGGGCGCACGCCTGGTCGACGCCCTGGCCGAGCTGCCGCCCGCTTCGATGCTGTTGCTGCCGGTCGGCATGTCGCGCAACGACGACGACACCACGCTCGGCGCGGCGGCCATCGGCCAGCTGCTGGCGATCAACCTGCATGCGCCGCTGGCCATCGCCCACGCCCTGTTGCCGGCCCTGCTCGCCTCGCGTGGAGCGATCGTCGGCTTCGGCAGTATCGCCGCGGTGCGCGGGCGCGGGCGCAATGTCGTCTATGCCGCGGCCAAGCGCGGTCTGGAAACCTTCTTTGAAAGCCTGCGCCATCGCCACCTGCCCGGCGCCTTGCACGTGCAGTTCTACCGGCTCGGCTTCCTGCGCCGCGACCTCACCCACGGCCTGAAGCTGCCACTACCCGCCGCCGAGCCGGCGGCGGTCGCGTACAAAGTGGTGCGCAACCTTCCGCGCGGCTCGTTCGACCGTTACGAACCGCGCTGGTGGGGCCTGGTGGCCCTGCTTGTCCGCCACCTGCCGTGGCCCGTTTTCCGGCGCATGAAGGACTGAAATCCGCCGCCGCGCCTGGCCGGTCCCGCGTAGCCGCGGCAGGCCCGGCGCGTCAGAAAGCGCCGTTCTGGAAATCGCGGATCGCCTCGACGATCTGTTGCGGCGTGTTCATCACGAACGGACCGTACTTGGCGACCGGCTCGTTGAGCGGCTTGCCGGCGATGACCAGCAGGCGCGAAGTCTCCGCGCCGGCGGCAACGCGCACATGGCTGCCCTCGCCGAGTACGCCGAGTTCCCCGTGTTGCACGATCCCGGGGTCCTTCTCGCTGCCGATCGCCGCCACGCCGTCGTAGACGTAGGCAAATGCACTGTGGCCGGATGCCAGCGGCACCTCGATGTGCGCACCTGCCGCGAGCGCCAGGTCGAAATACACGGGCGCCGTCGGCACGCCGCTGACCGGGCCGGCCACGCCGCCAAGGCTGCCGGCGATGACGCGCACTTCGACGCCGCGCGCAGGCTTCACCAGCGGGATCTGCCGCGGGGATATTTCCTGGTAGCGCGGCGCCGTCATCTTGTCGCGCGCCGGCAGGTTGACCCAGAGCTGGAATCCCCACATCAGTCCGTCCTGCTGTTCGGGCATCTCCGAATGGACGATGCCGCGGCCGGCGGTCATCCACTGCACGCTGCCTGGCGTCAGCAGCCCGCTGTTGCCCTGGTTGTCGCCATGGCGCATGCGCCCGGCGAGCATGTAGGTGACGGTTTCGAACCCGCGGTGCGGATGCTCGGGAAAGCCCGCGAGGTAGTCGTTGGCCTTGTCCGAGCGGAATTCGTCGAACATCAGGAAGGGATCGAGCATGTCGAAGCCGCGTTGGCCGATGAGGCGGTTGAGCTTGACCCCCGCGCCGTCGCTGACCGGCTGTCCGCGCACGAGGCGGGTCAGCGCTCGCGAGCCGCTGCGCGCTGGGGATCGACTGGTCGGGCGCTCCTGGAGTTTCATTGTGTGTTTCCGCTGCTCTGTGTTTGTGCCGTTCGTGCGATTTGAACCGGGAATCGCCGGGGGCAGAAAACGGCCCCGGCGCTGCTGCAGGGACCGGCAAGTGGATCGTCGGACGACGGATCCTCGTATCAGGACGGCCCAGACGCCCGATTGGTCGCAACACTGGCGTCGGCAGCCCGCGGCAACAAGGCAGCGGTTTGCGACGGATTGTCGCTAGGCGGGTAACAATGCCCGGCCAGCGCAGCAGAATCACCAGACTGGAAATTGTGCACTCCGCGGCGCAAAATGCCCGACTCCTGCCTTTCGGAACAGGGAGTTGTCGTGAACGCAGGTGCCGCCACCCTAATCGATCCGCAGTCCAGCGCCAGCTCGATGCTGCGCACGCTGGTGCTGTGCGACCTGGTCGACTCGACGGCGCTGGTCGAGCGCCTCGGCGATCGCGAGGCGGCGGAACTGATCCGCAAGCATGACCGGCTGGCGCGGACCCTGGCCGACCGCCACGGCGGCCGCGAGATCGACAAGACCGACGGCTTCATGATGATGTTCGACCGGCCGGTGCAGGCGGTGGCCTATGCGCTGGACTACCAGCGCGGGCTGCGCCAGCTCAACGCGGCGGAGAAGACGACCCTGAGCGCGCGGGTCGGCATCCACGTCGGCGACGTGGTGGTCTGGGACAACAGCAGCGACGATATTGCGCGCGGCGCCAAGCCGGTGGAGGTCGAGGGGCTGGTCAAGCCGATCACCTCGCGGCTGATGAGCCTGGCCCTGCCCGGGCAGATCCTGCTCTCGAACATTGCCTATGACCTGGCCCATCGCGCCCAGGGCGAGCTGGGCGAGGATCTGGACAAGATCCGCTGGCGCACGCACGGGCGCTACCGCTTCCGCGGCGTGCCCGATCCGGTGGCGGTGTTCGAAGTGGGCGAGGAAGGCCTGGCGCCGCTGAAGGCGCCGCCGTGGTCGAGCAAGGCGCATCGCGAAGTGCCGTTCTGGCGGCGCCCGGCGACGGTGGTGATCGAGGCGCTGGTGGTGGCCGCGCTGATCGCGGTGCCGATCGTGATGTTCCTGCGCCCGGATCCGGCGATCGCCTTCGCCAGTCGCGACTGGGTGGTGGTCGGCAGCCTGCACAACCTGACCGGCGAGACGGTGTTCGACGATGCGCTGGAGAGCGCGCTGCGCATCGGCCTGGAGCAGTCGCGCTACGTCAACGTGCTGCCGGACCTGAAGGTGCGCGACACGATCACGCGCATGCAGCGGGATCCGGACAAGACCGAGGTCGATCGCGAAGTGGGCTCGGAAGTGGCGATCCGCGACGGCGCACGCGCGCTGATCCTGCCGACGATCGCCGAGATCGGCGGTCGGGTGCGCATCACCGCCGAGGTGATCGACCCGCAGACGCAGACCACGGTGTATTCGGAGACGGCGGACGGCATCGGCAAGGAATCGATCCTGCCCTCGCTGGACACGATCAACAGCCGCCTGCGCGTGCGCCTGGGCGAGGCGCTGGCGACGGTATCCAACGAGTCCAGGCCGCTGGAAAAGGTGGCGACGAAGAACCTCGATGCGCTCAAGGC
>DAIMYT010000109.1:0-11404 GCA_036734345.1 Dokdonella sp. | reverse complement strand
GCCAGGAAGCTGCGACCCTCGTCGGCGCGGCGCGCGTCGAAGCCGAACATCATGAACGAGATCAGTCCGGACGAGGCGGCCGGCTCGAGGATCACCGTGTACTTGCCGGGCTCCAGCGCCTTGGCCTCGCGCGACTTTGTGGCCTTCTCGATCGCGACCTTGATCTCGTCCTTGGCATTGAACTGCTCGACATCGGCCAGGTTGCGCGCGACCCAGCCCGAACCGGTGCCGTCTTCGGTACGCACCGTGCAGGTGAAATCGAGATTGGTGCTCTTCTGGTAGGCGAAATTGCCATTGCTGTTGGCGATCGCCGAGAAGCGGTCGCTGTCGGAGAGGAATCCCGCGGCGACGCACTTGGCGGCCTTGCTCGGGACGATCGAATCGGCCGCGACCTGGGCACGGTACTCGGGCTTGATCGTCGCGGTCTTCTCGAACCAGGTCTTGCTCGGCCCGTAGGTCTGCTTGCCGATCGCCGGCACGAACTCGGGATTCTCGGGGGCCAGTTTGGCCAGTTCCTCGGCCCGGCGTACGACCTTTTCCAGCGAGGCGTCGTCGAATTCGTTGATCGTCGCGGTGCCGACGCGCTTGCCAAAGGCGACCTGCACGCCGAGTTCGGCATCGCTGACGATGCCGCTGGTCGATACCTGGTTCAGTGCGTAGCGGATATTGCCGTCGACGCGGCCGTCGAGCGTGGCGGTGCATTCGTCGGCCTTGGACAGCTTGACGACTTTTTCGAGGATCGCCTTGGCGTCCTGTTCAGTGTAGATGCTCATCGATAAGACTCCTGCGCTCAACCAAGGCTGCGTGCGGTGTTGATGACGTTGATGCCATTGAATCGGGCCGTGCTCGATCCGTGCGAAACGGCGGAAACCTGGCCGGGCTGGCCCTTGCCATCGAAGAACGAGCCGTTGAGGCGGTAGTCGCTCTCGTCGCAGATGCCAACGCAGGCGTTCCAGAACTCGGGCGTGCGCATCTGGTAGGCCACGTCCTCGATCATTTCGGTGACCTTGCCGTTCTTGATCTCGTAGAACAGCTGCCCGCCGAACTGCGCGTTGTAGCGCTGCTGGTCGATCGAGAACGAACCGTCGCCGATGATGTAGATGCCGTCCTCGACGTCCTTGATCATCTCGGCCGGACTGAGCTTTTCCTTGCCCGCCGCCAGCGACACGTTGGCCATGCGCTGGAACTGCACGCTCGACCACGAATCGGCATAACAACAACCCTGCGAATGATCGAGCCCGAGGATGTGGGCCTGGTCGCGGATCGCCTGGTAGTTGACCAGCACGCCATCCTTGACCAGGTCCCAGCGCTGGGTCTTGACGCCTTCGTCGTCGAACCCGACCGCGCCGAGCGAGGTCTTCTGCACCTTGTCGGCGAACAGCGTGACCTTGTCGCTGCCATATCTGAAATCCTTCGACTTCCACTTGTCGAGCGTGGCGAAGCTGGTGCCGGCGTAATTGGCCTCGTAGCCGAGCACGCGATCCAGTTCGAGCGGATGGCCGACCGACTCGTGGATCGTCAGCCACAGATGGGTCGGATCGAGCACGAGGTCGAACTTGCCGGGCTTGACCGAGCGCGCCTTGAGCTTCTGCTGGGCCTGCTTCGCCGCGGCCACGGCATCCTCGAGCATGTCGTAGGAATCCGTGTAACCGATGACGCCGCCGGGCAGTTCGATCTTGTGTTCCTTCTTCCCGTCGAGGTATTCGTAGCCCATGCCGACCGGCGCCGACAGGCCCTCGCGGCTGCGGAACTTGCCACTGGCCTTGTCGATCGCGGTGACCGTGAGCGGGGCCCAGATGCGGTGGATGTCCTGGTCGATGTAGGAACCATCGGTCGAGGCGAAGTACTTCTGCTCGTTGACCTGGAACAGGATCGAATTGACGAAGTTGGCGCCTGCCTTCATCGCCGCGGCGTTGACGCCGAGCAGCAGGTCGACCTTTTCCTTGATCGGTACTTCCATCGCGTTCTTGACGATCGGCGTCGCCCAGGAAACCTCGCCGACGCCCTGGGTCGGCGCCAGTTGCACGGGCTCGGTGGTCAGCACCGAGTTCGCCTTGGCGATCTGCACGGCCTGGCGCGCGGCTTTCGCCACGGCATCGGCGCTGAGGTCGCTGGAGGCGGCGAATCCCCAGGTGCCGTTGGCGATGACGCGGATGCCGACGCCACTCGACTCAGTGTTGACGACGTTCTGCACCTTGTCCTCGCGGGTGATCACGAACTGGCGCAGATAGCGCCCGATGCGCACGTCGCAGTAGGTCGCGCCGTCGGCCTTCGCCGCGGTCAGCGCGGTATCGGCCAGGCGCTTCTTGAGCGCCACGTCGAGCTTGCTGACCAGTACTTCGGCGGCGATCACCCGGCCATAGGCCGGAATCATCAGCGCGCCGAGCCCCAGGCTGGTCGCCTTGAGGAAATCACGTCTTTCCATCGTCTTCTCCGCCTTTCGTTCATTTCCGGGACGATTGCCTCTGGCACTCATCCTGTTCTGCACTGCCAGCCAGAGTGCCGACACATGCGTTCGCCGTTCGATCATGGCGGCCCATGGCCGGATCGTCATGTGGCGAATGGCATGGTCGGGACCGCTTGCGTTCCGCACACGCCCGCTGCCGCGGACGAGCGTGGGACGTGCTGGCTACCCCAGGCTGCGCGCCGTGTTGATCACGTTGATGCCATCGAAGCGTGCCGTGCTCGCTCCATGCGATACGGCGGAGGCCTGTCCCGGTTGCCCCTTGCCGTCGAAAAAGGTGCCGCCCATCCGATAGTCGCTGTCATCGCAGATCGCGCTGCAGGCGTTCCAGAACTCCGGCGTGCGGATCTGGTAGGCGACGTCCTCGATCATGCCGGTGACCTTGCCGTCCCTGATCTCGTAGAACAGCTGGCCGCCGAACTGCGCGTTGTAGCGTTGCTGGTCGATCGAATAGGAACCGCGACCGAAGATGTAGATGCCGTCGGCGACATCCTTGATCATCTGCGCCGGCGAGAGCTTCTCCTTGCCCGGGGCGAGCGACACGTTGGCCATGCGCTGGAACTGCACGCTAGCCCACGAATCGGCATAGCAGCAGCCCTGCGACTCCTTTTCGCCGAGGATGTGCACCTGGTCGCGGATCGCCTGGTAGTTGACCAGGATGCCATCCCGGATCAGGTCCCAGCGCTTCGTCCTGACGCCCTCATCATCGTAGCCGACGGCGCCGAGCGAGCCGGGCTGCGTCTTGTCGGCGAAAATCGTGACCTTGTCGCTGGCATAGCGGTAGTCCTTCGACTTCCACTTGTCGAGCGTGGCGAAACTGGTGCCGGCGAAATTGGCCTCGTAGCCGAGCACGCGGTCGAGTTCGAGCGGATGGCCGACCGATTCGTGGATGGTCAGGAACAGGTTGCTCGGATCGAGCACGAGGTCGTACTTGCCCGGCTTGACCGAAGGCGCATTGAGCTTTTCCCGCGCCTGCTTCGCGGCGGCCACGGCATCCTCGAGCATGTCGTAGGAGCGCGCGTACACGATCACGCCACCGGGCATCTCGATGCGGTCTTCCTTCTTCGCATCGAGGTACTCGTAGCCCATGCCCATGGGCGCGGACAGGCCATCGCGGCGACGGAACTTGCCGCTGGCCTTGTCCACGGCGGTGACCTGCAGCGGCGCCCAGATGCGATGGATATCCTGGTCGATATAGGAGCCGTCGGTCGAGGCGAAGTATTTCTGTTCGTTGATCTGGAACAGGGTCGAGTTGACGAAGCTCGCGCCGGCCTTCATCGCCGCCGCGTTGACCTCGAGCAGGCGCTCGACCTTCTCCCTGATCGGCACGGCCATCGGATTGGTGATGATCGGCGTGGCCCAGGCGACTTCACCGACGCCGGTCACGGCTGCCAGTTGGACCGGCTCAACCGTCAGCTTCGAATTGGCCCGCGCGATCGCGACCGCCTGCCTGGCCGCGCGCGCCACGGCGTTCTCGCCGAGATCGCTGGTCGCCGCGAATCCCCAGGTGCCGTTGGCGACAACGCGAATTCCGATGCCGGTCGATTCGGTATTGACGATGTTCTCGATCTTGTCTTCGCGGGTGATGACGAACTGGCGCAGGTAGCGGCCGATGCGCACGTCGCAGTAGCTCGCGCCGGCGTCTTTCGCGGCGCCCAGCGCCGAGTCGGCCAGGCGCTTCTTCATGGCCACGTCGAGTTTCGTCACCAGCTCCTCGGCGGCAATCGCGCGACCGAACGCAGGCGCCAGCAGCACGCCCAGCCCGACACCGGACATCTTGAGGAAATCGCGTCGTTCCACTCCCACCTCCACGGCCTCGCAGGCACCTGATCGCGCAATCGTTCGATCCTGACCGATTTCCGCGGAGAGGTCACGTGTCATCAGGCACGGGCGACGCAGGAACCGGGCAGCTGCATCCGCAATGGGTGATGATTCGTACTTGCGGGCAACGCGTAGCTGCTTTCGACCCTGCGCAAACCTGCCCTGCCGCACCGGGCGACGGCCTGAACCCCATGGGTGAATGAATGTATCCGCAGAAAAGACAGCGCTACGGGTTACTGCTGCGTTGCACGCTCGCCGGGGTTGCGGCGCTCCTTGCCAGCGGCTGCCAGTCGCTCGGCTTCGGCCTGCTCAACAGCGGAAGATCGTCAACGCCTGCCGTCGAATCCGTCATCTACGAACCCGTTCACGACCTCGCGCTCGACATCCACCGTCCGCCGACGTGGGCTGCAGGCCAGCCGATTGCGATTTTCTTCTACGGCGGCAGCTGGCGCAGCGGCAGCCGCTGCGACTATGCCTTCGTCGGCGAAGCCCTGGCCAGGTCGGGCATCGTCACCGTGATTCCCGACTACCGCCAGTATCCGCAGGGTCACTTTCCCGATTTCGAGTTCGACGCGGCGCACGCGGTGCGCTGGGTGCGCGACCATGCCGCCGAGATCGGCGGCGATCCGCAGCGGATCTTCCTCGTCGGTCATTCCGCGGGGGCGCATATCGCCGCCTTGCTGGCCACCGATCAAAGCTACCTGGCCAGCGTGGCGATCAAACCGCGCGAACTGGCGGGCGTGATCGGGATTTCCGGACCCTACGACTTCCTGCCGCTCACCGATCCCGATCTGGTCGAGGTATTCGGCGCGGAGAAGGACTGGCCAGCATCGCAGCCGGTCAATTTCGTCGATGGTGACGAGCCACCGTTCCTGCTTTTGCACGGCGCCAGCGACCGGGTGGTCTGGCCGAGAAACAGCACGTCGTTGCAGTCGCGCCTGCAGAAGGCCGGCGTCCCCGTGCAGTACAAGAGCTATCCGTCGATTGGCCATTTCCGCATCGTCGCCGCGTTCCGCTTCCACGCGATGGCGCCCACGCTAAGCGATACCGCCGGCTACATCCTCGATGACGGACGATTCCTCAGCCGAGCGGCGCCACCACCTGCGGCTGGTGGGTCCAGTCGAAATCGATGATCACGCGTTGATCGGGCGATTCGCTCGCCTCGATGCGTGACGGACGACCGTCGGCCTGGCAGACCCAGAGCCGCATCCGGCCGTTGGCCATCGTGCCGGGCAGTTGCCCCGATGCATTGAATGCATAGACGCGCAGGTTCTCGCAGGACGTGGATTTCGCCCTGCCTTCGTCGCGCACGCCGGAGATCGATGCAATGGCCGTGCGCATCGATGCCATGTCGAACGCGGTGACCGGCAACAGCGCGCGGTCGGCGGGTGTCCAAATTCCGAGCGCGCTGATCCACGCACCATCGGCGGTGACGATGAATTCGAGCTCCTCGCCCTGCAGGTGGATGCGATCGGGAAACAGCGCATCGATCTCGCCGGAAACCGCAGGAGTACCCGGGCCGAAAACATTGCCCGACACCTGGCCGCGGAATCCCCCGGCGGAAAGAACCTTGCCGAATGCCTGGCGCACATCCGCCTGCGCATCGGCGCGCGCCTGGACTGCAGGCAGACCCGCCAGGACAAGCCCGCAAAGGACAATGGATCGGATCATCACAACTCCCACGTGGTGGCCGCAGCGACGCAGTATGCTGCCCCGTCAATGAACGGAAACCGGGATGCAACGATATCCGCGGGATTCCTTCACCCCAGGCGCCTCGAGCCATGGACGGACCCTGCGCCACCTGCCCACAATCAACGGGAGTTTCGTCAAGACCAGCAAAGTCCGACAGGCTGTTAGCCGGATGTGTCCAATCCACTACGCGGAAAGAAGCTGGATAGCACCTGTAGACTGGGTTGAACGATCGACGGCCAGCTACCGAACCAGCCTTGGGCGCATTTTCGCCGATGGCTTCGAGTAACGACGATGCGTAAGCAAGCCAGCCATTTCGTGCCTTTTTTGATGCTGTGCCTGATGGCAGCCGCCCCGGCACGGGCCCAGTTAGTGCTGCCCACCGACATTGCGGTGCGCATGACAGCCAGCCAGACCAAGAATCTGGTCATCGGCGAGCCGATCGATTTTTTCGTGTTTGTCACCAACAACGGCCCGGAGCCAGCCAGCGAATTGATTTTGATCAGCACCGACTTGCGTGATGAGTTCAATATCAGTGCCACTCAGGTGGTGGATTGCAATTCTCTGGCAGCGCTGATATCAGATCCACCCGATCCGTACTACAACTTTTGGTGGTTCCCCACGTCGATGCAGCCCCCGCTTGCTGTCGGCGAGACTCGCGAGTGCCATCTGCGGATGGCATTGTTTGACTTGGCGCCCGGTGAATTCACCTTTGGTTTTCGACTCCCTAATTCCTGGGAAGATCTCGACGCGAGTAACAACAATGCCAGCGTTGTCCTGCGTCGGGGACTTATCGAGCCAGTGGCGGTCCCGACCCTGTCCACGACCTTGCTGCTCGTGCTGGCCGGTTTGATCGCTGCTTTTGCAGCGCTCTCCATGCGGCGCGAAAACAGGCGCTAGCTTCCTGGCCCATGCAACGACTACGTGCTGACGAGTAGCCGGCGACTGTCCTCACACAATGAGGTTTGCCACGACCAGCGAAGTCCGACAGGCTGCAGGGTCAGGAACTGCACGAGAGCATCGAGCAGCCGGCCTTGTTTCTCGCCCAGTCCGGGCGACGTCGCGCGAAGCGGTCCCGACCGGGCTGGTCGTCGTAGGGCTTGCGCATGACATCGAGCAGCTCGAGGATTTCCGCTTCGTCGCCTTCGTTGGCCTTGTCGATGGCCTGCTGGGCGAGCCAGTTGCGCAGCACGAAACGCGGATTCGTTGCGCGCATCCGCTCGCGCCGCTGGGCCGGCGTTAGCGGATCGCTTTCGAGGCGGCTCTTGTAACGATCCAGCCACGCGATGAGGGCGGGCATCGCCCGTTCGCGCTTGCCGGGGTCGTAGAACGCGGCATCGAATGAATCAGCATTCGCCTGCGCGCCACCCAGGTCGGAAAGCGCGCGGAAGAACAGCGTCATGTCGACTTCGGCCGTGGCCATCCATTCGTACAGCGACTGCATCAGCGGCACGTCCTCGTCGCGGCATTCGGCCAGGCCGAGCTTGGCCGCGATATTGGCGCGATCGGCCGCCATGTAGACCTCGGCATAGCGCTTGAGCCCGGCCTGCAGCGACTCGATCGAGCCAAATGCGGGAGCCAGTGCCTGGGCCAGGCAGGCCAGGTTCCAGTGCGCGATGTTCGGCTGCTGGCCGAAGCGATAGCGGCGGTGCTGGCGATCGGTCGTGTTCGGCGTCCAGTCCGGGTCGAAATTGTCGATCCAGCCATAGGGACCGTAGTCGATGGTCAGGCCGAGGATCGACATGTTGTCGGTGTTCATCACGCCGTGCACGAAACCCACCCGCATCCAGTGCGCGATCATCGTCGCCGTGCGCGCACAGACTTCGCCGAACCAGTCGCCGCGCAGGGTCTCGCCGGCGCCGCGCAGCTCGGGGAAATCGCGCCGGATCGTGAAATCGATCAGTTGCCCCAGCAGGTCGAGCTCGCCGCGCGAGGCCGGCAACTCGAAATGACCGAAGCGGATGAAGGACGGTGCGACCCGGCAGACCACCGCGCCGGACTCGAACCGGGGATGGCCGTCATAGAACATGTCGCGTTCGACCTGCTCGCCCGTGGCGCCCAGGCTCAGCGCACGCGTCGTCGGTACGCCGAGATGATGCATGGCTTCGCTGCAAAGGAATTCGCGGATCGACGAACGCAGGACGGCGCGGCCGTCGGCGCGGCGCGAATACGGGGTCGGCCCGGCACCCTTGAGCTGCAACTCCCAGCGCTGGCCGGCCGTGTTGATGACCTCGCCGAGCGTAATGGCGCGGCCATCCCCGAGCTGGCCCGCCCAGTTGCCGAACTGGTGCCCGCCGTAGTTGCTGGCGAAGGGCTGCATTCCGTCGTAAACCGCATTTCCGGCGAATACGTCGGTAAAAAGCGGGGAATTGACCTGATCTTCGGTCAAATCCAGCAAACGAGCCATTTCTCCGGAGTGCGCGATCAGCCTTGGCGCACTCACCGCCGTCGGTTCGACCTGCGAATACAGGGCCCCGCGCACCTCGCGCAGGCGCGGCCCAACCTCGGGATCGGCCGGAAGGTCGCGAACGAACGCGTTGTCGAAACGGAGCCGGGGATCGGAGGCGCTGTTGTTCATGGCTTGCCCAATGTCGGCGCCGGATTCCGCGAATCAAGCGGCGAGTGTCGCCGATTGCTGGTGCTTTGCAAGTTCTCACGAGGGCCGATATACTTGCGCGCTTTGCTCAAGCCCGTTCGCCCCGAGGTTTCCAATGAAAGTGCTTTCTTCGCTCAAGTCCGCCAAGTCCCGCCACCGCGATTGCAAGATCGTGCGCCGCCGCGGCAAGGTTTTCGTGATCTGCAAGAGCAACCCGCGTTTCAAGGCGCGCCAGCGCTAAGCGGTCTGCCCGCAGTTCGACGTCAAGGGCCGCGCAAGCGGCCTTTTGCGTTTCCGGACGCCGCGAAGCCCCGGCCGCTATTATGTGCGGGTTGCCATGGAACTTGCGCAGCGCTTCTGTTAAAACTGCGCCAGTTTCGAAAATCATCCATTGGGATCAGGAGGTTCGGTGATGAACTTGAAGTTTGTTCTCGGCAGCACGCTGCTTGTCGCCGGCCTCGCCATGGCCGCGTCCACGGTCCAGGCGGAATCCCTGACCCTGGAGAAGACCACGGTTCGCGCGGTCAAGGCGCCGGAACGCGGCCTCAGCATGAGCCAGGTCGAAAAGCGCTTCGGCGCGCCGCAAGCCAAACTGCCACCGGCCGGCGGCGACACTCCCCTGCACCCAACGATCAATCGCTGGCAGTACGACGGTTTCACCGTCTATTTCGAGCGCAACATCGTGATCCACAGCGTGCGCGACGGCGCCTGAAACCGCATCGATGACTGAATCCAGCATGCGCCTGCCGGCCGAGTGGGAGCCGCAGGCGACGGTTCTTGTTGCCTGGCCACATGCCGGCACCGATTGGGCCGAGCGCCTCGAAGCGGTCGAATCGACCTACGTCGCGCTGGTTGCCGGCATCACGCGCTTCGAGGACGCCATCATCCTCGTCGCCGATGACCAGGTCGGCCAGCGGGCCCGTCAGCTGCTCGCGTCCGTCGATGCCGGTCGCATCCGCTACCTCACGATTCCCTATGACGACACCTGGCTGCGCGATTCGGGTCCGATCACGCTTGCCGATGGCGACCGCTTCGTGCTCAACGATTTCCGTTTCACCGGCTGGGGCGGCAAGTTCGAAGCCAGCCTCGATGACCGCATCGTCGGCGAGCTGGTTGCGCGCAAGCTCTTCGCCGATGCCGCGCATCGCGACATCGACTGGGCGCTCGAAGGCGGCGCGATCGAATCGGACGGCGCCGGCACGATCCTGACCACATGGAACTGCCTGCACTTGCGCCACCCGGATTCGACGCGGGATCAGATCGATGCCGTCCTGCTCGAAACCCTGGCCGCAAAGCGCGTGCTGTGGCTCGATCACGGTTATCTTGAAGGCGACGATACCGACGCGCATATCGATACGCTGGCGCGGTTGGCTCCGAACGATGCGATCGTGTTTCAGGCCTGCACAGACAAGAACGACGGCCACCATGCCGAGCTCGAGCGCATGCGCGCGGAACTGGCCGCGCTGCGCACGGCATCCGGCAAGCCTTACACCCTGCATGCCCTGCCCTGGCCGCAACCGATCCTCGATGGCGGCCGCCGCCTGGCCGCGTCGTATGCCAATTACCTGATCGTCAACGGCGGCGTGCTGGTGCCGGCCTATGACGATCCGGCCGATGCCGAAGCGGCGCGCATCATCGGCCTTGCGCATCCGGGACGCGAGATCGTCCAGATACCCTGCCGCCCGCTGATCTGGCAGAACGGCAGCCTGCATTGCGTGACGATGCAGTTGCCGCAGGGCGTGCTGGCCTAGTAACGAGACCGGCCTGTTTCCCGCGGTCTGGCCGTTCATCCTTCGACAGGCTCACCATTCCGCCGGTGGTTACCCAATCCCGCCCGCAACCTGCAATCCGCGTTACCATCCCCTTTTTTCCCGTTTGCGAATCGAATGAGCCCCAAGTCCCTCAAGGTCGCGTTGCTGCAGGAGACCGATCGCGGCAGCACCGAAGCCAATCTCGACGCCATCGAGGCCGGCATGCGCGAAGCCGCCTCCGCAGGCGTGCAACTCGTGCTGCTGCAGGAACTGCACAACGGCCCCTACTTCTGCCAGCACGAGAGCGTCGACGAATTCGATCGCGCCGAATCGATCCCCGGCCCTTCGACCGAGCGGCTCGGTGCGTTGGCCGAGGAACTCCAGCTCGTCCTCGTCTGCTCGCTGTTCGAGCGCCGCGCGGCCGGCCTGTACCACAACACGGCGGTGGTCTTCGATCGCTCGCGCGCCATCGCCGGCGTGTATCGAAAGATGCACATTCCCGACGATCCGGCCTTCTACGAAAAATTCTATTTCACGCCGGGCGACCTCGGCTTCGAGCCGGTGCAAACCTCGGTGGGCAAGCTCGGCGTGCTGGTCTGCTGGGACCAGTGGTACCCGGAAGGCGCACGGCTGATGGCACTGGCCGGTGCCGACCTGCTGCTTTATCCGACCGCGATCGGCTGGGATCCTGAAGACCAGCAGGACGAGAAGGACCGCCAGCGCGATGCCTGGATCACGATCCAGCGCGCGCACGCCGTGGCCAACGGCCTGCCCCTGCTCGCGGTCAACCGCACCGGCTTCGAAGCGGCGCCGGATGGCGGCCGCGGCATCCAGTTCTGGGGCTCGAGCTTCGTCGCCGGCCCGCAGGGCGAGTTCCTCGCTCGCGCCTCGACCGACCAGCGCGAGTTGCTGATGGCCGACATCGATCTCGCGCGCAGCGAATCGGTGCGCCGGATCTGGCCCTTCCTGCGCGACCGGCGCATCGACGCCTACGCCGACCTGCTCAAGCGATACCGCGACTGAATCCGGACCCCATGCAAGAAAACCACGATCTCCCTCCCACGCCGGGCGAACTCAGCGAGA
>DAIMYT010000108.1:0-11579 GCA_036734345.1 Dokdonella sp. | reverse complement strand
GCCGCCGATAAAGCTGCCACCGGCGCAAAATTGCGGGCCCAGCCATGACCGAAGTCATTCTGCGCACCGAAAATCTCACCAAGAGGTTCGGCGGCCTCACGGCTGTCGATGATCTCACCCTCAGCCTGCCGAGCGGTCGGTTGCATGCGATCATCGGGCCGAACGGTGCTGGCAAGACAACCTTCTTCAACCTCGTTTCCGGCATGCTGCCGCTGACCAGCGGCAAAGTGTTCTTCCGTGACCAGGAAATCACCGGCCTCAAGCCACACGAGATCAGCCGCCTCGGCATCAAGCGCACGCTGCAGATCAAGAGCGTGTTTCCGCAGATGACGGTCGCAGAAAATCTCTGGATTACCCGGCAGGCATCACAACGCTTCCTGCACCCGTTCCGCGCAGCCTCGCGCGACACCAAAACTCGCAATCGCGTCGAGCAGACGCTCGAGGAAATCGGCATGACCGCGTTCGCCGAACGCACGGCGGGCACGCTCTCTTACGGTGACGTTGCGCTCCTCGAGATTGGCATGGCACTGATCTCCGAGCCGAAGCTGCTGCTGCTCGACGAGCCGACCTCGGCCCTCGACCCGATCGCCACCGGCAAGATCGAACAACTGATCGCCGAGCTGGCGGAACACTTCACCATCGCCATCGTCACCCACAACATGCAGCAGGCTGCGCGCTGTTCCGATTTCACGGCCTTCATGTATCTTGGCGAGCTGGTTGAATTCGGCGAGACCGAAAAACTGTTCACTCAACCCTCGAAGCAGCAGACCGAAGACTACATCACCGGTCGCTTCGGCTAAGGAACCCGAATGTCCACTCCATCGAGCGAGCACATCGTGAAGAGCTACGACGAAGAATTGGCGCGCCTGACCGGCGAGATCCAGCGCATGGGCGACCTCGCGCTGAAGGAGCTCGAAGCGGCCCTCGCTGCGGTGGTGGAGCGCGACAGCGACGCCGCCCAGCGCATCGTCGAAAGCGACAAGCAGGTCGACGCCCTCGAGGACGAGGTCAGCCAGGGCGTCATTCGCCTGCTTGCACTGCGCCAGCCGATGGCGCGCGACCTGCGGGAAGTGCTCGCCGCCCTGCGCATTTCCTCGGACATCGAGCGCATCGGCGACTATGCCGCGAACGTGGCCAAGCGCGCGATCGCTCTGAACCGCGTCGACCTCGTGCGCCCGGTCTTCAGCCTGCCGCGCCTTGGCAAACTGGCCGCCGAGATCATCGACGAGGTGCTGATCGCCTATCGAGACCGCGATGCGGACCGAGCGCTGCTCGCCTGGGCACGCGACGAGGAGCTCGATGGCCTTTATACGGGCATGTTTCGCGAGCTGCTCACTTACATGATGGAAGACCCGCGCAACATCACGGCCTGCACGCACCTGCTGTTCATGGCCAAGAACATCGAACGCATCGGCGACCACGCGACCAACATCGCCGAGAACGTCTACTTCATCGTGCATGGCACGCAAATCGCGCAGACCCGACGCAAGGGTGACAACACCGCATCGATGGTGGCCAAGGTCGGCACCGGCAAGCCCGACTGAGGCGGGTCCTGGCGCCAGGCTGATGCCGGCGGGATCACGGCGGCCATTTCCGGTGCGGCATGCAGCCTGCCCCTGGAACCGCCGCTCCGACCGATGCATGCCCTGGCTGGCACCCATCCCGGCACCTGCCCCGGCGTACTCGCTTGACCTGTGGCGCGTCCCGGTCGAGTCTGTGCACCGTGGCGCATGCGCGCGATGGCGGGAGCTGACCGTTGATTGCTGGCTGGATCCTGATGCTGGTCTCGCTGGCCTACGTGGCCATGCTGTTCGGCATCGCCTATTTCGGTGATTCACGCCCCCTCTATCCGACGCGGCCCGCCCTGCGACCGATCGTCTACAGCCTTGCCCTCGCCGTCTATTGCTCGTCGTGGACGTTTTACGGCGCAGTCGGCAGCGCCGCGCAGTCGAGTTTGTCCTACCTGCCCATCTATCTCGGGCCGATCCTCCTGTTCGTCTTTTTCAGCGGACTTCTGCAACGCCTGACCCGGGTGGCGAAGGCCAACAACATCACCTCGATCGCCGATTTCGTCAGCTCGCGATTCGGCAAGTCACACGCACTGGGCGCCCTGGTTACGGTCATCGCGGTGACGGCGGCCGTGCCCTATATCGCGCTCCAGTTCAAGGCCGTGGCCCTGAGCGTCGGCGTCCTCAGTGGCAGGGCGCCGGGTGCCGCGCAGGCGCCCCTGCTGAACGATCCGGCGCTCTATGTGGCCGGCATGCTTTCCCTGTTCGCGATTCTCTTCGGCACGCGACGCATCGATGCGACCGAACATCACCACGGCATGATGCTGGCGATCGCCGCGGAATCGGTCGTCAAGCTGGTCGCGTTCGTCGCCATCGGCACCTATGCGCTGAACATGCCGTTCGACATGGCCGAGCGCGGCAACAACGTATTCGAAGAAGTCCTGCGCGACGGGCTTCCGTCGGGCTTCCTCGCGCAGACCCTGCTCGCCTTCACCGCGATGTTTTGCCTGCCGCGCCAGTTCCAGGTCGGCGTCGTCGAATGCGAAAACCCGGAAGACGTGCCGAAAAGCCGCATCCTGTTTCCCGCCTACCTGGCCATCATCTGCATTTTCGTGCTGCCTATCGTGGAAGCGGGAACGGCAGCCGCGGCCGGCACCACGGTCAGCCCGGACGCCCTGCTGCTGTGGCTTCCGCTGACCCACGGCGAGAACGGGCTGGCAATCCTGGCCTATATCGGCGGATTCTCGGCGGCCACCGGCATGGTCATCGTTGCCTCCGTCGCACTGGCCACGATGATCTCCAACGACCTCGTCATGCCCGCCCTGCTGCGCCTGCATTTCCTTCGGCTCGACATGCGCAACGACGTCTCCGCGATCGTGCTCGGCATCCGCCGCGCCGCCATCATCGGCCTGGCCGTGCTGGCACTCGCGTACTACCGGGCTGTCTCGCAGTCGCAAGGGCTGGCTGCGATCGGATTGCTGGCGTTCGCGGCGGTGGCCCAGTTCGCTCCCGCCATAATCGCCGGGCTCTACTGGCGCGGCGCCAGCAGGGTCGGCGTCCTGACCGGGCTGGCCATTGGATTTGCGGTCTGGATCTATACCCTTTTGCTGCCTAACATGGCAGCCGCGAGCTGGTTCGACGATGCCTGGATCCAGCGCGGCCTGTTCGAGCAGTCCTGGCTGCGACCCCACGCGCTGTTCAACCTGAGCAGCTGGGATCCAATAACGCACGGCACGTTCTGGTCCCTGCTGGCCAATATCGCCGCCTGCGTTTTCGTATCGTTGCGCTTTCGTCCCAGCGTCGAGGAGCGTTTGCGCGCGGGGAGCTTTCTCGATGCCGGACCGGAGCGAAGCCTGGCCGGGGTCGGAGAATGGCACGGACGGGTCAGCATTGCCGACCTGCGCACGATTGCCGGACGCATCCTCGGCGAACGCAACGCCGACCACGCGCTGACGGAGTATGCGAATGCTGCCGGAATCGAACTCCTCGATGCCGCTTCGGCCGACCGCGCCTTGTTGCAATACACCGAACGCCTGCTCGCCGCTGCCATCGGCTCGGCCTCCGCCCGTCGCATGCTGACCACTGCGCTGCGCGGCACCGGACTCGATTTCAGCGAAGCCGTCGCCCTGCTCGACGAGGCCTCGCAGGAACTGCGCTTCAATCGCGAATTGCTCTCGACCACGCTCGAGAACATTTCCCAGGGCATCAGCGTCGTCGATGCCGACATGCGCATGGTCTCGTGGAATCGGCGCTACCTCGAAATGTTCGATTACCCGAACGGACTCGTCTACGTGGGCCGATCCATAGCCGACCTCATCCGCTACAACGCGGAGCGTGGTGAATGCGGACCCGGGGAAGTCGATGAACACGTGGCGAAGCGCGTCCGGCACATGCGTGCCGGCACCGCCCACGTGTTCCAGCGCGAACGCGCCGACGGCACTGTGCTCGAGATGCGCGGGCAGCAACTGCCCGGCGGCGGATTCGTCACCACGTTCACCGACGTGACCGACTACAAGAGGGTCGAACTCGCCCTGATCGATGCCAATGCGACCCTCGAGCAGCGCGTTGTCCAGCGCACGTCTGAACTGACCGTCGCGCTCGAAGCACAGGAGCAGGCAAAGCTCGAGGCGCAGTCCGCCAATCTTTCGAAATCCCGGTTCCTGGCCGCAGCGAGCCACGACCTCCTGCAACCGCTGAATGCCGCGCGGCTGTTCACATCCGCCCTGCGCCACCAGCCTGCGCTCGATGCCGAATCGGCCCAGCTCGCCGAGCGCATCGACACGTCCTTCCGCATGGCCGAAGACCTGCTCGAGTCCCTGCTCGAAACTTCGCGACTGGATGCCGGCAAATACCACCCGGAGCCCGCCGATATCGCCATGGTCGACCTCATCGAACCGCTGGTGCAGCAGTTCACCCTGCTCGCCCAGCGGCGCGGCCTCCAGTTCCGCGTGGTCTCCAGCCGGGCCGTCGTCCGCAGCGATCCGCACCTGCTGCGCCGCATCCTGCAGAACTTCTGCACCAATGCACTGCGCTACACGCGACATGGACGCGTCGTCCTCGGCGTGCGGCATGACGGCGAAGACGTGCGTATCGAAGTGTGGGACACCGGTCCTGGCATCGCCGATGAGCAACTGCAGAACATATTCGATGAGTTCCATCGCGTGGAAGGCGCCTCGCCCTGGGGCGAGCAGGGTTTGGGCCTCGGCCTGTCCATCTGCGAACGCGTCGCCCGCATCCTCAACCACAAGCTGCGCGTGCGGTCCTGGCCAGGACGCGGCAGTTGCTTCTCGATCCAGGTGCCGCGCGTGCGCATGCGCGCGCACGGCGAAGTCACCGAGATCCGTCGAGCCGACCAGGTCGGCGAGTTGCATCCGTTGCACATCCTATGCCTGGACAACGAACCCAGCATCCTCGACGGGATGTCGTCACTGCTGACCCGCTGGGGAATGACCTGCGATCTGGCTGCCAGTCGCGTCGAGGCCCTCGCCGCGTTGGCGCGAAGGAGGCCCGACCTGATTCTGATCGACTTCCATCTCGGCACCGGCCCCGATGGCATCGAGGTGCTGGCCGAATTGATGCAGCAGTGCAACCCGCCTGCGTCGGCTGCGCTGTTAACCGCCGATGCGAGTCCGGAGCTTAAGCTTCGCGCAAAGGCCCTGAACCTGGCCGTCCTCCTCAAGCCGGTGCGACCCGCGGCGCTCAGGGCCTTGCTCTCGGCGTTCGCGCAACGTTCAGGCGGCCGCGGCCGCGCGGGTCCCGATGCTGGCGCCGAAGCGCTGGATGCAACCTTCGGCGACGAATAGACGATCAGCCGGGCCGGGGGGATGGATGCG
This sequence comes from Dokdonella sp., assembly GCA_036734345.1. Classification (GTDB taxonomy): domain Bacteria; phylum Pseudomonadota; class Gammaproteobacteria; order Xanthomonadales; family Rhodanobacteraceae; genus Dokdonella. Next base: position 6,238 of record DAIMYT010000108.1, on the reverse strand, counting down.
AGGCTGCGCGATGGCTGGGACCGTCCGCCCCGTTGCAACGGGTCCTGCGCCGTTTCGCCCGAATTCCGGATCGTTCAGCCGGCGTGGGTCAGCGGCTTGTCGTGACCATCGGCGAGCGCATCAGCGTCGAGCGAGAGCTGGCTTGCGGCCAGCGCCACCTGGGTACGGTTGTTGCAGCCCAGCTTGCGCATGATGGCGGTCATGTGCGCCTTGATGGTGGCTTCGGAGACGCCGAGCTCGTATCCGATCTGCTTGTTGAGCAGCCCGTCGGCCACCATTGTCAGTACCCGGAACTGTTGCGGCGTCAGTTCGGCCACGCGCGCCGCGACCTCCGCCTCTGCTTCGCGCAAGGGCCGCGCCGCGCTGGGCATGCTTTGCGGCAGCCAGATCTCGCCATCCAGCACGTTGCGGATGGCTGCAACGATGCTCTCGCTGGCAAGCGATTTCGGAATGTACCCGGCCGCACCATGCGCCAGCGCACGCCGCGCGACATCCGCCTCCTCGTGGGCCGAAACGATGATGATCGGCAGTTGCGGATACTGTCCGCGCAGGTGGGCCAGCGCCGAAAACCCGCGCGCGCCTGGCATGTGCAGGTCGAGCAGCAGCAGGTCGGCATCGGGGTGCGCATCGATCAGCGCCAGCAGGGCGGGCACGCTGTCCGCCTGCAGCAGCTGCGCCGTCGGCACCGCCTGCGCAGCCGACCGGCAAAGCGCATCGCGGAATAGCGGATGGTCGTCGGCGATCAGGATTTCCGGCATGCCGGATTCCCGTCGACGCCTCGCATGGGCGCGGATCCGCAGTACGGTCGCACAGCCGAGGCGGGCATTTCCTAGCTCCGGATCATGCGTTCGTCGACCAGGCTCTTGACGACGCCCGGGTCGGCGAGGGTCGAGGTGTCGCCGAGCTGCTCCGGAAGGTTCTCGGCGATCTTGCGCAGGATGCGGCGCATGATCTTGCCCGAACGCGTCTTCGGCAGCCCGGGTGCCCATTGCAGATAGTCGGGCGTCGCGATGGGTCCGATTTCCTTGCGCACCCATGCCACCAGTTCCTTGCGCAATGCATCGGTCTGTTCGACACCGACCTTGAGGGTGACGTAGGCGTAGATGCCCTGCCCCTTGATGTCGTGGGCGCAACCGACGACAGCCGCCTCGGCGACCGCGGCGTGCGCCACCAGTGCGCTCTCGACCTCGGCCGTGCCCATGCGGTGGCCGGAGACGTTGATGACGTCGTCGACGCGGCCGGTGATCCAGTAATAGCCGTCATCGTCGCGGCGCACGCCATCGCCGGTGAAGTAGTTGCCCGGATAGGTGCGGAAATAGGTATCGATGAACCGCTTGTGGTCGCCGTACACCGTGCGCATCTGGCCAGGCCACGAATCGGTCAGGATCAGGTTGCCCTCGGTGGCGCCTTCGAGGATGGTGCCGTTGGTATCCACGATCGCCGGCTTGACCCCGAAGAACGGCAGCGATGCCGAACCTGGCTTGAGATCGGTCGCTCCCGGCAACGGGGAAATCAGGATGCCGCCGGTTTCGGTCTGCCACCAGGTATCGACGATCGGGCAACGATTCTCGCCGACGACGCGGTAGTACCACTCCCAGGCCTCCGGATTGATCGGTTCGCCGACCGATCCGAGCAGGCGGATGCTGGCCCGCGAGGTCCTTGTGACGGGCTCTTCGCCTTCGCGCATCAACGCGCGGATGGCCGTAGGCGCCGTATAGAAAATGGTCACCTTGTGCTTGTCGACGACCTGCCAGAAGCGCGAACTGTCCGGATAGTTCGGCACACCCTCGAACATGACCGTGGTGCCGCCATTGGCGAGTGGTCCGTAGACGAGGTAGCTGTGGCCGGTGACCCAGCCGACATCGGCCGTGCACCAGTAGACATCGTCCTCGCGCAGGTCGAACACGCATTCATGCGTGTAGCTCACATAGACGAGATAGCCCCCTGTCGTGTGCAGGACGCCCTTGGGCGCACCGGTCGAGCCGGATGTGTAGAGGATGAAGAGCGGATGCTCGGCTTCGCAGGAAACCGGCTCATGCCGGTCGGACTGGCCTTCCATCAGGGAATGCCACCAGCGGTCCCTGGGCACCTGCATGTCCACCGAGCCTCCGGTGCGCCGGACCACGAGCACGGTTTCGACGCTGTTGGTGTTCGGGCGCTGAAGTGCGGCATCGACATTGGCCTTCAGGGCAACATGCTTTCCACCACGCAGGCCCTCGTCGGCCGTGATCACGACCTTGCACTGGCAATCGGCGATGCGGCTGGCCAGCGAATCCGGCGAGAAGCCGCCGAACACGATGGTGTGCACGGCGCCGATGCGCGTGCAGGCCAGCATGGCGACGGCGGCCTCCGGGATCATCGGCAGGTAGATCGCCACGCGGTCGCCCTTGCCGACGCCAAGATGGGTCAGCAGGTTGGCGGCGCGGCACACCTCGGCGTGCAACTCGCGGTAGCTGATGCGTCGCGAATCGCCCGGATCGTCGCCTTCCCAGATGATCGCGGTCTTGTCGCCGCGCTTCGCCAGGTGGCGATCAAGGCAGTTGGCCGAAACGTTGAGGGTGCCGTCTTCGTACCAGCGGATGTGCAGGTCGCTGGCGTCGAAGGAAACGTCCTTGACCTTCGTGTACGGCTTGATCCAGTCGAGGCGCTTGCCGACCTTGCCCCAGAAGGCATCCGGGTCGGACACCGATTCGTCGTAGAGCTTCCTGTATGCCGCCTTGTCGATGCGGGCCTTGGCGGCAAAGTCCGCCGGTACCGGATGGAGATGGGTCATCGGATCCTCCTGCCAACAGTGCATTGCATGGATTCGATAATGCCACGCATAGTCCATCCACGGGATGCACCTTCGACTTTGGTCGCGTATAGACCAATGGCTAATGGTCCGCAAACCGGGCCTCGCACATGCTCGCCTCGCCGTCACGGGGAGGAGTGTCCATCATGATCTTGAATCGAAGTGCCGGATTGCGCCTGTCGGCGCTTTCATTGGGATGCCTCATCGCCATGCCGGGCCTGGCCCTGGCGGATGAGGCGCGCGAACAGGCGCTCGAGCAGCGCGTCAACGATCTGGAGCGCCAGTTGAAGGAGCTCGCCGCCGAAATCAGGGCGCAGCGCGAGGCACCGCCGGTTGCCGCAGCGCCCGCGCTTCCGGCCGGCAAGCTGCCAATCCAGCTGACCACGCTGACGCCGGGATCACCGAGCGGGACCACGGTGAAGATCGGCGGGTTCATCAAGGCCGACTTCATGGCCACCAAGGCACACGATGGCCAGCTCGCCGACGGAGCGACCGGACGCATCCTCTATGTTCCGGGCCAGACGCCAGTCGGCGGAACAGCCTCCGACGTCGATCTCGACGCCCACGCCAAGTTCTCGCGCTTCAACATCGGCATCGACAATGTCAGCGAGGCTGGGGACAAGTCCGGCGCATTCCTCGAAATGGATTTCTTCGGCAATGCGCTCGGCAATCAGGTTTCGACAAATACCTACGGCGTGACGGTCCGCCACGCCTATGCCTACTGGAACAACTGGCTGGCCGGCCAGACCTGGTCGAACTTCATGGATACCGCCGCCCTGCCCGATTCGGTGGATTTCATCGGACCGACCGATGGCGTGATCTTCGTGCGCCAGGCGCAGGTCCGCTACACGAGCGGCGGATTCTCTGCATCGCTGGAGAACCCGGAAACCACGGTCATCCCGAATGGCGGCGGCGCAACCGTGCAATCGGATCGTGGCGCACTGCCGGACCTGACCCTGCGCTATGGCTGGAAGGGCGGCTGGGGCTCCTTCGGCATCGGCGCCCTGCTGCGCAACCTCGAGATCAACCGTGCCGCAACGGCGACTACGGCGCGCATCAACGACAGTCAAACCACCGCGGCGATGACGGTCGGTGGCAAGTGGCTGCTCGGCAAGAACGACGACTTGCGCTATCAGGTGACCGCCGGCAGCGGCATCAGCCGTTACATCGGACTGGGAATCACCGGGGATACCGCGCTCGACGCCAGCGGCAACCTCGATGCCATCAGCGGCGTGGCAGGCTACCTGGCCTGGCGCCATGCCTGGTCGCCGAAAGTGCGCACCAACCTGATCTACGCTCGCAGCCAGTACGACAATCCGATCGACCTGACCGGCACCAGTGTCAACAAATCGGTGCAGAGCTTCCGCGCCAACGTGTTCTATTCGCCGCTACCGAAGCTCGATGTCGGCGTCGAACTCATGCAAGCCGATCGCGAACTGGAAAGCGGAGTGGATGGTTCGCTCACCCGCCTGCAGTTCACGACCAAATATTCCTTCTAAGGGGAGACGATCATGGCAAGCGCAACAGCCATTCCGGCGCCGCTGACCCAGGGCCACAAGAAAGTCATTTTTGCATCCAGCCTCGGCACCGTGTTCGAGTGGTACGACTTCTACCTCTACGGTTCGCTTGCGGCGATCATCGCCAAGCAGTTCTTCTCCGCCCTCAACCCGACCAGCGGCTTCATCTTCGCCCTGCTCGCCTTCGCCGCCGGCTTTGCGGTCCGTCCGTTCGGCGCGCTCCTGTTTGGTCGCCTCGGCGACATGATCGGACGCAAGTACACCTTCCTGGTGACCATCGTGATCATGGGCCTGTCGACCTTCCTGGTCGGCGTCCTGCCCAGCTACGCGACGATCGGCGTCGCCGCGCCGATCATACTGATCACCCTGAGGTTGCTGCAGGGCCTGGCCCTCGGCGGCGAGTACGGCGGTGCGGCAACCTATGTCGCCGAACATGCGCCGCACGGAAAGCGCGGCCTGTACACGAGCTTCATCCAGACCACCGCGACACTCGGCCTGTTCCTGTCCCTGCTGATCATCCTCGGCTGCCGCTACTATTTCGGCAGCGAGGCATTCGAAGCCTGGGCATGGCGCATCCCGTTCCTGCTCTCGTTCGTCCTGCTGATGGTCTCGGTTTGGATCCGCATGCAGCTCAGTGAATCGCCGCTGTTCCAGCAGATGAAGGAGGAAGGCACGCTCTCGAAAGCCCCGCTGACCGAAAGCTTCATGACCAGGAACAGCCGGATCGTGATCCTGGCCCTGCTCGGCGCGACGGCTGGCCAGGCGGTGGTCTGGTACGCCGGCCAGTTCTATGCGCTCTTCTTCATCACCCAGACCCTGAAGATCGAGGCCGGCAGCGCCAATCTCATGATCGCCGGTGCACTCGCAATCGGCACGCCGTTCTTCATCATCTTCGGCTGGCTGTCGGACAAGATAGGACGCAAGCCGATCATCATGGCCGGGTGCCTGCTGGCGGCACTGACCTACTTTCCGATCTTCAAGGCATTGACCCACTACGGGAATCCGGCGATAGAAAGCGCCGCGGCGACCAGTCCGGTGGTCGTGGTTGCGGACCCGTCATCGTGCAGCTTTCAGTTCAATCCGGTCGGCACGAGCAAGTTCACGACCTCCTGCGACATCGCCAAGAGCGCACTGGCACGCAGCGGTACTCCCTATTCGAACGAGAGCGTGCCGCCAGGCACCACCGCGAGCGTCAGAATCGGCTCGAGCACGGTGGCCTCCTACGACGCGTCCGGACTCCAGGAGGACGTGGCCAAGGTCGAGACAGCGCGCTTCAACAGCGAAATAAAGGCCGCCCTCGAGTCGGCGGGTTACCCGGCCAAGGCCGACCCCGGGCAAATCAACAAACCGATGCTGATCGTGCTGCTCGCCATCCTCGTCATCTACGTGACCATGGTCTATGGACCGATCGCGGCGTGGCTGGTGGAACTGTTCCCGACGCGCATCCGCTACACCTCGATGAGCCTGCCCTACCACATCGGCAACGGCTGGTTCGGCGGATTCCTGCCGACCATCGCCTTCGCCATGGTCGCGGCCACCGGCAACATCTACCAGGGCCTCTGGTATCCGGTGGTGATCGCACTCATGACCCTGGTCATCGGCACCCTGTTCCTGCCCGAAACCAAGGACGTCGACATTTCCAAATAGGCATTCCCCGACGATCGCCGGAAGGATCGTACGGGGCAGAACCAACCGCCGCACGGACCTCTCCCCCGTGCGACCTTGTAGAGGCCGGACAGCAAAGTCCGGCCTCCTTTTATGCGCCATCCCCACGGCGCTACGTCCAGCGCGCGGTTCGCCCGCCGCGGCGTTTGCATGCCGACGCTGCGTGGCTTTCGCTGTCGATCCCGCGATGTCGCGGCGCGGTATGATCGGATGCGGACATGACCGCCGCCGTCGACCGCACCGGGGGAAATCGATTGATAGTCGT
>DAIMYT010000107.1:5807-11595 GCA_036734345.1 Dokdonella sp. | reverse complement strand
GCAGCGACGCAGGAACATGCGCAGGGTCCTCGGAATATCGTCACGGGAACGTTGACGATACTCCGAACGCACGTCGGTCGAACATCAGCGCGCCAGGGATGGTCCCGGGTTGCGTGGATCCGCTGCTGGCGGAATCCGGCGCAAGGCGAGCCAGGGTGCGCTGTCAACAAGGAACGCGTTGCGTTGCGGATCCGTCCGTGCGCGCATGCCGTTGCCGGAACCCGCGCACGGTTCGGAGCCGCTGCCGGTCAACCACCACCCCGGCCGCCATCGAGCCCCATGCGATTCGCCGGCACATTGCCGTTCATTCCGGCATCCGATGCGCGCTGGGAATTTTCCGTCTCGAAAATCTTGCGCCGCGCAGCGTCCCGGCGATGCGCCAGTTCGCGCACCGTCTTGCACTGGGTCATCGGGATGTTGGAACCGGTCGGCGCAACATGGGTGCAGACCAGGCGGTCGGCGGCGTTCTTCGCCAGCACGCCATTGACCTCTTCCTGGATGCTGAAGAGCCGGGTCTTGTCTTCCTGCGACATGGCCTCGACCGAGCCTGCCCGCTCGAGCATGTCGGCCATGCGGTCGAGGGACTTGTTGACCATGTCCCGGTTGTAGTTGTTGAGGAATTCGTAGCGCTTGCCCGGCGCCATTTCGTGGCGAATGGCTTCGACCAGCACGGCGAACTTTTCAGGCGTGTCGGCCTTCACGGCTTTTTCTTCGGGCTTTTTCGCCTGCAGGGTGGAGGCGGCAAACAGGAACACGGTAACGATAAACAGCACTAGGCGCGACATGGCAATCTCCCTTGGATCGGGGCGACCCTTCCCGTGGCGCGTGTTCACCGCTTGTCGGGTCGCATGGGGACGATCATGTCGCGTGGCGCGGCCTGACCATCAGCTTCGTACGAAGAGAATCGTACTATGACTTCCGGCTGGCGTCCAGCATCTCTTTCTGCGGAATTTCTCCGTGGCTCAACGCACTGTTGAATCCACGGCTATCATTTTGCGCTGCGCCGAACCAATGAAGCGCTGCGCATGTAGCCGGCCCCGACGCGGCTGCGTGTCGGCGCTTGTCGCCGGTCGCAGCTGCGGCCACAACTACCGGCGTGCTCCGCTGCCCGGCGTCCTGGCCAGGCGCCCGCGACCGGGCGCCCGACTTTCATACCTGGGTCAGTTTCCGGGACCGCTGCCAATGCGTCCCTGGTTGCTCAGATCATCGGCCTGGCGCCGGAAGTTGGCGCGACTTTGGGCGATTTCGCGTGCGGTCCTGCATTTCTTCACCGGCAGGTGCGATCCGACCGGATTCTCGAAAGTGCAGACCAGGCGGTCATCCGCATTCTTGGCCAGCAGTCCGTTGACCTTCTCCTGCTCGTTCATCATCGTGGTGCGGTCGCTCTTGCTCAGCGCGTCGACGGTTCCGCTCTTGCTCAACAGGGCGGACATGCGATCCAGTGACTGGTTGACGGTGGTGCGATCGCGGCTATTGAGGAACTCATAGCGCTTGCCAGGTGCCATTTCCTGCCGGATCGCCTCGACCAGCAATTCGAACTTTTCGGCCGTGTCGGCGACAACCGCCTTCTCTTCGGCCTTCTTCGCCATCAGCGGCGACGCCACCAGGCACAGGACGAGGAAAGCCAGCACATTCAATCGAAACATCTTTGGTTCTCCGTAAATCGGGGGGGGGGGGGGGGGGGATTGGCCGGGAAACCGCCAGGTCCGGCTCTACTTCATTAAAAATTGTCCAGACTGGCATCCATGTGGAACGACCGGTCAGCATACGAAACGTATCGTATTTTTTCCGGGCGCCAGCGTCAACGCACCCTGTTCGAGGCCCTGGCAGGCTCCGTTCCGCGGCTGCCCGTAAGGTAAAGACGCAAAAAGGCGGTTGAAGTCAATTCGTGCCACTGTCTGCTCCGTCGTGGGCCGCTGAGCATGTTGCCTTGGGCTCGTGTTCTGACCTGCCCTTGCTACCCCCCCGCCGGATCCCTGCCCGGCCCGAGGCGATTCTGGTCGCGCAATCGGTCCGACCAGCGACGGGAATCTTCACGGTTCCTCTTCAATTCGCGCACGGTATGGCAAGTGGTGCTCGGCAGATGGGAACCGGTCGGTGCATCATGGCTGCAAACCAGCCGATCGTCCGCATTCCTGGCCAGGATTCCGTTGATTTCCTCCTGCAAGCTGAAGAGCCTGGCTTGCTCTTCCGGCGGCATAGCCTCGACCGACCCCGCCTTGGCCAACATGTCGACCATGCGATCGAGCTTCTGGTTGACCTTGTTGCGGTCCTTTTCCTTGAGGAATTCGTAGCGTTCGCCGGGGGCCATCTGACTGCGGACCTTCTCGACAACTGACTCGAATTTCTCAGGGGTATCGGCCGTCACGACCTTCTCGACCGCCTTTCCCGCAAACACTGGCGACGATGACAGCAGCAGGACAAGAGCCAGCATGGAATGCGTGCGAAACATGGAATTCTCCTCGGTGTACGGTGCCGACCAACCTCAATCGCGACGCTGCACTTGACAGGTGACAGACGGCGCCAGCCAAGCTTGGCCGCTGGGCGGGATCCGAATTACGAATGTCATCGTACGACTGGGCCCGTTCGCCGTCAACTCACCCGATTCCCGGGGTTCAGGTAGGAGAGCCCAGCCAGAGGAAGCCGATCACTCGCCTGCGGAAAGTCATGGGCCCGGCATCGGTCGGGGCATGCGCCTGCGTTGGCCCACGCCCGGGCCTGACTTTCGAGGCGGCAAGGATCCGGGTACCGCAACGGTCAATCGGTGAAGTGCGCGCCGGACAGTCGACGCCGGTCGACGGCCAGTTCGAACACGTCGGGTCGCGAGTAGTGGCCAAACGGGTCGAAGTTCTGCCGCTCCTCGCGGATCCGTGCGTGATCGAGCTCGGCGATCAACAGCACTTCCTCATCCACACGCGGCGGAATGATCCACTCGCCGTCCGGGCCGGCAATGCACGAACCGCCGTTCGCACACAGCGCCGGCAGGCTCTCGCGCAGCAGGTCCGCATGCGGGGCATGCCGCGGAATATCCTCGCGACGCAGCAAGCTGCTTGCCGACAGCACAAAGCTGCGCCCCTCGCGGGCGATGAACGGCGTGATCGCCTCGGTATTGCGTGCACTGCCCGGCCAGGCCGCCACGTGCAGGTCTTCCCCTTGCGCGTACAGCGCCGCGCGCGCCAAAGGCATCCAGTTTTCCCAGCAGTTGAGTCCGCCCAGGCGAAAGCGATCCAGTGCGAAGGTGCGCAGACCCGCCCCATCGCCGGGCGACCAGACCAGGCGCTCTTCGTAGGTCGGCATCAGCTTGCGATGCACGTTGCGGATGTCGCCACGGTCATCGATGGTCACCAGCGCGGCGAACACGCTCTGTCCGCGCGTGCGGTCGCGCTCGATGCAGCCGAGCACGACCCAGATGCCTGCCTCCCGCGCCGCCAGGATCACGGGCGCGAGGTCGCCGCCGGCGATGTCGACGGCCTGATCGGAATAGTGGGCAAACAGGCTCTTCTGCAGCGGCGAATCGAAGCGCGCGCCATCGGTGTGCTCGACCCAGAACGGGTAGCCGGGCAGGACGCCTTCGCCGAATGCCACGAGCCGCGCGCCGAGCCGGCCGGCTTCGACAGTCCGCCCGGCGATCTTCGCCAGGGTCGCCGTGCGATCCAGCCAGACCGGCGCGATCTGGGCGATGGCCACCACACAATGATCTGCAGAAACCGTCATGCCGGGTCCCGGGCGAAAGGCACAGGGCCCGCATTATGGGTGAGCGAGTCCGGCAAACGCCGTCGCGCTTCCGATGTCACAATATATCGGGTATTCTGGATACATGGATATACAGGAAGCCACCCAGGTGCTGGCGGCGCTGGCCCAGCCGACCCGGCTGCAGGCCTTTCGATTGCTGGTCAGCCATGAACCGCAAGGCCTGCCGGCCGGTGATGTCGCGCGCGCTCTGGAGGTGCCGCAAAACACCTCGTCGACGCACCTGGCTATCCTCGTCAACGCCGGCCTTGCGCACTCCGAGCGCAGCGGACGCTCGATCACCTACCGCGCCGACCTCGATCGATTCCGCGAGCTGACCCTCTACCTGCTCAGGGATTGTTGCGAGGGTCGTTCCGAACTGTGCACTCCGCTGCTCACGGAACTTGCCCATTGCTGCATGCCGACTGCGTCCTCCGCCTGTTGATGCGAAACCGCCCATACGCCGACTCCGGTTCGCGCCCCTTTCCTTCCACGCCAATCCTTCCAGGACCCCGCCCGATGTCTGACCGAGTCTTCAATGTCCTGTTCCTGTGTACCGGCAATTCCGCGCGCTCCATCATGGCCGAGGGCATCCTTGCGAAGGATGGCGCCGGTCGTTTCCGGGCCTGGTCTGCCGGCAGCATGCCGAAGCCAGATGTGAATCCGCTGGCGCTGGAAACACTGCGCAGTTTCGGCTATCCGGCCGAAGGCATGCGCTCCAAGAGCTGGGACGAGTTCGACGGCGCCGATGCGCCCGCCATGGATTTCATCTTCACGGTTTGCGACAACGCAGCGGGCGAAGCCTGCCCGATCTGGCCGGGCCATCCGCAGACCGCGCATTGGGGTATCGAGGATCCGGCGGCCGTGCAGGGCAGCATCCTCGAGCAGAAGCAGGCCTTCGCCACGGCGTTCCGCCACCTGAAGAACCGCATCTCGGTATTTGCAGCGCTTCCCTTCGAGCGTCTCGACCGGGGCGCTCTCGCTGCGCGACTGCGCGAGATCGGCAGGCAGGAAGGCGCCACTTCCGAAAGCACCGACGCCCACTGAGTCCGGATTCCCATGAACCAGTCCAGTACTGCGGCCCGCCGCGCGGGCCTTGGCGTCTTCGAGCGCTTCCTCAGCGTTTGGGTCGGCCTTTGCATCGTGACCGGCGTCAGCCTCGGCCACTTTCTGCCCGGCGCCTTCGAGGCGATCGCGCGCACCGAATTCGCGCACGTCAACCTGGTCGTCGCCGGCCTGGTCTGGCTGATGATCGTGCCGATGCTGCTGAAGATCGATTTCGCCGCGCTGGGCAGCGTGCGCGAACACTGGCGCGGCATCGGCGTCACCCTGTTCATCAACTGGGCGGTGAAGCCGTTTTCGATGGCCCTGCTTGGTACCGTGTTCATTGGCTGGCTGTTCGCGCCGTGGCTGCCGGCCGATGAAATCCCGTCCTACATCGCCGGCCTGATCCTGCTTGCCGCGGCGCCGTGCACGGCGATGGTCTTCGTCTGGTCCAACCTGGTCGACGGGGAACCGCATTTCACCCTGAGCCAGGTCGCCCTCAACGACGTGATCATGGTGTTCGCCTTCGCGCCCCTGGTCGGCCTGCTGCTCGGCGTGGCTTCGATCACGGTTCCGTGGGATACCTTGCTGCTGTCGGTGCTGCTCTACATCGTGCTGCCGGTCATCGTTTCGCAAGTACTTCGGGCGGTGCTGCTTCGCCGCGGCGCCGAGGCCATGCGCAAGGCGCTCGCCCTCCTGCAGCCGGTTTCCCTGCTGGCCCTGCTGACCACCCTGGTCCTACTGTTCGGTTTCCAGGGCGAAGCCATCCTCGCGCGGCCGCTGGTGATCGCATTGCTTGCGGTACCGATCCTTTTCCAGGTGTACCTCAATGCCGGACTGGCCTACTGGCTGAGCCGGCACTTCGGTGTCGCCTGGTGCGTCGCCGCGCCCTCCGCGCTGATCGGCGCCTCGAACTTCTTCGAGCTGGCGGTGGCCGCGGCGATCAGCCTGTTCGGGCAGAACTCCGGCGCCGCCCTGGCGACCGTGGTCGGCGTGCTGGTCGAAGTGCCGGTCA
>DAIMYT010000107.1:0-5797 GCA_036734345.1 Dokdonella sp. | reverse complement strand
ATGCTGTCGATCGTGGCCTTGGTCAAGCGCACGCGCGGCTGGTACGAACGCGGCGCGCGCCCGGCGTGACGATGGCTGGTGCACGAGATCCGCATCGGCCGACCTGCAAGATCGTTGCAATAATCGACGCGTAGGCTGGGCGCACTCACGCTCTCCAACGTCGGGTGATCCAGGGCCGCCAGGATTCAGCTGGCGGCCTTTCCGTTTGCGCGGCCACCGACGGCTCGTCGCGCCAGCGCCGGATCATCGGTGAACAGCGCATCGACACCCGCATCGACAAGGGCTCGCATCTCGCGGATCGTGCCTTCCTCGCAGCGCATCGCCGGATCGTCGCCGCACCGGAACGCAGGCGGCAGGAAGTGATTCTCCGGGCGCAGCGTCCAGGCCTGCACGGCGAGACCCGCTGCGTGCGCGTCGCGGATCAGCGCGGTCGGCGCGCCGAGGCCGCCGCCATCGGGATCGAGCGGCAGCAACTGGCGCCGGTGCACGGCGATGGCATCGGCATAGCGGGCGATCCGGTCCAGGCCTTGCGGGGTCGACATTCGCGCATAACTGCAATCCGGATCACCGGCCAGCTGACGGTCGAACGGAACCTGCTGCGCATCCCCCAGCAACTGCACGAGGAAGACCTTGTCGAATGCATCGGCGAAAGATAGGCGAAGTTCCTCGAGATTGGAGATTTCGAAGGACTGTATTCCGAACGGCGCGGCCTGCAGGATCGGGTGTCGATGCGACGCTGCGAGCAGGGCCTGTTCGAGATTCAGTCCGATCGAGCGGTGATAGCTCGAATGCTTGAGCTCGGGGATGATGCCGATGCGGCGGTCGCGCCTTCGCGATTCGGCATCAAGCAAGTCGACGATTTCATCAAACGATGGAATCGGATGCAGCCCGTCGTGCGCCCGACCGCGCAGTTCCGGCAGTGGCTCGCGCGCGCGCAGGCGGCGCAGTTCATCGAGCGTGAAATCCTCGCAGAACCAGCCTTCGATCGCTTCTCCATCAATCCGCTTATTGCAGCGGCGATCGCGGAAGCCGACGTGCGTCGCGACATCGGTGGATCCGCCGAGCTCGTTTCCGTGACGCGCCACGAGGATGCCATCACGGGTCATGACGAGGTCGGGCTCGATGAAATCCGCGCCGTCCTCGATCGCCCTCAGGTAGGCGGCCAGGGTGTGTTCGGGGCGCAGCGCGCTCGCGCCGCGATGGGCGATGACCTGGACCCTGCCGTCGGCCCGCAATGCTGGATTCAAGTCGCTGGACTCCGCAAGATCCTGGGCGCGCGCCGCAATGGCGGATCATGGCATGAACGCCGATCCGCGCGCGGATCGGCGCTGTCCCGGTTTCCGCCGTCGATCGCCGGGCGCACGATACACGGCCCTTGAATTGAATTGTCTGTTAATTTAGTGTCGGGGCATGGCCAGGACCGTTATCCGGCGCAAACCCGGGCGCCCGCTCAAGCGCCCCGCCGATCCGGATCGGCGCACGCGCATACTCGACATCGCCACCGCGTTGTTCGGCCGCCAGGGCATTGCCGCCACGTCGATGTCGGCGATCGCGCGCGAAGCGCGGATCACGCCGGCCCTCATGCACTATTACTTCGGCAATCGCGAAAGCCTGCTCGATGCGCTGGTCGGCGAACGCCTGCAACCCGCGATCGCATCGGTTGCCCTGCGCATGGAAAGCACCCAGGGCGACCTGCGCGGCCTCGTCCACTGCTTCGTCGAATCGATGATCGAGGTGATCTCCAGCCGCCCCTGGTTTCCACCGTTGTGGGTCCGCGAAGTGCTCAGCGAGGGCGGCCTGCTGCGCGGGCGCGTGATCGGCAAGCTCGGAACGCCACTGGTGCTGAAAATGCGCGACCAGTTCATCGACGCGCAGAGAAGGGGCGAGCTCAATCGCGATCTCGATCCGCGCCTGCTCGTCGTCACCCTGATCTCGCTGACTCTTTTTCCATTTGCGTCACAGTCCATCTGGCGGGATTCGCTCGGCGCCGGCGACGTCACTGCGGCGACCATCACCCGTCACGCACTGGCCCTGCTGGAGCGCGGCCTGGAGATACCGAGATGACACGAACGATGATGCTGCTGGCGCTGGCCAGCCTGTCACTGGGCGCCTGCTCGAAGGCGACGGAGCCGCTGCTGCTCGGCACGCTCGAGCGCGAGCGCGTGGCGGTCACGGCCGATGCATCCGAGCGCATCGTGCGCATCGACGTCGCGGAAGGCGACGAGGTCCACGCGGGCGATGCGATTCTTTCGCTTGACACGCGACGCATCGATGCCGGCATCGAGCAGGCGCGGGCCGTGCAGCGCGGTGCCGAAGCCGCGCTCGACAAGCTGCGCAACGGCACGCGCATCGAGACGATCGATGCCGCCCGCGCCACCCTGTCCGGCGCCGAGGCGAGCGCCCTCAACGCGCGGCGCGAACGTGACCGGCTCGCCGAATTGCGCGAGCGTGGCCTGATTGCGCAGGCCGACCTCGACCGCGCCGAAACGGCGTTGCGCAATGCGCAGGCGCAGCGCGACGGCGCGCGCGCCAATCTTGCCGAACTGCTCAACGGCACGCGCATCGAGGATATCGAACAGGCCGAAGCCAACCTTGCGGCCGCCAAGGCGACCGTCGCCGGACTGGAACTCAACCGCGCACGCTACGACATCGTCGCGCCACGTGACGGTCGCGTCGACGCGCTGCCCTTCAAGCTCGGCGACGAGCCGGCACCGGGTGCCGTACTCGTCAGCCTGCTGGCCGGCTCGCCCTATGCGCGCATCTACGTACCGGCCAGCCAGCGCAACCGGATGCAACTGGGCATGTCCTGTTCGATCGCGGTGACCGGCGTCGACAAGCGTTTCCCGGCGCGCCTGCGCAGCGTCCGCTCCGACCCCGCGTTTACCCCCTACTTCGCGCTGACCGGGGATGACGCAAGCCGGCTCTCCTACCGGGCCGAACTGGTAATGACCGATGCGGATGCGGCCAAGCTGCCGGCCGGCCTGCCGGTGCAGGCCGAGTGCGGCGGCAAGCCAGACGACGCTCCGCGCTGAGCGATGCAAGGACTCGCCCGGTGAATGGCATAGCAAGGCAGGATCCCCCATCCGCTCCCCGCGAAGCGGTCATCGTCGCGCGCGGATTGACCAGGCGATTCGGCCCGCTCATCGCGGTCGACCATCTGGACCTCAGCGTGCGGCGTGCCGAGGTCTACGGATTCCTCGGCCCCAACGGCAGCGGCAAGTCGACCACGATCCGCATGCTTTGCGGCCTGCTCAGCGCCAGCGAAGGTTCGGTCCGGGTGCTCGGCCACGACCTGCCGGCCGGCGCTGAATCAGTCAAGCGCCGCATCGGCTACATGACCCAGAAATTCTCCCTGTACGAAGACCTGAGCGTGGCCGAGAACCTCGAGTTCCTCGCCGCCATCTACGGCCTCAATGGACATGCCGCGCGGCAGCGGCTGGATGAACTCTACGAGCAGTACCACCTCGGCGAACTGCGCAGGCAGCTCGCAGGCACCTTGTCGGGCGGCCAGCGCCAGCGCCTGGCCCTGGCCGGCGCGGTCATGCACAAGCCGGAACTGCTGCTGCTCGACGAGCCAACCAGCGCAGTCGACCCGCAATCGCGTCGCGATTTCTGGGAATCCCTGTTCGATCTCGCCGATGCCGGCACCACCCTGCTCGTATCGACCCACTACATGGACGAAGCGGAGCGCTGCCATCGCCTGGCCATCCTCGACCATGGCCGCCTGGTGGCCGACGGCACGCCGGCGCAGCTCATGGCCGACCTGCCCGGCATGACCGTGCGTGTCGACAGCGCCCAGCCGCGACGCTTGCAGGCGGCGCTCGACGACGAGCCGCATGTACTCGGCGTAGCCCAGATCGGCTCCAGCCTGCGCGTCCTCACCGACCGCAAGGAGGACGGTGCCGATTACCTGCGCAAGGAACTGGCCAGGCAGGGCATCGACGCCACGGTCGAGCCGACCGAGCCCAACCTCGAGGACGTGTTCGTCGCGGTGACCCGAGAGCGCAAGGAGCGCGCAGAATGAACTTCGGACGACTGTTCGCCGTGTTCCGCAAGGAGCTGCGCCAGCTATCGCGCGATCGCCTGACCTTCGGCATGATCATCGGCATTCCGACCCTGCAGTTGCTGCTGTTCGGCTTTGCCATCAACCTCGACATCCGCCACCTGCCGGCGGCCGTGCTCGACGAATCCAATACCTGGCGCTCGCGCGAACTGATCGCCGAACTGTCCTCGTCGCAGGTGCTCGACTTCCGCGAGCGCGTGTCGACGCCGCAACAGATCGATGATCTGCTGCGGCGTGGCGAAATCGGCGCGGCCGTCGTCGTTCCGGCGGATTTCGAGGCCCGCCTCGAGCGCCGCGACCGGCCGGCCTGGCAGGTCATCGTCGATGGCTCGGACCAGTCCGTGCAGGCCGCCGCACGGCAGCTGGCCAGCTATCCACTGAATTCGCTTGACTACACGCCGGGCGCGCAGCGCAACCCTTCGGTGGAAATTGTCAATTTCTATAATCCTGAGCGGCGCGCGCAGGTCAATACCGTGCCGGGACTGATCGGCGTGATCCTGACCATGACCATGACCATCTTCACCGGCATGGCCATCGTGCGCGAGCGCGAACGCGGCAACATGGAAATGCTGATCGCCACGCCACTGTCGCCGACCGAACTGACCATCGGCAAGGTGCTCCCCTATGTCGGCATCGGCCTGGTCCAGGTCAGCCTGATCCTTGTCCTCGGCCTGCTCGTCTTCAACGTGCCGGTGCGCGGCTCGATGTTCGATGTCTACCTCGCTTCGCTGACCTATATCGCCGCGACCCTCGCCCTGGGCATCCTCATCTCGACCCTCGCGAATACCCAGTTCCAGGCCATGCAGATGTCGTTCTTCCTGTTCCTGCCGCAGATCCTGCTGTCCGGATTCATGTTTCCGTACGACGGCATGCCGAGGATCGCCCAGTGGATCGCGGAAATCTTCCCGCTGACCCATTTCCTGCGCCTGATCCGCGGCATCATGCTGCGCGGGGCCGGGCTCGGGGAATTGTGGTTCGAGTGGGCCGCGCTCGGGATCTTCACCCTGATCGTGCTGATCATCGCCATTCGCCGTTTCCGCAAGAGCCTGGATTGAACGCATCGATGAAGACATCCGCGCGGACGTGGTGCCTGTATCTGATCGAGTGTGCGAACGGCTGCCTGTATGCCGGCATCACCAACGACCTCGATGCACGCTACGCGACGCATGTCGCCGGTCGCGGCGCCCGCTATACGCGCGCCAACCCACCGCTGCGCCTGATCGGCTCGCGGGCCTATCCGGACCGCGCCAGCGCGACGCGCGCCGAGCACGCGATACGGCGCCTGCCGAGGGCGCGCAAGATCGATTTCCTGCTTGCTCCCGATGCCGGGCAGTAGCTTCAACCCCGCTGCGGGCATTGGCACGTTGCACCCTTCGAGTCCACCAGGAAGGGGAAGCACATGGCGACCTGCGCCGAGGATCCACGGTTCATCCTGCCCTGCAACTGGCTTCGCGTCGGCGGCATCAGCGGCAGCATGGCCATCCACTTTGCAGCACTGTTGTTGCTGGCCATTCCGGTGGCCTTGCCGACGCTGCGCCCTGCGGCACCGGAGTTGTCGGTGCGCTGGATCGAGGCGCCCCCGCCGGTTGAAGCGGTTCCGCTGCCCGCCGAGCCGGAACCGCAGCCGCTGCCGCGCCCGCGCGTGACCCCCATTCCCGTTCGGGTTCCGGTCCCGGAGATCGCAGTCGACAGCGTGATGGCGGTTCCTGCTGCGCCCGCATTGGATCGCTTGCC
>DAIMYT010000106.1:0-11621 GCA_036734345.1 Dokdonella sp. | reverse complement strand
GCCCCTGTTGCGGCAACGCAGCGCCCTGCTGAAGCGGCCCGAGCCGGTATACGGCCATGCCTTCGAAGGCGATGGCCGCAACCTGTGGGTTGCCGGGGATCTGACGCTGTACCGCGCGCTGTATCGATTGCGCCCCGGCAACGGCCCCGAGTTGATCGGCGGACGCGGTGCAAGATCGATCGATATCGCGGCAGACGGGTCGGCAGTGTGGACCGAAGCCGCCTACGACGCCGACATCCTGCTCCGACGAGGCGACGATGCGGGCTGGACGACCATGGCGCGCTCCAAGCGCTCCGAGCCCCGGGCGGAATTCTCCGCCGATGGCCGGCAGCTGGCCTTGATCAGCAATCGGAACGGGGCGGAATCGGTACTGGTCTTCAACCTCCGCGATGGCAGCACCCGGCAGTTGCTGCTTGATCCGGGCTTCCGCTGGGTGCGACCCAACTGGTCCGCGCGCGACAAGTCGCTGATCATCACCGCCTATGAGGATCGACACACCCGCTTGTATCGCTACACGCTGGAGACAGAGACGCTCAGTCCGCTCGCGCAGGTCGAAGCGGATGCCTTCCACGGCATCGAGCTGCGCGATCGATTGCTCTACCTCAGTGCCCACGGCACCGACCACAGCACCCTTATGCAAATGCGTGATGGCCAAGCGCAGCCGGAAGACGTCGGACTGGGCTCGGTAGCCGCATACCGGGCCTCCGTCGCATGGGTGGTCTGGCGGACCCGAGGATCCCGGGTATTGAAAGCCGCAGCCTGGCCCGGGTTGGCGCCTGTGCGCGAGATCCACCTTGTCGATGCAGGCATGGACGAAGCCATCGCATTGGCGGGCAGTACCCTTTACTACGTGGACCAGCAGCGGATCTGGAGCGTGGTCCTGCCCGACGGCAAGCCGCTGTCGGTGCCTGGGGACCAGCTTCCAAATGCTGCCGGCCCGAATCTCGCGGTTTCCGTCGACGGTTCCCTGGCCGTCGTTAGGCAGACGTCACTCAGCATGGACCTGATGATCGCGGAACGAAGGCCATCCAAACGCTGAGAACGGCCAAGCCCCGACAACAACCCCTCGTGCTGGCAATCAGAGAAAGCGGTCAATGCTGTTGCCGGGTCGCTCGTTGTCCCAGATCATCGACATGATCTGCCAGTGGCCGGCTTCGTTCCGATACAACTGGATCGAGTTGATGCCGCGGCGCTCGGGTTTGCCCTCGCCCGGAGAATTGCGCGCCTCGTAGACGCTCCAGACCTGTGCCATGTTGCCGAATTCCTCGATGCGGCGACTCAACTCGATCTCGAAGAAATCGTTGGTGGCGAAGAACGGCGTGGTGTCGGCGGCATAGTCGTCGAGATTCATGATCTTGATCCAAGGCTTGCCGTGCTCGTCGACGCCGGTGCGCATCTGGCGCGCGTCGGGGTGGAAGATCCTGTCCTGCACGGACCAGTCGCGCGGGCCTGCTGGCCCGGAAATCATCGCGTACATGATGTCGATCACGTCGCCAAGCCGGGTGGGGTCGAAGGCAAGGGTCATGGGGTTGGTCGCTCCGGTTGTTGGTGGAATCGATGGAACCGTTCACTGGCGATTTGCATCGTGCGGCGAGCATATCGAAATCCTTCGCGCGCGAAACCGTTACTTTCCGCCTGCCATGCCCGTCGAATCCCGGTCGTTCGAGGTTGCCACGTTTTTTGGCGCAGGGTTAGACTCACCCTCGATGGACTCAGGGGTCCTCGGCTCTTTCGCGCCCATGCGGGGAGCATCGCTGATGGTCCACCGTCGCCAGGGGAGACAATGACCAGGAACGCTGTTCTTGAACGACGCATCGCGTGCCTGCCATGGCTATTCTGGCTGGCAACCGCATGCGGGCAGCAGCCCGCTTTCTCCGACCGGACCGTTGCCGCCGGGCTCGGCAACACGACGACCGGTATCGGGCTGGTCAATCCCATCCTCGGCGGAGGCGTCGTGGCCGATTTCAATCGCGACGGCTGGCAGGACATCTTTTACCCGACCGGCAGGAACGGTCCCGACCGCCTGTTCATCAACAACCACGACGGCACCTTCACCGACCAGGCGGCTGCCTGGGGCATCAACGCCGTCCACCTGTCCAGCGCCGCCGCGGTCGGCGACTACAACGGCGACCACTGGCCGGACATCTTCGTGACCTGTTTCGGCCCGACACAAACGCCGCAAATGGGCCACCACCATCTCTACCGCAATACCGGTACCGGCTTCGTCGACGAAGGCGTGGCGGCGGGCGTGAACCGTTGCAGCACCGTGGAACCGGACGGCTGGGGTGGCTCGTGGGGAGACATCGATCTCGACGGCGACCTCGACCTCGCGATTTCGGGGTTTCGCGATCGCGCGACCGGCAACTGCCTGATGCGCAACAACGGCGACGGAACCTTCACCGACATCACCGCGACCAGCGGCCTGGCACCCGCCATTCAGGGCCTCGCCGGATACACGCCGCACTTCGTCGACATGAACGACGATCGCTTCCCGGAACTCATCTGGATCGGCGATTTCTCGACGAGCCTCTACTTCATCAACAATGGCGACGGCAGCTTCCGCAACGGGACCGACGCTTCGGGCACCAGTCTGGACGACAGCGAGATGGGCATGGCCGTCGCCGACTGGAACGAGGACGGCCGGTTCGATTTTTACGTTTCCACCATCGGCACCAACAACCTCTACCTCAACCAGGGCAATCACGTCTTCATCAACGGCGCCGACCAGGCCGGCGTCGCCAGCGGCGGATTCGGCTGGGCCACGGTCTCCTTCGACATCGACCACGACAGCCGTTTCGACCTGGTCAACGTCGCCGCCGTGGGAACCAACAGGGTCTTCATGAATCGCCTCGACAACGGCGTGCTGACGTTCGTGGAGCGGGCCACGTCCATGGGCCTGGGATTCAACAGCGACGGTCGAGGGCTGGCGCGTTTCGACTACGACAACGATGGCGACCAGGACCTCATCTTCTTTCCAGGGGGCCAGCCGATCATCCTCATGCGCAATGATCTCGCCGGACCGAACACGAACTGGCTGAGGGTCTTCCTCGACAACGACGGCGTGCGCGGCGCGCCGCCGCTCGGGGTGGGCGCCAAGGTCAGCCTGCGCATCGGCGCGCGCACGCTGGTCGGTCGCATCGACGGCGGCAGCAACTACCTGAGCCAGAGCGAAGCGTCAGCGCATTTCGGGCTGGGCGCCATCCCGATGGTCGACCGGGTGCGCGTCGACTGGCCCAATGGCATGGTCACCGAGGTCGAGAACGTGGCGGCCAACCAGACACTGGTCCTGCATCCGCCGGACCACGTATTCGGCCATGGCTTCGACTGACGATGGCCGCTGCAGGAAACCGTAAGCACCAGGCGTCGGAGCGCCGCCATGGGAGTGCCAGAATGGGGAGCGTGACAATGGGGAGCGTAGGGATGCAGAGGATTCTCGACAACGCAAGGTTCGTGCTGGGCCTGGCATTCGGCCTGGCGGTCCTGATGGGCGCTTCAACCGCGATGGCGCAGCACTCCGTCGCGCGCCAATGGAACGACCAGCTGCTCGAGGCCATTCGCCACGATTTCGCCCGGCCGACCGTCCATGCGCGCAACCTTTTCCACGTTTCCGCCGCCATGTGGGATGCCTGGGCCGCCTACGATGGCGTCGCGGACGGCTGGCTGGTCCGCGAAAAAACCGGTGCGGCCGACATCCGCGCCGCGCGCGATGAAGCAATCAGCTTCGCCGCCTATCGCCTGCTCACATGGCGCTTCGCCCACTCGCCGGGCGCTGCCGCCTCGCTGGCCGCGTTCACGGCCCGCATGCAGCACCTCGGCTACGACATCACCGACGAGAATCTGGTCGGCGACTCGCCTGCAGCGCTCGGCAACCGCATCGCCGCGGCCTATATCGAATTCGGATTGAGCGACGGCAGCAACGAGGGCGGCGGCTACGTCAACCGCCACTACGAATCGATCAATCCGCCGCTGATCCCGCCGTTGCCCGGCAACCCGGATATCGTCGACCCGAATCGCTACCAGCCGCTGGCCCTGACCTATTTCGTCGACCAGTCGGGCAATGTCATTCCGGGCGGATTCCCGGAGTTCCTGAGCCCGGAGTGGGGCCAGGTGGTGCCGTTCTCGCTCGGTGCCCAGGACCTCACCGTGTACAACCGGGACGGGTTCAGCTACTGGGTCTACCACGATCCCGGTCCGCCACCGCAGATCGGCGGCGCCGGCGAGGAAGCCTACAAGTCGGGCTTCGAGCAGGTGGTTCGCTGGAGCGGCCTGCTCGACCCGGCAATCGGCACGTCGATCGACATCAGTCCGGCCTCGCGTGGCAACAACGCCCTCGGCACCAACAACGGCCACGGCTACGCCGTCAATCCCGCGACCGGTCTGCCCTATGCGCCGGAAGTCGTGCCGGCCGGCGACTACTACCGCGTGCTCGCCGAATTCTGGGCCGACGGACCCAACTCCGAAACGCCACCTGGGCACTGGTTCACCATCGCCAACCAGGTCTCCGATCATCCGCTGCTGGTCAAGCGCTTCGGCGGCAGCGGCCCGGTCCTCGATGACCTCGAGTGGGACGTCAAGCTCTACCTGGCGCTCGGTGGCGCGATGCACGACGCCGCGATCGCAGCCTGGGGCGTCAAGGGCTGGTATGACTATGTCAGGCCCGTTTCGGCCATCCGCTACATGGCCGGTCGCGGACAGAGCTCCGATCCGCAATTGCCCTCCTACGATCCGCAGGGCATCCGCCTCTATCCGGGCGAAATCGAACTCGTCACCCTCGAATCCATCGCACCGGGACAACGTCACGAGCATCTGGCGGGGCCCGGCAATGGCAATGTCGGCAAGATCGCGGTGCATGCCTGGCGCGGGCCCGACTACATCGACGACCCGGCCATCGATACCGCCGGCGTCGGCTGGATCCTCGCCGAAGACTGGTGGCCCTACCAGCGGCCGAGCTTCGTCACGCCACCGTTCGCCGGCTACGTGTCCGGCCACAGCACCTACAGCCGCGCTGCGGCAGCGCTGTTGTCGGCATTCACCGGTGATGAGTATTTCCCGGGCGGACTCGGCGAGTTCGATGCGCCGCGCAATCAGTTCCTTGTCTTCGAGGAAGGCCCGAGTGTCGACGTCACGCTGCAATGGGCCAGGTACTACGATGCCGCCGACGAATGCAGCCTGTCGAGGATCTACGGCGGCATCCACCCGCCTGCCGACGACATCCCGGGACGACTGATGGGCGCCGAAATCGGCCCCGAGGCGCTCGACCGGGCCAGACTCCACTACGAGGGACGCGCGCCCCTGCCGCGCGGCGGCAGTCCGGTCGTCGCAGTCCCCGCGAT
The DNA here is from genome assembly GCA_036734345.1 of Dokdonella sp. GTDB lineage: Bacteria > Pseudomonadota > Gammaproteobacteria > Xanthomonadales > Rhodanobacteraceae > Dokdonella. The sequence goes on along the minus strand of DAIMYT010000106.1, from coordinate 6,288 downwards.
GACGCCGGGCGGAATGCTGTTGCTGCTGTCGCTGCTGCTGTTGACGGGTGTCCTTGCGGGGCGTCGGCGCGCCTGAGGCCTCGCCTGCGTTGCCGCTCCGGCGGCCCCTGGCGGCCTGTCCCGGACCCGTGGCCGCCGACCTTGATCTGCATCAATCGCGGCCACCGGCCTCCTTGCTACGGTAGGTACCGGCGCAATACGCCGTCACTTAGGAGGTTCAGGCATGTTCAAGCACATCCTCATTCCGACCGATGGATCCGAGCTCTCGATGGCCGCCGTCGACAAAGGCATCGAACTGGCCAAGGAAATCGGGGCGAAAGTCACTGGACTGCATGTCATTCCCGACTATCAGGCCATCGGCGCACGCATGGAGATGGTCGAAGCCACGCGCGAGGTCTACATGGCGGCGGCGAAGCAGCGCGCTGAACTGGCTATCGATGCAGTACGCCAGCGTGCGAAGAGCGCAGGCGTGGATTGCAACGTGAAGACGCTGATCAACGACCACCCGTACCGGGCGATCATCGATACCGCCAAGGATCGCCAGTGCGACTTGATCGTCATGGCCTCGCACGGTCGCAGCGGGCTCAGCGGGATCCTGCTCGGCAGCGAGACGCACAAGGTCGTGACGCACACCAACTTGCCCGTCCTCGTCTATCGTTGAGGCCGGAACCGGCCCGCCAGTCGGGCCTTGATTGATACACCGGCGCGCGCGCGGGCGCCCTTCCTGCTGCCTATTCGGAACCGCGCAATCCGGCTTCCACTCCGACGGGCACCTTGTCGACCTGCCAGGATTGCCCGTCCCAGCCGAAGAACGCGAGCACTTCGCTGCGCCGCGCCAGCGTATCGCGGACACCGAGCTCAACCAGTTCGCGCGTGTACTCCGCTTCGAAGAGCAGGTAGCTGGCGAGCGCCGCGCCCCTGGCCGATTCACCACGACCCGAAACGCCAACGGCGCGCAACATCGAACGGATCGACAGCGGCAGGCTGCCAATGTGCTTTGCCGCAAGGTCATCGAGGCGTTCGCTCGGCGCGATCACCAGCACATCGATGGGACGCAGCGTGGTCTCCGCGAGCGCCGCAGGCGAAAGCAGCTTCAGCGTGCTGTTGATCCGCTGCAACCGCTCCACGTCCACCGCCAGCGAATCGAGGAAGATGTTGGACAATGCATGGCCGGCGATCTGCGCGATGTTCGGGTATTCGCTGCAGCCCGCGCGCGGACCGATCGGCTCGAGCATGCGGCCGGCGCCGTCGACACGGATGCGCTGCGCGCCGAGATGCACGGCCGGTGAAATCGGAGCCGCCTGGCGCATCGAGCCGTCGCCGAAGTATTCGATGCGTCCCTCGATGCTCAGCGGAATCGCCGGAAACACGAACGGTATGGCCGAAGACGCGAGCAGGTGCGCCACCGTGATCGAATCGCGCACGGCAATGCGTTGCGAGCGGGTCCATGGAAGGATGTACTGGACGGCCTCGTAGAAGGTGACATGCAGGCCCGAGCCGTAGCTCGACGCGGTCACCGCCAGGCCGCGCAGATGCCCCTGGCGCAGCAATTCGCGGATGCGTCCGGGATCGACCCATTTGCCGAGCGATTCGCCAAGCGGCGAGTTGTCGAGCAGCGAGCGCGGCCGCGCCCGCCGCCAGCGCGCCAGAAGCCAGCCCAGCGACATCATCGTCAGCCAGCGCGCGCCGGTGCGGATGACGCCGATCGAGTCGGCGCGGTAAACCTGCTCGACGCGGAAATTTTCCCAGACCTCGCACAAGGCGGCGACGCCGGCATCGAAATCATCAGCCCGGCTGGCCAGTGCCGACGCGTTGATGGCGCCGGCCGAAGTGCCGGTGATGACCGGAAACGGATTGCCGCCACGGATGCCGGCATCGCGCCGGATCTGCGCAACTGCTTTGAGCACGCCAACCTGGTAGCCCGCGCGGGCGCCGCCCCCGGTCAATACCAGGCCGGTGATCGGTTTAGCCTTCGCGTGGTCCTGGTCCATGGCCTATACGACCACAGGCTGCCGCACGCTGGCAATCGGGACACGCGCCCTGCATCAACTCAGGCCGCGTCGCGCAACCGGGTGTCGTCGATGCGCATCGTGGCCAGCAGCGCCTGGTCGAGATCATTCCAGATGTCCTCCACGTGCTCGATGCCGACGGACAGGCGCAGCAGCCCTGGCGTGACGCCGTGGCTGGAGCGGGCCGCTTCGTCGACGACCCGATGGGTCAGCCCGGCCGGGTGCTGGATCAGGCTGTCCACGGATCCGAGGCTGACCGCAGGCGTGACCAGCCTGACCGCCGCCATCACCGCTGCGGCCGCCGGGTACCCGCCACGCAGTTCCATCGCCATCAGTGCGCCAGGCCCGCGCATCTGCGCACCGGCGTGGTCGCCGACCAGATCGGCGCATGTGCTGCCCGCGGATCCGGGAAAATGCAGTTGCGCGACGGCCGGATGTTGCGCGAGCCGACCCGCGATTTCGATGGCGTTGGCCTGTGCCCGCTGCACGCGCAGGGTCAGCGTGGCCAGGCCGCGATGCAGCAGGTAGGCGCCGAGCGGATGCAGCAGGCCACCGGTCAGCGCACGCATCTGGCGCAGCGGCATGGCGTCGGCATCCGTGCAGCAGACCACGCCGGCGATGACGTCGCCATGGCCACCGAGGAACTTGGTGGCACTGTGCAGCACATAGCGCGCACCGAGCGTCGCCGGATTCTGCAGCACCGGCGTGGCGAAGGTCGAATCGACCATCACCGGCACGTCGCCGGCAGCCTCGACGACAGCGCGGATGTCGACCAGCCTGAGGGTCGGGTTGGCCGGCGTTTCGACCACGATCAGGGCGGTGTCGGCACGTCGCCGCCCGGCGATCTGCTCGACGCCGACGAACTCGGCCTCGAGGCCCAGCGTTCCGCAGGCCAGCAGATGATCCGAACTGCCGTAGATCGGGCGAACCACCAGCACGTGCGAACCGGCTGCACGTCGCGCCAGCAGCAGCGCACTCAGGGCGGCCATTCCGGATCCGAACGCGACGCAGGCCTGGGTGCCTTCGAGTTCGGCGATGGCACGCTCGGTTCGTGCGACCGTGGGATTGTGCAGGCGCGCGTAGATCGGATTCGGGGCACCTGCCGCTCCGCCGACGAGCGCATCAAAGCTGGCGGTTCCTTCGGCCAGGTCATGCACCGGATAGGTCGTCGACAAGTCGATCGGCGCGGCATGCACGCCGAGTCCGGACAGATCGTCGCGGCCGGCGTGGACACTGCTGGTTTCGATATGGCGCATGATGCCTCCCGGGCATGATCGTTCCAAATTGGGGCCCATGATGGAACAATTGGCGACCGAGGAACGCTGAGCCGAATTTAATTTCGAAACAGGCCATCATCATGACGCTCGACCGAACAGACATCGAACTGCTGCGACTGCTGCGAAAGAATGCTCGGCTGCCGAACAAGGCATTGGCCGAGAAAACCGGCGTGGCGCCATCCACGGCACTCGAGCGCGTGCGCCGCCTGCGCGAGGCCGGCGTGCTGCAAGGGTTCCATGCCGAAGTGCTGCCGGCCGCCATCGGCATCGGCCTGCAGGCCATGGTGGCGGTGCGCCTGACGCGCCATTCACGCGCGTTTATCGATACCTTCGTGGCGCACATGAGCACGCGGCCCGAGATCCTCGCCCACTACCATGTCGCCGGCGCGGACGACTTCCTCGTCCACGTCGTCGCCCGCGATGCCGATCACCTGCGCGAGTTGACCCTGGGCATCTTCACCGAGCGTGAGGAAGTTGCCCACATCGAAACCCACCTGATCTTCGCTTTCCAGCGCAACACCGACCTGCCCGTCTACCTTCCAGCAGAGCCCGACCCGTCGCGGCCGTGGTGACGGCTATGGATCCTTCGCAGGCGGGGTTGCTTCGTCGGTGGCCGCGGGCGCTGTCCCGTAACTGTGGCGGATGCGTTCCAGGCCCTTGCGATAGGCCTCGGCATCGCCGAATTCAAAGAAGCGCGGATAACGCTCGTGCGCCGCCACGATCCGACGTGCGTGCTTGATCGGGCACCAGTACTGCTCGGTCCGCGCGGCCACCTCGCGCAGGTAGGCGGCAACCCCGTTGCCGTAGGAACAGTAGAAGCAGTTGAAGCGTTCGATCGCATTGAGATACGGAAGATCACCGCGATCGAACGCCATGTAGTCCGCGCGCCGGACGCGCGGTATTCCGTAGACGGGAAAGCAGGTCCGCTGGTAGAGCGTGACGAACAGGTCCATCAGGGCGAACGGAATGAAGCCGGAATAGATCAGGGGTGCGGTGAGGGCGACGCTGATGCGACTGTTGCGCAGGAACCGCCAGATGCCCAGACGCGCCAAATGCTGTTTCTCCAGCACCTCGCGGGCGAAGCGTACGCGCTTGTTCTCGATCAGGAACCCGATCTCTTCGCGCTTCCTGGCAAATTCCGACTGCAACTCCTCCTCGAGCGCGTGCATGCGCGCGAGGAGGTCGTCGATTTTCGTATGCATGGGCTCGCCCGTCAGTGGAGGATGTACTTCTGAAATCTTGTCGCCCGCCGCCGGGTTGCCCGCGTTCCTGGCCGCCATGCCGACGCCTGTCCTGCCATCATCGCACCGCACGGAAGTTCACATCCGGTGCTGGATCCGGCACGGCATCCGCTGCCGAGCCGGTCGAGGCAGACCGGGACAGGTCCTCCATTGACCGTCCCGTGTGATCAGGCCAGATCGAAGCGGTCGAGATTCATGACCTTGTTCCAGGCAGCGACGAAGTCGTCGACAAACACTTTCGAGGCGTCGCTGCTCGCATGGACTTCCGCCAGCGCGCGCAATTGCGAGTTCGAGCCGAACACGAGATCCACCGTGGTCGCGGTCAGCTTGAGCTCGCCGCTCTTGCGATCGCGCCCTTCAAGCACGAATCCGGAGTCGGCGGATTTCGCCCACTTCGTGTTCATGTCGAGCAACTTGACGAAGAAGTCGTTGGTCAGCTCGTCCTTGCGATCGGTGAAGACGCCGTGCCTGGAGCCGCCGACGTTGGCACCGAGCGAACGCAGGCCCCCTATGAGCACGGTCATCTCGGGTGCGGTCAGGGTCAGCTGGTCCGCCCGGTCGATCAACAGATCGGCGGCATGGTTCTCGTATCCCTTGCGCACGTAGTTGCGGAAGCCGTCAGCCGCAGGTTCGAGCGGAGCGAAGGACTCCACGTCGGTCTGCGCTTGCGAGGCATCCGTGCGGCCCGGCGAAAACGGCACCTTGACCTCGTGCCCGGCCTTCTTCGCGGCGGCCTCGATCGCAGCGCAGCCGCCGAGCACGATCAGGTCGGCCAGCGACACCTTCTTTCCACCGGTCTGCGCACTGTTGAATTCCCTCTGCACGGCTTCGAGCTTGGGAAGGACCCTGGCCAGTTCGGCCGGCTGGTTGACCTCCCAGTCCTTCTGTGGCGCGAGGCGGATGCGCGCGCCGTTGGCGCCGCCGCGCTTGTCGCTGCCGCGGAAACTCGAGGCCGATGCCCAGGCCGTAGTCACCAGCTGGGATACGGACAGACCAGAGGCAAGGATCTTCGCCTTGAGGACGCCAATGTCCTTCGCGTCGACCAGCGCATGGTCCACCGCGGGGACCGGGTCCTGCCAGATCAGCTCCTCTTTCGGCACGAGCGGGCCGAGGTAGCGGGACAGCGGACCCATGTCGCGGTGCGTCAGCTTGAACCAGGCGCGCGCGAACGCGTCGGCGAATTCCTGCGGATGCTCCATGTAGCGGCGCGAGATCTTCTCGTAGGCCGGGTCCATGCGCATGGCCATGTCGGCCGTGGTCATCATCGGCGCGTGGCGCTTGCCCGGATCGTGCGCGTCGGGAACCGTGCCATCGCCGCTGGTGCCGACCGGTTTCCACTGGTGCGCGCCGGCCGGGCTCTTCGTCAGCTCCCACTCGTAGCCGAACAGGTTCTCGAAATAGCCGTTGTCCCACTTGATTGGATTCTTCGTCCACGCCCCTTCAAGACCGCTCGTGAACGCATTCACGCCGTGGCCTGTCTCGAAAGTATTGATCCAGCCCAGACCCATGTTTTCCACCGCGCAGGCTTCGGGCTCCTTGCCGATGTATTTCACATCGACGGCGCCGTGGCATTTGCCGAAGGTATGCCCGCCGGCGGTCAAGGCAACGGTCTCCGCGTCGTCCATGGCCATGCGCGCGAACGTCTCGCGAATGTCCCGTGCCGAACCCAGCGGGTCGGGGTTGCCGTTCGGCCCCTCCGGGTTCACGTAGATCAGGCCCATCTGCACGGCGGCGAGCGGGTTTTCAAGGTCACGCTCGCCG
>DAIMYT010000105.1:0-11681 GCA_036734345.1 Dokdonella sp. | reverse complement strand
CGCTGACATGAGCAGACGCATCCTTTCCCTGGTACTCCTGGTCTCGTTCGCAACGCCCGCGCAGGCCCGCGAAGCGCTGGATTTCGAAACGATGACCTCGGGCGCCTATCGCAGCAGTGTCGACTTCTCGGCCTATGCCCCGCCGGCCGATGCCAAACCGCCCTCGCACCGCTTCGAAGGGCGCCTGCAGATCAGCGGAAAACCCTCGACGCGCACCCTCGTCGCCAACCGCGACTATCTCGATGCCGCCGACATCGCCGTGTCGAAAACCTGGCCCGGGGATTTCGACTACGCCTTCGTGCAGCACGGCGACGTGCTGATTCCGCAACGGCGCGGCCCGATGCGCAGTTCGCATGCCTGGTGGGAAGTGATCCTCGAACCCGGGCGCGCCTGGGACGAACCGGGCGACCACGGCTACACGCGCGCGGCGATCCCGTTCGCGCTGACCCAGAAGAACGCCAACTGCACGCACAACGGCGTGCTGATGATCCTGTTCGACGACAACCGCGTGCTCAAGCGCGCCGCGATGCAGATCGGCAGTGAAACCTGCCTCTACCTGCAGCGCGACATGTGGGGCTGGCTGGATGCGCAGTACACGCCGCAGCCGCTTGCCGACGCCGACGCCCTGGCCGGTGAATACACACGCGAGGTCGTTGCGCGCCTGCCGACGAAACCGCTGTCCGCGCTGGCCAGTGCATCCGAGGACATCGACGTCGACGCTCTCGCCATCGGCGCAGCCGCTGCGCGTACGCGCCACGGCGTCTTCTACAACGGCATCCACTACGTCTCGAACTGCCCGACCCGCCACGGCGACTACCCGTATTGCGAGGTGCTCGACGTGCCTTCGTACTCGGTGGCCAAGTCGGTGGTCGCCGCCACCGCCCTGATGCGCATGGAAAAACTCTATCCGGGCACGGCGAAGAAGCCGGTGAGCCCGCTGGTGCCGGCGACGGGCTGCCGCGGCCAAGCCTGGCAGGACGTCGACCTGCTCGACCTGCTCGACATGGCCACCGGCCACTACGATTCGGCGGCCTACATGGCCGACGAGGACGCCGCCAAGATCACCGGCTTCTTCAAGCCGGCCGACTACGCCCACAAGCTTGCCTTCGCCTGCGAGGCCTGGCCGCACGCCACAGGACCGGGCACGACCTGGGTCTACCACACCCCCGATACCTATCTGCTCGGCGTGGCGCTTCAGAATGACTTCAAGCAGCAGCCCGGCCGCAAGGGACAGGACCTCTTCACCAACCTCCTCGATGCCGACATCTACGCGCCGCTGCACCTGAGCCCGACCGCACGCACGACCCGGCGCAGCTACGACGCCACCGCCCAGCCGTTCTTCGGCTTCGGCCTGTTCCTGCACGCCGACGACCTCGTCAAACTCGCCCGCTTCCTCGGCCCCGATCGCGGCCGCATCGACGGCCAGCCGTTGCTCGACGAAAGCCTGCTCGACGAGGCCCTGCAACGCGATCCGCAACACCGCGGACTGCAGGCCGCCCACGTCGGCAACTTCCGCTACCAGCACGGCTTCTGGGCGCGCAACCTGCAGAAGGAACTCGGCTGCGAGGAGCCGACCTGGGTGCCCTTCATGTCCGGCTTCGGCGGCATCCTCGTCGTCCTGCTTCCCAACGGCGCGATCTGGTACAGCGCAGCCGACGACGGCGAACTGGCCTCGATCAACTTCGCCAAACCAGCCATTGAACTCGCCAAACTTGGCGCCGTCTGTTCGCGCTGAGCGCCGCACCTGGACCGGATCGGGCGCGCCCCGCCACGCCAACGCCTGATCTGGATCAAGGTGCCTGGCGAGGGCGCCCGGCACACTGGCCTGCGCCGACCGCGCAATGCCCCAGCCGGGGCCTGGACCAGCACGATGAACAGAGAGAGCCTGCAATCCGGATTCTCCGCGCACCGTCCGCGGATCGATGCCTGTTTCCTCGGGCCCTACGGCGAGAACGACGGCCTGCTCGAACGCCTGGTCGTCGAGTTCCTGCGCGACCACGTCTACTGGCGGAGAAACTTTCACCCCGAAGATCCGCCGGCGATCTCGACGGAGGCGTCCCGGCATCCCGACTACCTGGCGTTCGAGTCGCGCATGCGCCGTGAGTTGCACCAGCTTTCCGCCGCGCTGAAGAAGTCGGTGCCGTTCCACAGTCCGCGCTATCTCGGCCACATGGTCTCCGACCTGCTGCTGCCCGGGCTGGTGGCGCAGATCCTGACCTTGCCCTACAACCCGAACAACGTCAGCGAAGATGCCGCGCCGGTGACGGTGGACATGGAAGTGCAGGTCGGCCTGCAACTGGCGCGCATGGTTGGCTACCGGCACGATCCGGCGCAGCCGGATTGCGCGTTTGGCCATCTCACCTCGGGCGGTACCGTCGCCAACTACCAGGCCCTGCGCCTGGCCCTCGCGCTGAAGGCCTTTCCGGTCGCCCTGCGCGACGCCGGCGTGCCCGATCTCGCCCTGCCCGTAGACGACTGGCACGCCTTCAACCTGCATCCGCGCGCGGCTACCGACCTGCTCAACGACTACCAGTCCTGGCTTGCCGCGCAATCGCCGGCCGAGCGCAAGCGCTGGCGCCAGCGCGTGCAATCCGCGCGCATCGAGCACCTGGGCCTGGCCGGATTCTTCGCCCGCCATGCAGACCTGCCCGTGCCCTGGGTGCTCGCGCCGGTGACCGCACACTACTCCTGGAGCAAGGGGCTCAAGCTGCTCGGCCTCGGCCGCGCGCAACTTCGGCTGCTGCCCGAGCGCGGCATGCGCCTGGATACCGATGCCCTCGAAGCCATGCTCGAGCGCTGCGAGCGCGAATGCCAGCCGGTGCTGATGACGGTCGGCGTGCTCGGCACCACCGAGTACGGCACCATCGATCCGGTCGATCGCATGCTCGAAGTGCGCGAACGCGCAAGCGCCGCCGGCCTCGGGCATTCGGTGCACGTGGATGCGGCCTGGGGCGGCTACCTGGCGACCGTGTTCCGCAACGAAGACGGCAGCCTGCGCAGCCGTGACGAGGTCGCCGCCGACTACCAGGCGTTCCCCGCCGACGAGGTCCATGCGGCGATCGCCGCGCTCGGCGAGACCGACTCGGTCACCATCGATCCGCACAAGCTGGGCTACCTGCCGTTCGGCACCGGCGCGTTCCTCTGCCGCGACCATCGCGTCACCGCGTTGCTCGCGGAAGAGGCCGACTATGTCTTCCACGGCAGCGCGCCCAAGGCTTACCTTGAACGTTACCGCAGCCTTGGCCAGTTCATTCCGGAGGGCTCCAAGTCCGGCGCGAATGCCGCGGCGGTGTACGTCACCCATCGAGTCCTGCCGCTGGACCATCGCCACTTCGGCTTGCTGACGCGGCAGACGATCCTCGCCGCCGAAGCCTTCTACCGGCGCGCCACGAAGTTCGCAGCGGACATCCGGGACCAGGCCGCCGCCGTTGTCCCGTTTGCACCGGACAGCAACCTGGTCTGCCTGGCCATCAACCCGCGCGGCAACTGCCAGGTCGCCGCGGCGAATGCGTTCGTACGCCGCCTGCACGACGAGATGCGCGCAGACCCACGACAACCGCTGCAGCTCAAGCAGTTCTTTGGCTCGGTGACCACCCTGCGCCCCGAGGCGCTCGGCGATGTGGAGATGCGGCGCATCCTCGACGCACTCGGTCTCGACAGCGCCACGCTCGACGGCGCCGACGAGGGCGATGACCGCCTGCTGATCCTGCGCCATACCCTCATGAACCCGTACCTGATCGACCACGAAAATGGCATCAGCTACATCGACCGCTACTTCGAGTACCTGCAGGAACGCATACGCAAGCTTGTCGGTGGAGGAAGGACGCCAACACCGCAATGAAGTGATCCACGCGACAGGGGCGTGCTGGCCGGACGGCGTTCGCGTCACCGCAGCACCCGATCGAGTCCCGCGGAACGGGAGTGCCTGATGGCCAGGACCGGAGACATCACGAACCTTCTGATCGCGGCCCGCGACGGAGACGAAAGGGCCGCCAACCAGCTCGCCGCACTCGTATACGGGGAGTTGCGCCTGCTCGCCCACCATTGCAGGCGCGATCGCGGCGCCGCCGAAACGCTGTCGACCACCGCGCTGGTGCACGAAGCCTATCTGCGCATTGGCGGCTCGCCGGAGGCCGACTTCGCCGACCGGGCCCACTTCTTCGCCTATGCCGCCCAGGCCATGCGCCGCATCCTGGTCGATCATGCACGGCGAACCTGCGCGGCCAAGCGCGGTGGCAATGCACCCCACGTCGAGTTCGACGATGTGGCGCTTTCGCTGACCGTACCCCCGGAGCAGGTGGTTGCCCTCGACCAGGTTTTGACGCGCCTGCACCGCTTCGACGAGCGGCTCGCCAGCCTGGTCGAGTTGCGCGTGTTCGCCGGGCTCGACGTGCCCGAACTCGCGCAGGCGATGGAGTTGTCCGAGCGCACGGTCAAGCGCGATTGGCGCAAGGCCCGGGCCTTGCTCGGTGCCTGGCTGTCGGAACCGCAGCCGCTGGCATCGTCATGAACCGGAATACCTTCCAGGACCTGGCCGAACTGCTGGAGGTAGCGCTCGACCTCGCGCCAGCCGGGCGCGCCGACCTGCTTGCCCGCGTCGCCCGCGATCGTCCGCGACTGCATGCCGACCTGGTCGCCGCGCTTGCCGCGGATGCCCGTGCGCAGCCGCTGCTCGACAAGGTCCTTGTCGAAGCGCCCGCGCAAGTCGCCGCGATTCCCCAGGCAGGCGACCTGATCGGGCCATACCAGCTGCTCGATCGCCTTGGTCGCGGCGGCATGGGCGAGGTCTGGCTGGCCGAGCGCGTCGACGGGGAATTCAGCCAGAAAGTCGCGCTGAAATTCATCCGGCCCGGTTTCGACAACTCGATCATCCGCGAGCGGTTTCGCCGCGAGCGCCAGATCCTGGCCGGGCTTTCCCACCCGAATATCGCCCACCTGCTTGACGGTGGGCTGTCGCGCAGCGGCCAGCCGTGGTTCGCACTCGAATATGTGCAGGGAGAAATGCTGACCAAATACGCATCGCGCCTGCCGCTGCCCGCTTGCCTGCACTTGTTCGTGCTTGCCTGCCGCGCCGTGCAGTTCGCCCATGCGCGGCTGATCATCCACCGCGACCTGAAGCCGGGGAACATCCTGGTGTGTGCGGATGGCGCGCCGAAACTGCTCGACTTCGGCATCGCCACGGTGCTCGCCAGGGACGAGCAAGACGAACTGCCGGCCGCCCGGCCGTTCGCCATCGCCGCCACGCCGGAATATGCCGCTCCGGAACAGTTGGCTGGCAAACGCTGCACGACCGCAACCGACGTCTATGCGCTGGGCCTGATCCTCTTCGAGCTGATCAGCGGGCAACGGGCGGGACCGGCGTCGGATCCGCCACCGCGACCCTCTGCAGCGATATCGGAGGCGAGCAAGCGGCGCGCCGTGAAAGGCGATCTCGATCTCATCGTGCAGCGTGCCCTGGCATTCGATCCTGCGCATCGTTATGTGTCGGTCGAAGCCCTTGCCAACGACGTCCAGAACCATCTGGACGGATTCCCGGTCCGTGCCCGGCCCGACACCCGCATGTATCGCGCGCGCAAGTTTGCGTCGCGCCACTGGATCGGACTCGCCGCCACCGTGCTGCTGCTGGCTAGCCTGCTGGCCGGCATGGCCGGCACGCTCTGGCAGGCCCGCGTTGCCTGGCGACAGACCGCGAATGCGGAGGCGACCAAGCAATTCCTGATCGAGTTGTTCGCCAGCAACGATCCCGATCAGGAGCCGGTGCGGAATCTCGATGCCGGCGGATTGCTCGAGCGCGGCCTCGCGCGGATTGAATCCTCGCTGCAGGACCAGCCGCAATCGAAGGCGGACCTCATGTACACGCTGGCGCGGGTCGCCAGGAGCCTGGGCCGCTACGACAAGGCGCAAGACCTGATCGAGCGGGTGATCCCGATCCGGCGTCAGTATGCTGCCGCCGATGCGCCCGAGTTGATCGAAAGTCTCGGCCTGCGCGGGGCCATCCTGCTCGAACAACGCGACTATGCGGCGGCGATCGAACAACTCGAGCAGGTCTGCGCGTTGACCAGGAAGCGCTATGGGCCAGCGTCGCCCGCCCTTGCGGAATGTCAGCACCAGCTTGGCAACGCGTTCGATCAGGATGGCCAGTACGCACAGGCATCGCTCGCGCTGGAGGCCGCACTGGCCTATCAGCGGACGCTTCCTGATGATGCGTCGCTGGAGCTCGCCGGCACTCTGGGCGATCTGGCCTCGTTGCGGCATAGCCAGGGTCAGTTCGGCGAGGCGCAGGGGCTCGCGCAGGAAGCGGTCGACCGCTACCGGCGCGTCGATTCGCCCGCCGCACGCAGTGGCCTGGCCAGTACCCTGGTAGTCCTGTCCTATGCGTTGCGCGACCAGGGCAAGCTCGCGCAAGCCGAGGCGAACATCCGCGAGGCGGTCGCCATCGACTCGGCGCGCTTGCCAGCCAACCATCCGCTGACCCTGATCGCGCGCAGCGAGCTGGCCAACGTGCTGGCGCTGCAAACGCGTTTCGACCTGGCGCGGGACGAATACCTGAGCGTGCTCGAGGCGCAGCGGTCGCGGCAGGGCTCGACGGATGCCATGTCGATCGCGGCCAATCTGAACAATCTCGCGGCGCTGGAGCGGGATCAGCAACGCTACGCCGGGGCTGCGACGAGGTTTCGACAGGCGATCGAACTCTACGTCGAGACGGTCGGCAGCGAGCATCCCTACGTGGCGATGGCCAAGGCCAGCCTGGCTCGCGTGCTGATCCGGCAGGATGGTCTCGACGAGGCGGCGAACCTGATCGAGTCTGCGCTGGCCATCTACCGTGCCGCCGACATGTCCGCAAGTCCGGTCGCCGGGGTCGCCATGCTCGGCCAGGCTGAGCTGCAACTCGCGCGCAAGCATTTCCAGGTCGCGCATGATCGGGCGCAACAGACACTGGATCTCTGGTTGCCGGCGTTTGGCGCCGATGACTGGCGGGTGGGGCGCGCCGAGCTGGTGCTGGCGCAAGCCCTGCTCGGCATGCGCCAGCCCAAAGCGGCAATACCCCACCTGCGTGCCGCCGCGCACGCGCTGGAAACGCAAGCGTTCGATCGTGAGGGCTGCACTGCGCAGGCACGCCTGTTGCTCGCCAAGCTTAAGGACGAAACGGCGGTTGGTGCGACGGCGGATCCCAGGCGCTAACCGCAATGACCATCGCATCCATTTGCCGTGGCTGGCGGCGAAGGATTCGGCAGGATCGCGCGCCCGATGAAATCCGATGGCCTGCTTTTCGGCCGCTTTGCGTTTGTGCAGGGTGCGAGTGGTTATTTCGCCCATCCACGCAAACGACGAGGCCCGACATGAAGCGTATTGCGAGCAAGAAATCCACGTTCATCCCTGGCGCAGCCGCCAGTATGGTCCTGGCATTGTTCGGCATGTCCGCCGCGAATGCCCAGCAGCCGTCGTCAGCGACGGTACCCGCCGCCACGACCGTATGCACGCCGGTCAACGTGGGCGTATTCGATGCGCGCATCCATGTCCGCTGCAGCGTGGCGGTGTCAGGAATCATCTATTTCGCCGCGCCGACATCGAACAACAACCGTGCCGCACGCCTGCTGGCCATCCTGAGCACGGCTATCGCCGCCTCGCACAACCTGACCATCTACTACGACCCGGCAGACACCAGCGGTTCGGCGGTCGGCTGCCAAACGTCGGATTGCCGGTTGATCCAGTCAGTCGAGCTTCTCTAGGCAAGCGCCGGTCGACGTGCGCTGCCGGGCCCGGCATGGCCGGGACGCCTTCGGGGCGTTGACCGCCGCCGTGGCCATTCGGGATCACGACAGGCCAGGCTCGCCACGCGCGCGCCTGTCCAGGGCATTCAAGGTGAACATGATGAAAATCGCGCTGGCAGGATTGATATCGATTGCCACACTTGCTGCATTCCCTGCTCATGCCGGTCTTTACTGGAATGCCGGCGTGCGCACCACGCCGGTATCCCTGTGTTTCGTCGGCAATGCGCTCAGCGCGCGCCCGGATCGCGTCGTCCAGATCCTCGACTACATGCACGATTTCGAGCTCGCCGCGAATGTCCGCTTCACCTATCTCGGCACATGCCCGGCCTCGGTGCCGCTGCCGAACGGCAATGATTCGTTTGCCGGCGACATCCGCATGGTGATTCCCGGCATCAATGTCAGCGGGATCGGCATGGTGCCGGGCAATGGGTGCCCGATGTTCGGCGGAGCAGGCAGCTACAACGGCGACAATGACGACTGGGGCAGCTGGTCGAACGCGCCAGACGATCTCGCCGTGAATCGCGCCTGCCTGTACAACCTCAAGCTCGGTGACGATCCATGGAACGCGACGCCCTATCGCAATCACACCTTGCATGAAGTCGGCCACGCGCTCGGCCTCTTTCATGAGCACCGGCGTGTCGATGCAAGCTGCTACGGCACCGAGCCGCGCGACATCTCCAACGGCTACCTGACTGGCTATGACATCAATTCGGTAATGAGCTACTACTATCCGGGTTGCGGCGCACTCGGCAACTACGCCTATTCCGGCCTTTCCACCTGGGACAAGCTGTCAATCCGCATGCTCTATCCGGAGAACGGGCGGCCGGCACAGATCGTCGGCCGGTCCACGATACAGACCGGCCAATCGGTCAGCCTGATGTTCGGCTGGAGGGCGGAAGGGGCCTACATGCCGTTTGTCGCCAACAGCGTGACCTGGCGGATCAACGGGTCAGTGGCGGCGACGTCGGTCGACTTCGTCCATGCGTTCCCCGTCGCCGGTGACTACACGGTCGGCCTCAGCGTGGTCGACTTCCTCGGCCGCACGCACACTGGCAGCACGATCGTGCACGTGCTGGCTCCGGCGGCGTTCGAAGGCCTGGTGGCGTCGACCACGGCGATCAACGCGACGCTCCTGCTCGGAACGGAGTTCTCGATCTTCTACGACGGATTCGGCATCAACGGAGAATAGGGCCGTCGCCGACCATGTCGCTTGGCGCTGGGTCGGCGCGGTTGCGCCTGGCCTCAGGTGCAATGCCCGCAGCAGGTATGTCCGCCCTGGACATGGATCGCTTCGCCTGCCGCCTCCTGCAATTCGGCGGGATCGCAATGTGCCTTGAGCAGGGCCGCCCTGGCCTGGGCAACCGAGAGTTCACCACTGATCGTGATCTGCTGGCTTGATACCTCGGCGCGAACAAGGGCGCCCGCGTCGTACTCGTGCACGGCCTCGGTGATGGCGGCGGCCATGCTGCGGGAAATCGGATGGCTGGTCCTGAATTGCATGTCGATATGTCCTCGTGATCCGGTGGAACGGGGATGCGCCAAGCTGGCGCACCTGGCAGCGCATGGTCGATGTCCCCGCCTGCAAATGCATTGATCGCGGTCAAGGGAGGATGGTGCGCCGGTGTGGATGGATGCGACCGGCCCGCGCTCGCCGAGGCGCTGCTAGACGCGCGCGAAAACCAGGCTGGCATTGGTGCCACCGAACCCGAAGCTGTTTGACATCACGGTATCCAGCCTTGCGCTGCGCGATTCCCGTGCGATCGGAAACCCACTGGCGCGTGGATCGAGGGTTTCGATGTTGGCCGAGCCGGCGATGAAGCCGTCCCGCATCATCAGCAGGCTGTAGATGGCCTCGTGCACGCTTGCCGCGCCGAGCGAATGGCCGGTCAGCGCCTTGGTCGAGGACAGTGCCGGTGGCGTTGCGCCGAAGACCTCGCGCACGGCCTGCAACTCGACGATATCGCCGAGCGACGTCGAGGTGCCGTGCGTATTCAGGTAGTCGATCGTGCCGGTTACCTCGCGCAAGGCCATGCGCATGCAGCGCGCCGCACCCTCGCCCGACGGGGCAACCATGTCGGCGCCATCCGAGGTGACGCCATAGCCGACCAGTTCGGCATGGATGTGCGCGCCCCTGGCCCTGGCATGCGCGTAGTCCTCGAGGACCAGCATGCCACCGCCGCCGGCGATGACGAAACCATCGCGGCCTGAATCATAGGGGCGCGATGCCGCATGCGGAACGCTGTTGAATCCGCTGGACAGCGCGCCCATCGCATCGAACTGCGCGGTCATTCCCCAATGCAGTTCTTCGCCGCCGCCGGCAAACATCACGTCCTGTGCGCCGTGCCGGATCAGGTCGGCCGCGGCACCGATGCAGTGGGCCGACGTGGCGCAGGCGGCAGCGATGGAATAGCTGAGTCCGAGGATGCCGAAGGCGGTGGCGAGCGTGGCCGATACGGTGGAACACATCGTGCGCGGGACCATGTACGGGCCGATCCGGCGCACGCCCTTTTCGCGCAGGACGTCGCCCGTTTCGATCTGCCACTGCGCCGAGCCGCCGCCGGATCCGGCGATCACGCCGGTGCGCGGATGGCAGACCTGGTCCATGGCCAGGCCGGCATCGGCGATGGCATCGCGCATGGCCAGGTAGCTGTAGGCGGCGGCATCGCCCATGAAGCGCCTGAGCTTGCGATCGATCCGCGCATCGGGATCGACCGCCGGCACGCCGGCGACCTGGCTGCGCAACCCGCGGTCGAGGAACTCGGGCACGGCGCGGATGCCGCTCAGTCCATCGCGCAAGGCACGCGACACGTTGGCCGCCGCATCGCCGATGCACGACACGATACCGGTTCCGGTGACGACGACGCGGCGCATCTCAGAAGCCCTCCGTCGACTGGAACAGGCCGACCCGCAAGTCCTTGGCAACATAGATCTTGCGTCCATCGACGAAGGTGTCGCCGTCGGCAATGACCAGGGCCAGCTTGCCGCGCATCACCCGGCGGACATGGATTTCGTAGCGCACAAGGCGTGCATCGGGCAGCACCTGGCGGCTGAACTTGACCTCGCCGACGCCGAGCGCGCGCCCGCGTCCCGGCTCGCCGAGCCAGGGCAGGTAGAAGCCCGCCAGCTGCCACATCGCATCAAGGCCGAGACAACCCGGCATCACCGGATCGCCGATGAAGTGGCAGCCGAAGAACCAGAGATCCGGGCGGATATCCAGTTCGGCGCAAAGCAGGCCCTTGCCGTATCGCCCCGTATCCGGTTCGACGGCGGTGATGCGATCGAACATCAGCATCGGTGGCGATGGCAGGCGTGCGTTGCCTTCGCCGAATAATCCACCGTGCGCACAGTCCAGCAGCTGGGCGCGATCGAAGCTGTGGAGTCGCGTCATGGGGCATCCGGCAGGGGAAGGCAGGCGAGTCTGCGGGACGACAGCCCATCCCGTATTGATGCGCGTCAAGCCGGCACCACCATGCGCCAGGGTATTGAACGGATTCCTGTTTGGGGGGAAGCCGGCCGGCATTTCGAATGGCAAACCCGCAATCCCCGCGGCGTTGCCGTTCATCCTTCGACGGGACTGGCCGGACGCTGTCCGGCCCGGGGTCCAGCGTCTTCGCCTTGCATGAGAAAGTCACCGGGTCCCGGCGTGCGCCGGGACGACGGCAAGGGGAACCGGATTGTGGAGCGTGTGCCGGAATGTGGCCGTGAGCGCATGCGAACCCCAACGTTGCGGTGTCGACGCCTTGCACGATCCAGCAAAGGCCGTTGGGGTGCGCTTGCGGTTCTCCCGTTCGCGGGAGAGGTATTCAAACGAGCCGGACCAACGGCCGATCAATAGTGCACTGCAAGGCGATGGACGCAGGCGGGGCGCGTCAACGCGGACTGCCCTGGCGCCGGAGTCCCCCCCATGCC
>DAIMYT010000104.1:1005-11838 GCA_036734345.1 Dokdonella sp. | reverse complement strand
GAGGAGAAAGGGGTCAAGTCTTGAACTTTGAATCCGCCGCCTTCTTGATCCACACAGATGACAGCATAGCTCCACTCCCGAAGTCCGTTGGTGCTGCAAGGGTGGCTAACCTTCCACTTCGCCCCGATCCGAATCAGCCGCCCACCACCGACGCCGCCAATCCAGCCTCGGCAAGCTTCCAGACCTCAGCCCGATTACGCCCTGCCTGCTTGGCCTTGTACAGCGCGTCGTCGGCCTGGCGCAGCAGGTCTTCGAGGCCGATGGATTCGGTGGAGAGGGCGACGCCGAGGCTCACGGTCAGGCTGATCTCCCGACCGTCGGACAGCGCGACGACGAGATCGGCGAGGTTACTGCGCAGGCGTTCGGCGATGGCGAGGGCTTCGGCCTGTGCGGTTGCGGGCAACAGGATCACGAATTCCTCGCCGCCCCAACGCGCGACCAGGCTGTCGTTTCGCGCGAGTGCGCGCAGGCGGTCGGCGACGGCGACGAGGGTGCGGTCGCCGGCATCGTGTCCGTAGCGGTCGTTGATCGGCTTGAAGTGGTCGATGTCGAGCATGAGCACTGCAAGCGGCGTCGCCTTGGCGGACGCATCGGTCAACGCGGGCAAGGCGCGATCGAGGAAGCCGCGCCGGTTGAGCAGGGCGGTCAGCGGATCGTGCTGGGCCAGTTGCAGCGCGTGCACGCGGCCTTCGCGATCGCGTCGCAGGCGCAGGCCGAGTGCCAGCGCCCAGATCGAGGCTTCCATCATCACGCCGATCTCGATCGCGCGGAAGGTGAACGCGTTGAACGGCAGCTTGCCCATCACGGCCAGCGTGGCGACCATGGCGCCGATCATGCTGATCAGCGAGGCGACGAGGAACATCTTCGCCTGGTCCTGGCGATGGCGCACGCCGAGCACGCCCAGCGCCACCATCAGCAGCGTGAACGACATGATCCAGGCAAACGCGAAATCGACCGCCGGGCCCTGCGCGTTGGTGAACACGCAGACGGCCATCGTGGCCAGCGCTGCGCGCACCAGCCACGCCAGCGTGCGATCGAGGCGCGGCGACCAGTTCGCCATGCGCAGGAATTCGCGCGCGAAACTGATGCCCGCGCTGGCGAACAGGGTCATGCCGATCAGGATCGCGAAACGTCCCACCGGTGGCGAATCGGGCCACGCGACGTGCGCGGCGATGCCGGAATAGGCCAGGTGCATGTAGAGATAACTGGCCACGTAGGCGACATAGCGCAACAGGCTGGTTTCGCGCAGGGTCAGCCAGAGCAGGCCGTAGGTCACCACCAGCGCGAGCAGGAATCCGTGCACGAGGCCGAGCCAGTGTTGCGCGGCACCTTCCAGCTGGCCGGCGTCAGCCAGCGGCACGATGCGCGGCGCCAGCGCCACCGAATCGATGCTGTCGACGCGCACGAACAGTTCACTGGCACCGGGCGGCAGCGTTGCATCGAAGGCGAAGCCAAGGCCGGAACGAAGATCGCGCGATGGCGAGCGTTCGTCGCCGCCCTGCCAGTGCAGGTACTGTCCTTGCGCATTCAGCAGCCACGCATCGACGCGATCGGTCCAGCCTTCGGCGACATAGATGCGGTAGTCGCGCGGGGTGGATTGCGTGTTGTCGAGTTGAAGGTGCAACCAGCGCGGCGGTGAGCGATTGCCGAGATTGGGGATATCGACGCTGGACCGCACGAAGTCGCCGGTGGCGAGCCGCGCTCGTGCCTGCTCCAGGGTCAGCGGCTGGCCGGGCACTTCGTCGAGCAACAGCGCGTAGCGGCCGAGCGGTCCCGTCGGATCGGCCAGTGCCTGCGCGGAGGGCGCGCCGGACGCGGGCGACGGCCCGACGCCGCTGATGCCCTCTGCTGCAAGGCGAACCTGTTGGGCCAGCGCGGCGTGTGGCGCAGCCAAGGCCATCAGCAGGGTGGCCGCGAGCACGAGGCCATGACTCATTCGATGCACGCTTGGCTTGTATCGCATCCGCCCTCCCTCGGCGAGCCCGCTGGAGCGGCGCTACCTTGCGAATCCCGGTGACCTGCCGTGTCTGCCGACGGCTTGCCAGCGATGGTGCCATGCGATGGACGCACTGCCCAGCGTTACGTGAGCCGTGAGGGGCGGCCTGATCTGCACCAGTCGTTCAGGCCGGGCCCGTCGCGGGGCGATCCCGATCTGTCGATCTTTCGCGCCAACTTCCGTTCCTGGTTCGACAGGCCCAGGGCAGCCCCGCTCACCATCAATGGATGACGGTCAGGCATGCCTCGGCATGGGGGACGCCGGTCGAGGACTCGTCTTGTGCGGCACGGGAGGGTTCTTCGCTGTGTCGGGTTCAAATTGGCCCACTTCGGGCCATTCCTGCCGAACAGCGTCACCGGCAGGGCGCAGGGCATGTCTCATTTCTGGCTCTCGCTGCCCGGTCATCCGGCAAGCCGGCGCATCCGGCAACGCGCTGGTGGCGGGCGCATGGGACCGTTCCGGCCGCCCGCTGCCCGGATTTGCGGGCGGCTTGGCGGAATGCTGGCGTGCAGCGGCGCGCATCCGGGCCCGGACAGGCAGGCCTGCGCCTTCTGGGAGGGCCTGATATGGCGCGATTGATGCATGTCTGACGCCAAAAATGTAATGTTCGATGGTTTCCATCGATCGAGGGGCATCCATGGTTGGCCAGGCACTCATCCTCACCGCCGTACTTCTCTCTGCCGGACGCTTCGGACCGAACAACATGGTCGTGGTCGAGCCGGCCGGAGGGAAATTCCGCATTACCGCCTACGGTGACACCCAGGTGGTCAAGATCGTTGCGCAGGATTTCGAGCTCGAAGACTGCCAGGAAGTCTTGAAGGACGGACTGCATCCCGGGCGCTGCCTGTTCTCGGAAGGCGGCCTGATCCTTGTCAGCCGCGATCCCAACGGCACGCGCATCCGCTTCGAGGGATCCGGCAAGGAAAACTTCGTCGAGTACGTGACCAACCTCGCCGGACGCGCCCAGGCCGCCAAGACCCTCGCCCCCTGACAAGGGGACGGACAAACTGTCCATTTGAAACGGCGGCCGTTACCGCGCACAGTCGCGGGTAACGGGCATGGCATGCGCCGCCCCCCGAGTCGCCTGCCGGGGATCCCGCAAGCCGAAGCGGCCCGAGCCGCCGGCACGTCCATGGATTGACGCGGGCTGGCAAGAAGTACACTCTTCAATTCCCCTCCTGCGCGCACTGGATACCGGCATGGACGCTCGTTGGTCGATCCCCTCGAACCTGCTGCGGCGCTGGATCGGATTCGCGGGATTGATGATCCTCTCGCCCATGCTGGCGCACGCCCAGGCGGACGTCGACCGCTTCCTGAAGCGCGACACCATCGGCGAGGTCAAGATATCGCCCAGCGGGGCCTACTACGCGGCCACCGTTGCCCTGGAGGACCGGACCATTCTCGTCGTATCCCGGCGCGCCGATCGCAAATTGACGGCCAAGACGGGCGGCGGCGAGCATTCGGATATCGCCGAGTTCTGGTGGGCCAACGACGAGCGCGTCGTCATCGCCATGGCGGAAAAGACCAGCGCACTGGAGCGGCCCGTGGCGACCGGCGAGCTCTACGCGATCAACGCCGACGGAAGCGGCGCGAAGCAGTTGTTCGCGGCTGTCGATTCGGACGACCAGGGTGCTCTGGTTTCGCTGCACGGCACGCATTATCGCTACTGCGAGTTGATCGATACGTTGCCACGCGACGACGATCACATCCTCGTGGCGATAACCACCTTTACCGTGACACCGGTCACCCGGGTGGCGAGGATGGATGTGCGCAATGGCCGCATCACTCCGGTGGCGAACGCGCCGTTGCGCCGCGCCCGTTTCGTCATGGACGCCGAGGGGCAGGTGCGGTTCGCGGAAGGCAACGACAAGGAGAATTTCAGCCAGCTGCTTTACCGGGCAGATGACAAGGCCGACTGGCAGACCATCAATGTCGAAAGGACCAGCGGGCACGTCGAGCGTGCACTCGGGTTTTCCGCCGACGGCAAGACTGCCTACCTCCAGGTCCAGCAAGAGTCCGGCCCGGATGTCATCGAAGCCATGGATGTTGTCGATGGAAAGCGACGGACGGTTCTCGCCGATCAATCGGTAGACCCGGAGTCCATCTACTACTCCGCCAACGGCAATGTGCCAGTCGGCGCCTACTACATGTCGGATCGGCGGCGGGTGAAATTCTTCGATGAGTCGTCGCAGGACGCAATCAGGCAACGCACGCTTGAGGCGGCCTTCCCTGGCGAGAGCGTGGTCCTCACCTCCCGCACCTCCGACGGCCAGCTCGTCGTCGCGCGTGTGTCCAGCGACAGGAATCCCGGGGACTTCTACCTCTACAACGACAAGACGCATGCGGCGGATGGAATCTTCAGCCGGCGTCTCTGGCTGAAACCGGAGGAGATGGCCAGCAGCCGGGCCATCGAAGTGACGGCCCGCGACGGCCTCGTGTTGCACGGATACCTGAACGTGCCCCGGGACGTAGCGACGGCTCTTCCGATGGTGGTGCTCCCGCATGGTGGCCCGATCGGGATCTACGACGAACCGGAGTTCGACGAGGAAGTGCAGTTGCTGGTCAATGCGGGCTATGCCGTGTTGCGCATCAATTTCCGCGGGTCCGGCAACTATGGCCGCCGGTTCCTGCACGCGGGCGAGCGCGAATGGGGCAAGCGCATGCAGGATGACCTGACCGACGCCACGCGCTGGGCGATCGCGCAGAAAATCGCCGATCCGCAGCGCATCTGCATCTATGGCGCAAGCTATGGCGCCTATGCGGCCCTGATGGGGCTCGCGCGCGAGCCCGACCTGTACAGGTGCGGGGTGGGATACGCCGGCGTCTACGACTTGCCGATGATGGTCGACGACGATGCCGCGCGCGACGCCAGCCTGAAGATCTGGTTTGACGGCTGGGTCGGCCCGGCCGACTCGCTCGAGGCGATTTCACCGAGCTACCTGGCCGCGAAGATCCGGCAGCCCGTTCTACTCGCCGCAGGCGGCAAGGATGATCGCGCACCCATCGCGCACAGCAAGCGCATGGAGAAGGCACTCAACAAGGCGGGCATCAAGGTCGATACCCTGTACTTTCCCACCGAAGGCCACGGCTTCTACACGGATGAGCACCGCCACGATTTCTATGTGAAGCTGCTCGCGTTCCTCGACCTCCATATTGGCAAGGACAAGCGCTAGAAAAGGGGGCGGTGGAATTTTTCGTTTGAAACGACACCGGTTACCGCGCAAAGTCGCGGGTAACGGGCTTGGCATCCGCCCCCCGTGATCCACCCGCGCGGGGTTGCGCACGCCGATGTCGATGACGAGTACCGAGATCGAAGCCTTTCGACGATGCCTGCTTGAATTGAAGGCAGGGCTCGCCCAGATGGACGAAGCGGCCGAAGATGCCGCGCGCCCGCTCGAACTCGATCAGTCCCGCATGGGCCGGTTGTCGCGCATCGACGCCTTGCAGGGCCAGCAGATGGCGCAGGAAATCGAACGCCGCCGGCAGCGCCGCCTGGTCGCCATCGACGGGGCGTTGCAGAGGATTGAAAGCGGCGAGTTCGGCAGCTGCTTCGTGTGCGGCAGGGAGATCGGCGCGGGACGCCTCGCTGCCGCTCCGGCGACGACCCGCCGCCTCGATTACGCATCGGCCTCAGCGTTGCCTGGGCGGGAAGCGCGCGCCTGCACCTTCCGCCCGTCGGGGTCGGGCCCGCAGAGCGCGTCGACCGGCTGCGGTCGCGACGGCCGGCTGCAGCGGCTCACCCGGGGCGATTCGCCCCGCCCCTTGCCGCGACCTTTCTTGCTGCGCGGGTGCGCCGCTCGAGCGGAAACGTCGCGGTGAACCGGGTGCCTTCGGACGCCGATGAGGTGACCTCGATGCTGCCGCCGTGCGCCTGCACGATTTCGCTGACGATATACAGGCCGAGGCCGACGCTGCGCTTGCCGGAATTCTTGCTGGTACCGCGCACCATCGGCTTGAACAGTTCGGGCAGGACATGCGGCGGAATCGGGCTTCCGCCGTTGCTTACCGAGATCTGGAAGCGCTCCCCCTCGATGTCCGAGGCCACCGTGATCGGCGCGCCGTCGCCATAGGCCACCGCGTTGGAAACGAGATTGCCGATCAGCTGCGAAAGCCGGTCGGCATCGCCCTTGCACTTTCCCTTGCCGGTGCGCTGGTGGATGATCTTCTGGCCGACATAGGCCACCGAGAGTTCCTCGACATCGGCGGCGACCAGTGCGTGCAGGTCGAGCGGGCGGATGGTCACGCCCAGTCCGCGTCCGATCCGCGCGGCGGTGAAGTCGAGCAGGTCGGCGATCATGCGGTTGGCGCGCCCGACCGAGCGGTCGATGTTGTGCAGGATGCGCCGGTCGTCTTCGGGCAGGTCCGACGAACGCAGGCATTCCGCGCCGAGCATGATTGTCGCCAGCGGATTGCGCAGGTCGTGGCTGACGATGCCGATCATCTGCTCGGCGAACAGCGCGCGATCTTCGGCCGCGGCGCGCTGCTGGCTCAGTTCGGTGATGTCCTGCAGCAGGCCGACGACATGACGGGTCTTGCCGTCCTCGCCTTCGAACAGCGCGCGCGCGGTCGCCCGGATCGTGCGCTGCACGCCGTCGATGCCATTGAGGCGGAACACGTACTGGCTGATGCCGGTGGAAGACGTCAGCTGCTGCCGGAATTCCGTCAGGGCCTGGTCGCGATCGGCCGGATCAATGGCATCACGCAGCTCGGCGGCCTCGATCGGACATGGCTTGTCGTAGCCGAGCAGCAAGGCAGCGCTCGGCGCCAGGCGACGCTCCAGGGTCTGCGGATCGACGTCCCACACATGCAGGTGCGCGGCTTCGAGCGCGAGGTGCAGTCTCGCATTGGCCAGGGCGATGTCCGCGCGGGCCTGGGATTGCTGGGCGAGCAGCACTTCAGCCTGCTTGCGCGCACTCATCAACTCGCGTTCGTAGGTGTCGCGGTCGCGCGCGATGAACAATGCGATCTCATGGAACACCGTGCCGGCATGCTCCCGGGCCACCGCATTGGCGACGATCGGGATCGCTTTCCCATCGGCATGCAGGAAATCGAGCTTGACCTCGGCGATCGAGCCTTGCATCTGCAACAGCGGCGCCCAGTGGGTCTGGTGGAAAATCCGGCAACCCACGGTGAGCAGGTCCTGGAAGCGACGCCGGCCCACCAGCGCGTCGCGCTCGACGCCGAGCCAGTCGCAGAATGTCCGGTTGACGTGCCGGATCATTCCGTTGGGCCCGGTCAGCAGGAGGCCGCAGGCCGCATTTTCGTAGAGCGTGTCCCAGTCAGGCAGCGGCGGGCGGTCATTACCGGGCACGGGACCGGTCGACGGAAGCGGAGAGGAATCCGTTCATCGCATCGATGCTCGCAGCCGGCGAACTCAGGTGCGGGCAGTGGCCGACGTTCTCGATGATCCGCACCGTGCCGTTGGGCAAGGTCTGCTGCATGAACTCGCCAACCGTGAGCGGTGCGATGAAGTCGTCGCTGCATTGCAGGACCAGTGTCGGCGACTGCAGCCGCGCGACGTCGGCGCGGTTGTCGGAAAGAAAGGTCACGCGCGCAAAGTGCGCGGCGATGGACGGATCGGTGCGGCAGAAGCTGTTGGTCAGTTCCTGGCCGAGTTCGGGGCGATCGGGCGCGCCCATGATGGCCGGCGCCATCGAACTCGACCAGCCCAGGTAGTTGCCTTCCAGCGCTTCCAGCAGGCCGTCGATATCGGCGCGCGTGAAGCCGCCGATGTAGTCGCCATCGTTGATGTAGCACGGTGACGGACCGAGCATGATGTGCGCCGCGAACAGGTCCGGCTCCTCGACGCCTGCAAGCAGGCCGATCATCGCGCTGACCGAATGGCCGACGAAGATGACCGGATGATCGGCGAATTCGCGGATCACTTCGATCAGGTCGGATGCATGGCCCTTCAGGCTGCCGTACTTCGCGTAATCGTAGGCACCGAGGTCGGAATTGCCACTGCCGACGAGGTCGTAGCAGACGGTCTGGTAGCGCTGGCGGTATTCGGGTTCGAGCAACCGCCACATGTGCTGGTCGCAGCCGAAGCCGTGGGCGAACACCATCGTGTACGGACCGCCGCCCCTGACATGCACGTCATGGCGTTGCTGGACACTCATTTGTTGTCGCCCCTGTGCCCGGCAGGAAACGCTGCGCGGACTTTGCGCAAGGATGCCCGGAAGCGCACGCGCTGGCAACGCGCGGGACTACGGCTGCAGCGCGGCAAACGAGACCGGATTCACGATCGGCAGCGGAATTCGAACGGATCCTCGGACACTGCGCCGCGCGATCACCGCCCGCACTGATTGTCGGATGCGGGTTCGCGGGCAGGCCAGCCGGCGCTGGTTTTCCTCCCGCTTCGGGGAAGAGCAACTGCTTCGGGCGATTCCGCGGCGCGGTCAGGAATGGCCGGCCACGGCGGCCGCGAGCGACAGGCCAGCGTCGCCTTCGAGCACGCTTTGCTGCAGGCGCGGCTGCTCACCCGCCTTCCACAATGCAACGCGATGCCGGACCCGGTAGCGCAGCGGGCCACCATCCTCGCCTTCGCTGCGTTCCAGCGGTCGCGGAATGCACACGAACTCCGTCTCCATCGCATCGGCATCGACGCGCACCGTCGCATAGCCATGTCCGCCCATGTCGACGAACGACAGATGCGGCGCCAATTCCGCGTTGCGCAGCGCATGCGCCCGGGCGAGGTCGCCCGTTTCGGCATAGGCCAACGCCGAACGCACGCCGTGTTGCAGCAGCAGGTTAACGGTCGGCTCCGGCGCAGCGCCGTTCGGATTCGCGATGAACAGGTCGCGCAGCGGTTGTCCGGGCTTCAGGCGGGATTCGTAGGCCTCCTGCAGGCCGATCGCCGAGATCGATCCGGTGATGAAGGCGACGCCCACCGGCTCGAAGGCGGCGGGCGGCAGGGCCTTCGCGGCAAGGCCGGCCCAGAAACTGTGGCGATCGCCGGATACGATGGCGAAGCCGCCGATGCCCGCATCGCGCACCGCGTCGAAGATCTCGGCGCGCTCGCTGAATGCCGCGCCCCAGTCGCCGCCGCCAAAGTTCGCGTAGCCCTTGCCGGGCCAGGGCTTGGCCAATCCGGACGGCAGGTTCTGTGGATCGGCGCGCCAGTCCAGCGTACCGAGCGAGTTGCCCCAGATCTTCCAGGTCGCCTGCGAGCCGCGCAGGCGCGCGAGGAACCAGGCCTTCTGGCGCGCGCCGAGCATCGTCTGCGCCGGCTCGTCCCGGCGGAAATTGTCGACCGTGGTATCGCCGAACTCCAGCGTCGCCGGCGGGTGCCCGTCGGCGAAGTCCTTGCCGCCATCGAGCACGCTCGCGATGTCCTCGGGAAACAGGCCGGGGAAGTCGGGGCTGAAGAACGGCTTTGCCTCCGGCCGGGCGACCGGTTCGCGCGAGCGGAAACTGCGCTGGTCGGTGATGATCAGGTCAATGTGGCGCCCCCAGCGCAGCGCGCGATAGGCGATCAGGCTGTCGATGGCCGCGCGGTTGTTGGGTTCCGTGCCCAGCCCATCGCCATCGAATTCGTGCACCGGAGTATCGACGACTTGCGGCGCGACGAATCGTTCGAGCGTGCCGCCCGCCGCGGCCACGCGCGCGGGCTGGTACTCGAACCAGGCCTGGTTGGCGGCGACCTTCAGGGTCTGCGCCGGCACCGTCTCGTCGCCGAATTCCTGGATCGACTGCCAGCCCCGCCACGAAAACTCGTGGTTGTCCCACATCGCCACGAAGGGCCAGCGTGCACGCGCATCCTGCAGGTCGGGATCCTGCAGGTAGGCCTGGTAAAGTGCGCGATAGTCGGCCAGCGAGGCAGGCACGTTGAGATCCTTGAGCACCTTCCTGCCATCCGGGAAACGGATCGGAAAACGCACGCGACGCGCATAGCGCGTGCCGTCGGGAAGGTCCTCCGGGTACTGCACGACCTCGTAGAAGAAATCGCCCAGGTGGAGGACGAACCCGAGCTGCTCGGCGGGCGCGGCCCGCAGGTCTTCGAAGAGCATGCGCCGATAGGCGTTCTGCGCGCCCTCGCAGATGTTCTGGCAACTGACGAAGGCGAAGCGCGCCGGCTTGCCGTCGGAGTCCTGCGGCGCGGTCCGCGTGCGGCCGACGCGGCTGCCGTGGCCCTCGTCGTCGATGAAGCGGTACCAGTACACGCGATCCGCTGCGAGTCCAGCGACCAGCACGCGGCAGGTCCAGTCCGCATCCGCGGCAATGGTCGCGTCGGTCGTGGCGACGAGTTCGGCGAAGGCGGGATCCGCGGCAACTTCGAGATGCAGCGTGGCGCGGTCGCGATCGCCGGCGAACGGTCGCCGCGTCCACAGCAGGACGCTTTGGGAATCCGGATCGCCGGATGCGACGCCTTGCGGAAAGGAATCGCGCCGTTCGTTCCAGCCCCGGCGCGAAAACTTCCCCGGCGCGCAGCCCCAGGCCAGCGTCGCCCCCAGCGTTGCCGCGAGGCGCAGGAATTGGCGTCGGTCAAGCCGGGGCATGCGTGGCTCCTGGTCGGAAAACGGGTTGCTTCATGCGGAGACACTTCGGGCCCGGCGCGAGCGCGGCGATAGTGGCCCAGTCGCGGCCGAAGCGAATGTGTCGGAAGTGATGCCGGCCGCGCCGGAAATCCGGTGGTAGCATCGATGCTCACCTCACCTGGAAAGGAATCGCGAACCATGAATCGTATCGTTGCCTCGCTCTGCGGCGTGGCGCTCGCGGGATTCATCGCGCAGGCCGCGCTGGCCGCCGATTCCGGCGCGCCCGCCGATGGCGGCGCCGCGAAAGGCGCGGCGGGGCCAACGGCGGGGAAAGAACCCCCACAGCAAGGTTTCCCGCCC
>DAIMYT010000104.1:0-995 GCA_036734345.1 Dokdonella sp. | reverse complement strand
GCGGCGGGCACCAAGTTCGCCGAGGCGTCCCTCGGCCGCGTGGGCACGGCGACGCTCAGCTACACGGCGACGGCCGGCACCATGCTCATGAAGAACGACAAGGACGAGCCGATCGCCCTGTTCGGCTTCACCGCCTATGTCCGCGACGACGGCGACAGGCGCACGCGGCCGATCGTGTTCGCCTACAACGGCGGGCCCGGCTCGGCCTCGGCCTGGCTGCACGTCGGCATCCTCGGTCCGAAGCGGACCGAACTTAAGGATCTTGATTTCAATACGCGCGGCCCCTTCCGCCTCGTCGAAAACGAATTCTCGATCCTCGACAGCGCCGACCTGGTCATGATCGATCCGGTCGGCACCGGATTCTCGCGGACCGTCGGCAAGGGCGAGGGCAAGGACTTCTGGGGCGTCGACCAGGACGTCACTTCGGTCTCCAATTTCATCGTGCAGTACCTCTCCGAGTACGGACGCTGGGCGTCGCCGAAGTTCATCCTCGGCGAGAGCTACGGCGGCATGCGCACCGGCGGCGTCAGTTTCGCCCTGCTCACGCGCCACAACGTGGCGCTCAATGGCGTGATCCTGGTGTCGCCCTATCTCGATGTCGCCGCCGGCTTTGCCGGCCTGCGCATCGACGAACCCTATGTCAATTTCCTGCCCACCTATGCGGCCACCGCGTGGTACCACCATGCGCTGGCCGACCAGCCGGCCGAACTGCAGCCGTTCCTGCGCGAGGTCGAGGCGTTTGCCGAGGACGTCTACGCGCCGGTCCTGTTCAAGGGCACGCGGGCAAGCGCTGCCGAGCGGCAGAAGGTGCTGGCCGGACTGGCGCGCTACACGGGCGTCTCCGCCGACTACTGGGACAAGGCCAATCTGCGCCTGGACGAAGGCCGGTTCCTGCAGGAGCTGATGCGCAGCAAGGGCAAGGTGGTCGGCCGCATCGATTCGCGCTTCGAGGGCGGCAGCATCGATGTCCTCGCCGATCGCGTGCGCTACGACCC
>DAIMYT010000103.1:0-11997 GCA_036734345.1 Dokdonella sp. | reverse complement strand
GTCCACGCGCGTGAAGTCGACGTATCCGGGCTGGCCGGGATCTGGACCAACGTCAACACCCCGGCCGATCTTGCGGATTTTCCGATGAAAGGGTCCAGGCGTGAGTGATTTTCCGGTCCAGCTTTCCGTCGATGACGCGCGTGAGCGAATTCTTGCGCACTGCGCGAACCGGCGGTTGCCGGCCGAGGCTGTAGACCTGGGTGACGCGCACGGCCGGGTTCTTTCATTCGATGCGTGCGCACCGGGCGACCTTCCGCCATTCGCCAATTCGGCGATGGATGGATTCGCGGTCTGCAGCGTCGATCTGCCGACCAGCGGGGAACGTCGCTTGCGCCTCGTCGGCACGCGCCTTGCCGGCGACGCCGCAGGCGCATCGGTCATGACCGGCGAATGCCTGAGAATCACCACTGGCGCGCCGATGCCCACGGGTGCCGATACCGTGGTCATCAAGGAACGGGTTCGCGTCGAAGGCGACTCGATCCTGCTCGGCGCCGGTGAAGTGGCCGGTTCGCATGTCCGGCCCGCCGGCGAGGATTTTCGATCCGCCGAGGTGGTCGTCCGCGCTGGGCTGCGTATCACGCCGCCGCTGCTCGCTGCGCTGGCTTCGCTCGGCGAGGCGCATGTCGAGGTGGCCCGCCGTCCGCGCGTATCGGTGATGACCACCGGCGACGAACTGGTCCTGCCGGGCGAGCCCTGCGCAGCGGCGCAGATCTACAACAGCAACGGTTACTGCCTGGCCGCGATGCTCGAGGCCGATGGCTGCGAACTGGTATCGGCGTCGGCCCCGCCAGCGTCATCGTCATTCCGGCATCTGCGCGACGATGCTGGCCTGATCCGCACTGCGCTGCTCGAAGCAGCCGCCAACTCGGACGTGATCGTCACCTCAGGCGGCGTATCGGCCGGAGAAGCCGATTTCCTCCCCGACCTGGTTGGCGAGATTGGCCGGGTGCTGTTCTGGAAGGTGCGCATGCGCCCCGGAATGCCGTTCCTGTTCGGCGAGATCGGGCGGACGCTGGTGTTCTGCCTGCCGGGCAATCCGGTTTCCACCATGGCCACCTACCTGGGCATGGTCCGACCGGCACTGGCAGCGATCCAGGGCAGTTGCGAACCCCCGTTGCGACTGCTGAGCGCGCGACTGTCGGTTCCGCTCGTCAAACGCCACGAGCGCACCGAGTTCGTGCGCGCCGTGCGTGAGCCCGGAGCAGACGGCGTCCTCCACGTCCGGCCGACCAGCCACCAGGGATCTGCCATGCTGCGCGGCATGGTCGACGCGGACTCGCTGATCATCGTGCCGGAATCGACGCGCACGCTGGAGCAGGGCAGCATTGTCCAGGTCCTGCCCATTCCCGAACTCTACTGAGGACCCATGAAAGTCGCCGAGCACGACACAGCGTTTCCCGCCGATGGCGAGATCGATCCTGCCGAGGCCCTGCGGCTGCAGCGGGCAGGCGCCCTGATCATAGATGTCAGGGAGGAGGGCGAGCGTGCTGCCGGGATGCCGGTATCGGCCCTTGGACTGGCGCGTGAATCGATTCCCGCGGAGATCGGCCGCCTGGTGCCGGATACGCGGACTATCGTGCTGACCCTCTGTGCGAGTGGTCAACGCTCCCTGGTCGCCCGCGACAGCCTGCTTCAAATGGGCTATTCGAAAGTCGTGTCGGTTCGTGGCGGGTTCCAGCGCTGGATCGCGGAAGGTCTGCCAGTCGACCGGGTTCTGCTCGACGGGGAATCCGCGGAACGCTATGCGCGCCATCTGGCATTGCCTGAAGTCGGCATGGCCGGGCAGGCGCGGCTGGCGGCATCGCGCGTCGCCCTGGTCGGTGCCGGTGGCCTGGGCTCGCCAGCCGCCCTTTACCTTGCCGCCGCGGGCGTGGGCCATCTGACCCTTATCGATGACGACAAGGTCGAACGGTCCAATCTGCAACGCCAGGTCATCCACACCGACGCGCGCATCGGCATGGCAAAGACCGAATCGGCGCGCATGACCTTGCAGGCGCTGAATCCGGGCGTGGATGTAGTGACTCGCGAAGTGCGGCTCAACGCCTCCAACGTCGAGTCGTTGGTCGCCGGACATGACCTGATCATCGACGGTGCGGACAATTTCCCGACCCGTTACCTGCTCGACGCCGCGTGCCGGCGACTGCGGATTCCGCTTGTCTATGGCGCCGTGCACCGCTTCAGCGGACAAGTCAGCGTGTTCGATTCGCGGCGGCAGGATTCGCCCTGCTATCGCTGCCTGTTTCCGCAGCCGCCGTCGGCTGCCGATGCGCCGAACTGCAGCGAAGCCGGCGTTCTCGGCATCCTGCCGGGAATCATCGGCCTGCTGCAGGCCAGCGAAGCCATCAAGCTCATCATCGGACAGGGCAGGCCGCTGGTGGGCCGATTGCTCTGCTTCGATGCACTTGAGGCCGGGTTTCGCGAACTTGCGCTTGCCCGTGATCCGGCCTGCCCGGGTTGCGCTCCCGAGGCGGTATTTGCCGGGTACGAGGACGCTGTTCGCCTGTGCTCCGGGTAGCGCCCCCTTTCGTCGGATGCAACAAGCAGTAAGACGAATTTATTGTTTGCATCCGGCGCCGCTGATTCGCGCTCGCTTCTCTTGCGGGTCCGGACCGTCCGCGCGCGGCCTGCGAGCGCCCCGGATCGACCATACGTGCAGGTATCCATTTGCATTGCAGTGCGTCTATACATTTCAGATGTAACTTGTTAGGTTCCATTTCCGTGCCAGCGACCGTGGGGGTCGCTGGCGCGCTCCGGGGAATATCGCAACGGTATGCGTGGAAGGTGGAGCCGGTGCTCGGCTCCAGGGGATGGTGTTTTCGCCCGCCCGGAATTGGTGTGTCACTCACGGTCGCCTAGGCGGCATTCGATTACTTTTCTTGGGAATCAATCCGTGAACAAATCCAATGCGAATGGAAAGCTATATCTATCCTTATTGCCACTGGCAATGGGAATCATTGCTGCGTCTGCGCAGGCGGCAACGCGCGTGGACCTGCACCAGCAGGACGCGGGCAGCCTTGCTGCCAGCTACGCAACCGCTACGGCAGGAATAGGGGCGCCGTCGGCCAGCAGCGAAAGGCATGCGGAAATGCTCGGCATGGATGGCGAGTCCACCTTGCGCGCGATCGCCACCAGCACCGATCCTGATGGAACCAAGCACTATCGCTACCAGCAGTACTTCCGCGGCATCCCGGTCTGGGGCGAGCATGTCGTGGTCGCCGAGGACGCGCGCGGCAACCTGCGTTCCCTGTTCGGACGCACGGTAGGCGGCCTGGCCGCGGAAATCCCGGTGCGGGCGCCTTTGATCGGCACGGGCAATGCCCTGGCAGCCGCGAAGACGGCGGCCCTCGGCAAGCTCGTCTCCGCGATGCAGGTCGAGAACGTTTCCAACCGGCAGATGATCTACGTCGATGACAACGACGTGGCGCACATGGCCTATGTCGTCAATTTCTTCGCCGACTACGCGCCGTCCGGCCTCATGCTGCGCGCCGCCAGCGATCCACGGCGTCCGTTCGTGATCGTCGATGCGCAGACCGGCCTGGTGCTCAAGCAGTGGGACGGACTGACCACCGCGGCGATCGGCACGGGTCCGGGCGGCAACGCCAAGACCGGCCAGTACACCTGGGGTTCGGGCGGCCGCTACGGCTACCTCGACGTGGCGCAGAGCGGCAGCACCTGCACGATGAACAACACCGACGTGAAGTCGGTCAACCTCAACGGCAGCACCGGCAGCAGCACCACGGCGTATTCCTATACCTGCCCGAACAACACCTACAAGACCATCAACGGCGCGTACTCGCCGATCAACGACGCCCACTACTTCGGTGGCGTGATCCAGAACATGTACTCGGCCTACACAGGCGGCAAGGCGCTGACCTTCCAGCTGATCATGCGCGTGCACTACGGTTCGAGCTACGAGAATGCATTCTGGAACGGCACGAACATGAGCTTCGGCGACGGTGCGACGACCTTCTACCCGCTGGTCAGCGTCGACGTGGCCGGCCATGAGGTCTCCCACGGCTATACCGAGCAGCACTCGAACCTGACCTATTCCGGCCAGTCCGGCGGCATGAACGAGGCCTACTCGGACATGGGTGGCGAAGCGACCGAGTACTACTGGAAGGGCAGCAACGACTTCCTGGTCGGGCCGGAAATCTTCAAGGGCTCCGGCTCGCTGCGCTACATGGCCAATCCGCCGCAGGACGGCTCTTCGATCGACAATGCCGCGAACTACACTAGCTCGATGGACGTGCATTACACCTCGGGCGTCTACAACAAGGCGTTCTGGAAGCTGGCGACGACCTCGGGCTGGAACACGCCGAACGCGTTCAAGGTGTTCGCCCGCGCCAACGCGCTGTACTGGACACCGAGCAGCACCTTCAACAGCGGCGCCTGCGGCGTGGAAACGGCGGCTACCGATCTTGGCCTGACCAAGGCATCGGTAACCGCGGCGTTCACCTCGGTTGGAGTGAGCTGCTCGAGTGGCGGTGGTGGCAGCACGGGTGGTCCGCTGACCAAGGGCGTGGCGGTGACCAACCAGTCGGCAGCGACCGGCGCATCGGTCAACTACACGCTGGTCGTTCCGGCCGGTGCGACCAACCTGACCTTCACGACCTCCGGCGGCACGGGTGATTCCGACATGTACGTGAAGTTCGGCAGCGCGCCGACCGACACCGTCTATGACTGCCGCCCGTACAAGTCCGGCAATGCCGAAACCTGCACATTCGCCGCACCATCCGCGGGCACCTACTATGTGCGCCTGAAGGCCTACTCGGCGTTCTCCGGCCTCAGCCTCATCGGTGACTACACGACGGGTGGCGGCGGCGGAACGGCGCAGACCTATACCAACACGACGGACTATCCGATCAACGACAATGCCACGGTGGACAGCCCGATCACGGTTTCCGGCCGCACTGGCAATGCTCCGACCAACGCATCGGTCACGGTCGCCATCGTGCATACCTACCAGGGAGACCTCAAGGTCGATCTGGTCGCGCCGGACGGTTCGCTCTACAACATCCACAACCGCACCGGCGCCGGCACGGACAACATCAACAAGACGGTCACCTTCAACCTGTCCAGCGAAGCGCTGAACGGCACCTGGAAGCTGCGCGTCAACGACAACGCCGCCGGCGACACCGGCTACATCAACAGCTGGAGCGTCACGTTCTGATCCACTCCGGGATATTCTTTCCGGAAGCGAAAACCCCGGCTTCGGCCGGGGTTTTTTTTTGCTGTTTCTACCCCGCAAGATGAACGATCCGTTTGTGCGCGCTGCGCCGGGGTGCCGCGACGTCTGTTGCCCTGTTTGCCGCTCTTCCGTGCAATGCGATGCGTCTTGAGCTGCACAGAAGGGTCGTTGTCGCCATCGCCGGCGAGCCTGCGGCGATTCGACGCAAGCTGGCCGATATGCTAGACTGTGTGTCGCTGATCAGGAAAATATCCAAGCAAGATCAGTATCTTACTGCGATGCCGCGATCGTTCGCGGCGGGATCCAAAGGGTCGAATCTACCTCCCTTCCGATCCCCAATTGGCCGTTTCTCGCCGCAGTTCCTGATCGCCTGGTGCAGCGTCGCACCGGTCCGGCATCCGGGAGCAATGCCCGTTTCCTGTTCAGCCCACATGCGCAAGGGACGTCGGGGTACTCACCGCAGAGCCTTGCAGTGCCGTTCCCGCCTCCATCCGAATGGAACGTATGCCCGACACGTCGAATAAAAAAGCTGTTCGCCGGAATCCCTCTTGCAGCAGGCTCGACGGGCCCATGGCGGCCGTGACTGGCTGTACGACCATCACGCATGCGCCGATGCCCGCAGGCTCCGGCGGCACGTTCGCGGGCTGCCTGGTCGGGCGCAGTGCTGCGCTTGCCGTGCCAGGCATCCTCGGGCACGGCGTTCCGCCGCGGGATTGCACGCAAGCCCGCTTGTCCATGGTGCCCGGCAACCTGTGCGGTGACGAATTCGGTTCGATCGGCGCGCCGACCCTTTGCAACCTGTCTGTCGACGTCGGCGCGACCGCCGCGGGCCAGTCCCGGCGTGCGTTCGTGCCTTGCAGTCCATGACATCCTGGCCCGCGGCTGCGGGCGAACGCGCGGCAATCGTGCCTCGCGACAACCATCCGGAAGCTTTCCAGACATGACCATTCCCTTTGCGATCGCCGGCGTGCAGATGCATGTCCCCGCCATGACCAGCAATCTGGTCGCCATGTTGCATCGTATCGACGTCGTCATGGCGCGCTTCCCGTGGACGCAGATGATCGTGTTCAGCGAGCTGGCCCAGTGCGGTCCGGTGCCCAATGCGCCGGTCAATCTGCCAGGACCGGAAGAGGCCACGCTGCAGGCGGTGGCTGCTCGCTATGGCATCTGGCTGATTCCCGGCTCGGTGTTCGAGCGCGGTCCGGATGGCAAGCTCTACAACACGGCATCGGTGATCGATCCGGCCGGCGCGGTGGTCACCCGCTACCGCAAGATGTTCCCGTTCCGACCCTATGAGCGGGATGTCACGGCAGGCGACCGCTTCTGCGTTTTCGACATTCCCGATGTCGGCCGTTTCGGTCTTTCCATCTGTTACGACATCTGGCTGCCCGAGACCACGCGGACCCTGACCTCGATGGGGGCTGAAGTCCTCCTGCATCCCGTGCTTACCGGAACGATCGATCGCGACGTGGAACTGGCCATCGCGCGTGCCACCGCTGCGCAATTCCAGTGCTATGTGTTCGACATCAATGGCCTCGACGCCGGCGGCATCGGACGCTCGTGCGTGGTGGATCCCAGCGGCACGGTCCTGGCCCAGGCTGGCGGTTCCAGCGAAACCCTGCCGCTCGAGGTCGATCTGGCCCGGGTCCGACGCCAGCGCGAGGCCGGTGTCAACGGTCTTGGCCAACCGCTCAAGAGCTTCCGCGATCGCGAGATCGATTTTTCCGTTTACCGGCGCGATGCCGGCGTGGATGCCTACCTGCACACGCTGGGTCCGCTGGCCATTCCCGGCAAGGGTGGCAAAGTGGGTATCGGCATTGCCGCGCCCTCCAGCTCCTTGCCTGAAAGTGGAATCGCGCGATAGGCGGCTGCGCCCCGCCTTGCTGGCCATACAGCGCCATCACATGCCAAGAATCCGAGGAGTGACCCGTGAGTACAACCGACGCCAAGCTGCCGATGACCGGTGCCAACCAGGATGCATCACGACCTGCTTCCGCAACCAGGGCCGAAACTTCCGTGTCACGGGGCAAGCCCGCAAAAACGGGCGCCGGTGGTTCCTCGCTCAGTGACTATTATTCTGCGTCCCAACTGCGCAACGATCGCTGGACCGCACTGAAGAGCATCGCCGGCCAGCTCGGGGCATCGCCGCGCCCCGAAAAACGGGCGCAACTGATCGACAAGGCGCATGCCCTGATCCGCTCGCTCGGCGCGATCGAGGCCTACTGGGCGTTCCCCGGCCGCAGGGGCCTCGAACAGCTTCTCAGGATGCTCGCCCGCGACGACCATGCGGATTTTGCCCGCGCGGTCACGCGAATGGTGCGCGCGCTGCAGAGCGGCACCTACCGGCGCCGGCTGGGCGAGTATTTCGGCGAAAACGAACGTGACATCAACGACGAAGAGGACAGCGTGGAAACGCAGGAGCAGCGCACCCGTTCGCGTCCGTTCTTCGAGATCCTCATCGTCGATGACCTCAATCCAGACCAGCAGGAAGCGCAGTGCATCGCCTTGCGCGATCAGCGTCGCGACGACGATCGCTTCGTCTACGAACCAGTCGTCGTGCGCACCTTCGAGGATGCCCTGATCGGCGTCCTCTTCAATACCAACATCCAGTCGGTGGTCGTGCGCCACGACTTCGGATTTGCTTCGGAAAATCGCCTGGAAATCCTGCAAAGATACTTGCGCCGGGTTGGTGACGAGGAACTGGCCACCATTGACCCGGATGACTATGGTCCCGAGCTTTGCCGGGTCATGCGCAAGATCCGGCCCGAGCTCGATGTGTTCCTGGTGACCGATCGCTCGGTCGAGGAAATCGCCGGACGCGATCTCGGCGGCTGCGCGCGCGTCTTCTACAGCCAGGAGGATTTCACCGAGCTGCACCTGAACATCCTGCGCGGCGTCAATGCGCGCTACAACACGCCTTTCTTCAACGCCCTCAAGGAATATTCGCGGCAGCCAACCGGCGTCTTCCATGCCATGCCGATCAGTCGAGGCAAGTCGCTGATCCGCTCGAACTGGATTCGCGACATGAGCGAGTTCTACGGAATGAACATCTTCCTCGCCGAGACTTCGGCCACGTCGGGCGGCCTCGATTCGCTGCTCGAGCCCGTCGGGCCGATCAAGCACGCCCAGGAGCTGGCCGCACGGGCGTTCGGGGCACGCCAGACGTTCTTCGCCACCAACGGCACCTCGACCTGCAACAAGATCGTGGTCCAGGCCATCGTGCGGCCGGGCGACATCGTCCTGGTCGACCGCGATTGCCACAAATCCCACCACTACGGCATGGTCCTCGCCGGCGCCAACGTGGTCTACCTGGACAGCTATCCGCTCAGCGAATATTCGATGTACGGCGCGGTGCCGCTGCGCGAGATCAAGCACGCGCTGCTCAAGCTCAGGAAGGCAGGCAAGTTGCATCGCGTCCGCATGCTGCTGCTGACCAACTGCACGTTCGACGGCATCGTCTACAACGTCGAGCGGGTCATGGAAGAGTGCCTGGCGATCAAGCCCGACCTGGTCTTTCTCTGGGACGAGGCGTGGTTCGCTTTCGCGCGATTCTCGCCGACCTATCGCCAGCGAACTGCGATGAGCACGGCCCAGGTGCTGCGCGCACGCTTCCGCGATCCTGCCTATGCGGAGCGCCACGAAGCCCACTGCAAGGAAATCGAGGGATTCAGCGACGAACAGTTGCTCGACGTGCGCCTGATGCCCGATCCGAAGAAGGCGAGGGTGCGCGCCTATGCTACCCAGTCGACGCACAAGACGCTGACCGCGCTGCGCCAGGGTTCGATGATCCATGTGCACGACCAGGATTTCAAAGGCGAAGTCGAGCAAGCCTTCCACGAGGCCTACATGACGCATACCTCGACCTCGCCGAACTACCAGATCATTGCTTCGCTCGATGTCGGCCGCCGGCAGGTCGAACTGGAGGGCTTCGAACTCGTGCAAAAGCAGATCGAGGCGGCCATGGCGATGCGCAAGGCCATCGACTCGCACCCGTTGCTCAAGCGCTACTTCCAGGTGTTGTCCGTCAAGGAGCTGATTCCGTCAGCGCACCGCGAGTCGGGCATCGAGGCCTACTGGGACCAGGAGAAGGGATGGAACGACACGTGGAATGCGTTCGCCAATGACGAATTCGCGCTCGATGCGTCACGCGTCACCCTGGCCGTGGGACACGCCGGCTACGACGGCGACACGTTCAAGAACGAAGTGCTGATGAACAAGCACGGCATCCAGATCAACAAGACCTCGCGCAATACGGTCCTGTTCATGACCAACATCGGCACCACGCGTTCGTCGGTTGCCTATCTGATCGAGGTCCTGGTGCGCGTGGCGCGGGATTTGGACTCCCAGCTCGAGGACGCGAGCAAGATGGAGCTACGTTCATTCGAACGCCGGGTAACCTCGTTGACCAGGGACTATCCGCCGCTTCCGGATTTTTCGCGTTTCCATGACAGCTTCCGCCGCGGCCGCGCCGAGAATACCCCGGAAGGCGACATCCGCACGGCCTATTTCATGGCCTATGACGAGGACAACTGCGACTACTTCCCGATAGAAGACGGTTCGATGGAAGCGGCCATGGATGCCGGTCGCGAGCTTGTATCGACAGCCTTCATCATCCCGTATCCCCCCGGGTTTCCCATCCTGGTCCCGGGCCAGGTCATCTCGAAGGAAATCCTGCACTTCATGCGCGCCCTCGACGTCAAGGAGATCCACGGCTACCGGCCGGATCTTGGCCTGCGCGTGTTCACCGACGACGCGCTCAAGCGCGCCGACACCGAATCTTCCAGACAACAGGAGAAGTGACGCATGGCTGCTCGCCGCAAGCTCAAGAACATTTCCGAGATCCGACGCTTCTTCCACCGCTTCGAGGAACCGATCTATTTCGTCAGCGCCACCAACTTCAACCTGCTCGGGCTCGACGAGTGGGTGAAGAACTTCAAGTACGTCAGCTACATCGATTGCTACGACGGGCAGCATCCCAACGTGTTCTGTCCTTCGGAACAGCCGCATGCCGAATTCCAGTCGATCGAGGACATCAACAACTACCTGTTGCAGCACAAGGAGGTCGTCGATCACATCGAAGGCCGCGGCGGCAAGCCGAAGTTCATCTTCCTGATGTTCGACGAAAAGACCGAATCCCTGGCCAAGGAACTGGGCGCCAAGGTCTGGTTCCCCAAGGCCAAACTGCGCAGTCGCATCGACAACAAGATCGAGACCGTGCGCATCGGCAACAAGGCCAAGGTGCCGAGCGTGCCCAACGCGCTTTCGGTCATCGAGGACTATGCCCAGCTGACGAAGGTGGCCGAGAAGGCCAAGCTCGGCAAGGACCTGGTCCTGCAATCCGCCTACGGCGACTCCGGCCACACCACGTTCTTCATAAAGTCCGAAGCCGACTTCCGCAAGCACCAGCACGATATCGTCGGACACGGCGAGATCAAGGTCATGAAGCGGATCGATTGCCGCGGCGCGGCCATCGAAGCCTGCGCAACGAAGCAGGGCACGATCGTCGGCCCGTTGATGACCGAGCTGGTCGGCTTTGGCGAACTGACGCCGTATCGTGGCGGCTGGTGCGGCAACGAGATTTTCGCCAATGCGTTTTCGACCAGGGTGCGCGACAAGGCGCGCGATTACACGTTCGCCTTTGGTGAACAGCTGCGCAAGGAGGGCTATCGCGGCTACTTCGAACTGGACTTCCTGGTCGACACAAAGACGCGGGACATCTATCTCGGAGAACTCAATCCACGCATCACCGGGGCCAGCTCGATGACCAACCATGCCGCGTTTGCGCATGCCGATGCGCCGCTGGCGCTGTTCCACCTGCTCGAATTTTCCGACGTGCCCTTCGAGATCGACATCGCCGAGCTGAATGCGCGCTGGGCGGATCCGGAGAACATCGATTCCTGGTGCCAGATGGTGGTCAAGCACACCGACGATTCGATCGACCTCATCACGCAAGCGCCAGAGACCGGCATCTGGCGCATGCGTGAAGATGGCAGCATCGAGTTCGACCGCTTCGACTATCATCGCAGGGCCGTGAGCAGCGACCGCGAGGCGTTCTTCCTGCGCATCCTCAAGAAAGGCGACTATCGCTATGAAGGCGCCGACCTTGGCATTCTCGTCACCCGTGGACGGGCTATGACGGATCGTTTTTCGCTGACCGAACGATCGCGCAAGTGGATTGACGGAATCCGTGCCCATTATTCGGCCGAGCCACTGGCCGGGCCGGTGCCAGCCGGAGTTTCGGATCACCACTTCAAGCTGCTCTGAGCGGGAATCGCGGCGGAAGCACTCGAGGATCGTGCCGTGCACCTGACCTTCCATGCCTTGGCGGACGATCCCGGCTCCACGGTGTGGCAGGGCCTTTTCCACGGGCTGTGGCCCGCCTACCGGCGCTGGTACCTGCGCGATGGCCAACTGGCCAGGCCAACCTACCTGGCCTGTCGTCGTGCGCTCGAAGCGCACATGCCGGAATTCGTGCCGCGCTGGAAGCAACTGGTCGAGCTGGCCGGTGGCGGCGACCTCGCGGCCCGATTCCTGAGCCTGTGGTGCCCACCGGCTTACGACAGTGCCTGTTCGCAGGCAGTCTGGCCGGGTGAAGAGCCGCTGCTCGTGCGCAACTACGACTATTCGTCGAAATATTTCGACGCGATCGCCTTGCATACCCGGTGGGGAACGCAGCGTGTGCTCGGCACCAGCGATTGCCTGGTTGGCCTGGTCGATGGCATCAACGAATCCGGGCTCGCGGTGTCGTTGACGTTCGGCGGTCGCAGCGTGGTCGGCGAGGGATTCGGGGTGCCGATCATCCTGCGCTA
>DAIMYT010000102.1:0-12170 GCA_036734345.1 Dokdonella sp. | reverse complement strand
TGTCCTGCCATTCGCCGCCATGGAACGAGTATTCGGTATCGCACCAGGTGCAGCGCAGCGGGCAGCCGGTCAGGCGCACGAAGGCGGTCGGCCAGCCGATGCTGTCGGATTCGCCTTGCAGGGAATGGAAGATTTCGGTGACGCGCAGACGCCGGGGTTCGACCGCCGGGCCGGGCGAAACGGGGTTCAGTAGAGCGGCGACCATCGCATCGTTGAATCCGGACCCGGACTCAGCGCCGGTTTTCGAGCTTGAGCGCGCGCAGCCGGCCCTGGGCCAGGCGGGCGACGGTCGTGTTCGGGTAGGTTTCGACCACCGAATTCAAGGTTGCTTCCGCGGCGTCCCACTGCTTCAGTTCGTACTGGCAGTAGCCGGTCTTGAGCAGGGCATCGGGTGCCTTCTGGTTCTGCGGGAAACGCGACAGCAGCGTATTGAAGGTTTCCAGCGCAACCCGGTAATTCTGGGTAACGTAGTACGACTCGCCAAGCCAGTAGTAGGCATTGCCGGTCAGGTCGGTATTCGGGTACTGGTCGATGAACGACTGGAAGCGCCGTGCCGATTCGGCATAGCGGCCATCCTTCAATGCGGAGAAGGCCTCGTCATAGGCCCGTTTTTCGGCTTCCGGATCGGCGGGCGACGCGGGAAGGTCGGCTGCCGATGGCAGGCTCGTCGCCGGACTGCCGATGGCGGACGTGCCAGACGTGTCAGCTTGCGAACGGGCTGAATCGTCCGGCGGCGCCAGGCTGGTGTCTGCCGGGCTCAGCGTGCTCGCATCGGGCGGCGGCGATGCGCCGAGCTCGATGTCGCTGAGGCCGGGATCCTGGCTGGCGCCAGCTGCGGCCGGCGCGACAGCACCAGCGCCACTGCGGCCTTCGATCCGGCCAATGCGTGAATCCAGGTCTATGTACTGATCCTTGGCGCGACCCTGCGCCTCGCCAAGCTGGTGGCGAAGTTCCTCAACCTGTCCCTGCAAGGCCTGCACCTGCGACTGCAGGGCCTGGATCTGGTTGACCAGATCGATGCTGCCCTGCGCGCCGCCGCGCCCTGACGCCTGCTGTTCGAGACGCTCGATGCGCTCGGACAGGCTCAGGCGCTGCTGCGCCTGGGCCGGCGACCCGATAACAGCAGCGGTCACGAGGACCGCTGCTGCCACGGACTTGCACAAGCAGGAACTAAGCCGATTCATCAGTTGGCGCTGGTGTAGACGATCTCGACGCGACGGTTCTTGGCCCAGGCCGACTCGTCATGGCCGCGATCGACCGGTCGCTCTTCCCCGTAGCTGACGACGTTGAGCTGGCCAGCCGAAGCACCGGCAGCCGACAGCGCGCTCTGCACCGCGTTGCCACGACGCTCGCCGAGGCCGAGGTTGTACTCGCGCGTGCCGCGCTCGTCGGCGTTGCCTTCGAGGGTCACGCGGGCGTTCGGGAACTGGCGCAGGTATTCGGCATGGCAAGCGATCTGGGCCTGGAATTCCGGCTTGATCTCGGTGCGATCCAGGTCGAAGTAGACGACGCGCTGGCGCAGGCAGGAATCGGTATCGAGATCACCCACCTTGTAGCGACCGCTGGTGTCGGTCGGCATGGTTTCGGTCGGCGTCGGAGCCGGCGGCGGCGGTGTCGGCTTGACGGCCTTCTTTGCGCAGGCGGCGACGCCGGCGACGAGCATTGCAGCAAACAGGATACGAACGGCATTCTTCATGAGTGTTCCCCTCAATCGATTGTAAAGGTCA
The DNA here is from genome assembly GCA_036734345.1 of Dokdonella sp. GTDB lineage: Bacteria > Pseudomonadota > Gammaproteobacteria > Xanthomonadales > Rhodanobacteraceae > Dokdonella. Next base: position 10,443 of record DAIMYT010000102.1, on the reverse strand, counting down.
CGGTTAGGTCAATGGGACAATAGCTCAAACACAGGATCATGCCGGTTTTCCGGCCTTTCTTATCTCTTCTTGGCAAATCAGCGCTGGCGGAACGGGCCCCAGGCTGGCTCGCGGACATCACCATCGGCGAGAACCAGGCGCTGTCTTACCCTTCCATCGGCGGAAACTGCATACAGAACACCGCGAGGACCCTCGGTTGCCGCATACAGCAACATGCTGCCGTTGGGCGCAAAACTCGGCGATTCGTCCACGTTGCCCGGCGATATCTCGGTGTAAGTGCCGGTTGCGCGGTCAAAAACCGTAATACGATACACGTTTCCGTTACCCTGCGCCATGGCGATTTTCTTGCCTTCGCAGCAGATCGTGGCTCGCGCATTGTACTGGCCCTGGAAGGTCAATCGCGAGGCATCGCCACCCGATGCGGACACCTCGTATAACTGCGGTTTACCTGAGCGGTCGGAGGTGAAGACCAGGCTGCGCCCGTCCGGCATCCAGGCCGCCTCCACGTCGATGGCGAAATGGTTGGTCAGCTTGGTCGTCTTGCGGGTGGCCAGATCCATGACATAGATGTCCGGACTGCCACCGTAGGACAGGTTGAGGGCAAGCTTGCTGCCGTCCGGCGAGAAGGCGGGGCCGCCATTGATGCCTTTCTGCGCCGACACCAGCTCGCGCGAGCCGGTGGAAAGATCCTGCAGGTAGACCGACGAATTGCCGCGTTCGAAGGAAACGTAGGCCAGGCGGCGACCGTCCGGCGACCAGGCTGGCGACATCAGCGGCTCGCGGGAGCGCACGACGACCTGCGGATTGAAGCCGTCGGAATCGGCCACCATCAACGCGTACTGGGTGTTCTGGCCGGTACCCACGGAAGTCACATAGGCGATCCGGGTCCAGAAAGCGCCGCGCACGCCGAGGATCTTTTCGTAGATGAGATCGGCGATCTGGTGGGCCACATCGCGCATCGCGGTGCGCTGGCCGCTGATGGCCAGGCCGATCATGCGGCTCTGGCGGGCCACGTCGAACAGTTCGAATTCGACGCGCAGGGCGCCGTCGCCGGCATCGGCGATGCGTCCGACCACCAGGTAGTTCTGCTTGAGCAGGCGCCACGTGCCGAACTTGACCTCGGCCTCGCGGGTCGGGAACTCGACGATGTCTCGCCTGGCCAGGGTGAAGAACTTGCCCGAACGCGCCAGGTCGGCGCGCACGATCTCGGAAACGTCGGTCTCCGGCGGCAGGCCGGCGCCCTCGAAGGCGAACGGCACGACCGCAATCGGATCGGCCGTGCGGCTGCCGTCGGTGATGTCGATGCTCAGGCCCTGCGCAAACGCGCAGTTGCCGATGGCGAGCATGAGGAGCGCCAGTCCGAGGCGAATCAAGTGGCGGTTTTTCATCAGCATTTTATCCTTGCCCGTCGTATTTGAAATTGAAGGTTATCTCTCGGCTGAAGACCTTTTCGTAGCCGCGATATGGCAGTGGTGCAGCGCGCATCACGGCCTGCTCGATCGACATGCGCGCGCCCGGATCGGCATTGCACGGCGAGATCACGTTCGCCGAAATCACGTCGCCGCCCGGAATCTGGACGATTCGCAGGGTGCAGCGCAGTCCCGGCGGAATCGATTCCGGCCGATTCCAGTTCTGCGTTACCGCGGCCTGGATGGCTGCCGCATAGCGCGCCGTCAGGTCGTTGTCCTCGCCGCCGGCGCCGGTCTGCGCCTGTTTCGCCTCCTGGTCCAGAAGCTCCTCGAGTCGCTCCTTTTCGGCATTCTCCTGCTCGGCCAGGCGCTTGTCCTGCAACTGCTTGAGCCGCTCCTTTTCAAGATTCTTCTTTTTCTCGGCCAGGGCAAGCTGCTTGCGCACGTCTTCCAGCTGTTTCTGGCGCTCGGCTTCCTTTTTTTCCTGCTCGAGCAGGATCTGCTCGCGCCGGCGCTTCTCTTCCTGCTCCTTTTTCAGCTCGTCGGCCTTCTGCTCGGCAAGCGCGGCGACGCGCTGCTGTTCGATCAGGTCCTGTTTGGGAGGCTCTGGCGGCGGTACGGTATCGGGTTTCGGCTTCTGCTCCTCTGCTTTCGGCGGTGGCGTGGCCGGCCTGGGTGGTGCCGGTTTCGGCCGGGCCTTGCGCGAACTGGGCTTCGGCGCGCTGGTGGGGCCTACCAGGCTGGCTTCGATCACCGGCCCCGGCATCACCACTACGCGCGACTCCTTCGTCCACCACAGGCCGATGCCGATCAGCGCGATCAGCAGGGCGTGCAGCAGCAACGAATAGAGCACGGCACGTGCCTTGTCCGCGAAGCTCTCCATCATGCCGCTCAGCGCTTCACCGGCGGTGGCGTCGGCTGGCTCATGAGGCCCACTTTCGGCGCCCCGGCCTGCTGCAGCAGCACCATCGCCGCATAAATCCGACCGTAATCAACGCGTTCGTCACCACCAATCATCACCGGCACCTGCGGATTCTGGCGCACGAAAGCTGAAACCTTGTTGACCAGGGTTTCATCGTCGACCGGCTCGCGGCTGCTCGCGCCGATGGTCAGGAAATAAGCGCCGTCCTTGTCGACGCTGACGACGACCGGTTCCTTGTCGTTCTGGATGGCGGTCGCGTTGGACTTCGGCAACTCGATATCGACGCCGAGGTTCATCAGCGGCGCGGTGACCATGAAGATGATCAGCAGCACGAGCATGACGTCGATATACGGGACGACATTGATCTCGGCCTTGAGCTTGCGCCGCTTGCGGTTGCGATAGCTGTGCTGCATCAGGCGACTCCGGTTTCTGGATGCCGCGCCAGGACTGCGCGGACGCCGTCATGCAACGGCGCATTGCGCGGATCGGGGTTAGTCATCGACATGGGCCTGGCGTTGCAGGATCGAGGAAAATTCCTCGAGGAAGGTTTCATAGCGCAGGGCGACGCGTTCGACCCGTGTCGCGAACCGGTTGTATGCCCAGACCGCCGGAATCGCGGCAAACAGGCCCATTGCGGTGGCGATCAGCGCCTCGGAAATGCCGGGGGCGACCATTGCGATGGTCGCTTCCTTGACGTTGGCGAGCCCCTGGAACGCGATCATGATGCCCCAGACCGTGCCGAACAGGCCCACATAGGGGCTGATCGAGCCGACATTGGCGAGGAACTCGAGATTCTGCTCGAGCCGCTCCACTTCGCGCGATTGCGACACGCGCATCGCCCGCTGGGCGCTTTCCAGCAAGGTGCGCGAATCCACGCCACGGCGCTGGCGCTGGCGGGCGAACTCGCGGAAACCGGATTCGAAGATCGCCTCGATGCCGCCGATGCGTTCGCCGCTGGCGTTGACGTCCTTGAACAGCGCGGCGAGGTCCGAACCCGACCAGAAGCGCTCCTCGAAGTCGTTGGCGCTGGAATTGGCCAGGTTGATCATGGCCATCTTGCGGAAAATGATGATCCACGACGCCAGCGAGAACAGCACCAGCGTGACCAGGACGAACTTGACCGGAAGGCTCGCGCCCCAGACAAGGGCGAAGACGTTGAGCTCGTGATTCATGGTTTGGCGATCTCTTGCAGCAGGAATTCGGGAATGGAGCGCGGCCGCCAACGTTGCGCATCGAGGCAGGCGATGCGCACGCGCGCATCGACCAGCAGGGCATCGTCGACCTGCCGACGCAGGAATTGTTCGACCTTGAAACTGGCGCTGCGCACCTCGGTGACGGTCACCGACGCGCCCAGCAGGTCGTCGAGCCGGGCTGGCCGGTTGAAACGGATATCCATTTCGCGGACGACGAAAACCACGCCATGTTCTTCTCGCAAAGCCTCTTGTCCGATACCCGACGCACGCAACCACTCGCTGCGCGCCCGCTCGAAGAAGCGCAGGTAGCCGGCGTGGTAGACGACACCGCCAGCATCGGTATCTTCCCAGTACACACGCAAAGGCCAGATGAACGGCGTGTTCGGGGAGGTCATTTGCGGTCTCCCGGCGAACGCCCGGTGCGGTCGTCGATCACTCCGCCCCCGGTTCGAACAGTTCGCCCGGCGTCGGCACCTGCGGCCGGCGCGGCGGCGTCAGCCCGAGGTGCTGCCAGGACCGGTTCGTCACCATGCGCCCGCGCGCAGTGCGGATCAGGAAGCCCTGCTGGATCAGGTACGGCTCGATGACGTCTTCGAGCGTACCACGCTCCTCGCTCAGCGCCGCGGCCAGCGATTCGACCCCGACCGGGCCGCCGTCGAAGTACTCGATGATGGTGGTCAGCAGCCTGCGATCGAGCGCATCGAATCCTTCGGCATCGACATTGAGCATCTTCAGGGCGTCGCGAGCGACCCCGCTGGTCACCTTTCCATCGGCGCGGATCTCGGCGAAATCGCGCACCCGTCGCAACAGGCGATTGGCGATGCGCGGCGTGCCGCGCGAACGCCGGGCGATCTCGCTGGCACCATCCACGTCGCAACTGACGCCGATGATCTTCGCCGCGCGCTGCACGATCAGGGTCAGCTCCGCCGGCGAATAGAACTCCAGCCGCTGCACGATGCCGAAACGGTCGCGCAGCGGAGCGGTCAGCAGACCCGCCCGCGTGGTCGCCCCGATCAGGGTAAACGGCGGCAGGTCGAGCTTGATCGAGCGTGCGGCCGGGCCTTCGCCGATCATGATGTCGATCTGGAAATCCTCCAGCGCCGGATACAGCACTTCCTCGACCACCGGCGACAACCGGTGGATCTCGTCGACGAACAGCACGTCACGCGGCTGCAGGTTGGTCAGCAGGGCGGCGAGATCGCCCGCGCGCTCCAGCACTGGACCGGAAGTGCTGCGCAGGTTGACGCCGAGCTCATTGGCAATCACGTGCGCCATGGTCGTCTTGCCGAGGCCCGGCGGACCGAAGATCAGCACATGGTCGAGCGCGCCCGCACGCCGGCGCGCAGCTTCGATGTAGATCGACATCTGCTCGCGCACGATCTCCTGGCCGAGGTACTCGGCAAGGCGCTGCGGCCGGATGCTGGCTTCGATCAGCTCGTCTTCGCGGTCGGCGCTGGCGGCGATCAGGCGGTCGGTCATTGAAAGGCCGGGAATGGGGAATGGAGAATCGGGAATGGCAAAATCAAGTCATTCTTGGCTGGCATGTTCACCAATGCAAGGGGCACTGACGAGCTCAACCAACTCAAGTAAACCACAGCCTGCAAGCACTTACCCATTCCCCATTCCCTATTCTCCATTCCCCATTCCCGGCCCCTCATATCTCCACCTGCGTACCGAGCTCGATCAGGCGATTGCCGGGAATCTGGAAGAACGCCGTTGCCGAGGTGGCGTTGCGCGCCAGGAACTGGAATAGCTTGTCGCGCCACAGCATCATGCCCGGACGATCGCCGGAAACGATGCTTTCGCGGCTGAGGAAGAAGGTCGTGTCCATCATGTCGAACGGGAATCCGCACTGGGCTACGCTGACCAGCGCCTGCGGAATGCTCGGATCCTCCGAGAAGCCGTAGCGCACGGTGACCAGATAGAAATCGTCGGCCAGACGACTGACATTGACGCGGTCGCCGGGTTCGGCCACGGGCTCGTCGAGGATGTCCACGGTCAGGATGACGTTGCGCTCGTGCAGCACCTTGTTGTGCTTGAGGTTGTGCAGCAGCGCGTTGGGCACGCCTTCGGGGTTGGCGGTCAGGAATACGGCAGTCCCGGGCACGCGCAACGGCGGATGCGCACTGATCGATGCGATGAACGGCTCCAGCGCCAGGCCGGCCCGCTTGATCTCGCGCATGACCAGTTCGCGGCCCCGGCGCCAGGTCATCATCAGGGTAAAAAGGATCAGGCCGAGGGTCAGCGGGAACCAGCCTCCGTAGACGAACTTGTCGGCGACCGCGGTCAGCAGCATGGAGTCGACGCCGAGAAAAATAGCGCCGACCACGGCCACGCGCAGGGCGTTCCAGTGCCAGATGCGGCGCGCAACGATGACCACCAGCAGGGTATTCATCAGCATCGTGCCGACCACGGCCAGTCCGTAGGCGGAAACAAGGTTCTCCGACGAACGGAAGCCGAGCACGACCGCGATCGTCAGCACGAGCAGGATGCGGTTGACCCACGGCAGGTAGATCTGACCGACCTCTTCCTTTGATGTGTGCAGGATCTGCATGCGCGGCAGGTAGCCGAGCTGCACGGCCTGGCGCGCCATCGAAAACGTGCCCGAGATGACCGCCTGGGACGCGACGATGGTCGCCATCGTGGCGAGGATGATCATCGGGATCAGCAGGGCCGCCGGCACCAGCTTGTAGAAAGGATTCTCGGCCGTGCTCGGATCGGACAGGACGAGGGCGCCCTGGCCGAGATAGTTGAGCATCAGGCAAGGCAGGACGAGGAAGAACCAGACCAGCCGGATCGGCCGCTTGCCGAAATGCCCCATGTCCGAATAGAGCGCTTCGGCGCCGGTGATCGAGAGCACCACGGCGCCCATGGCGAAAATGCCGAGCTTGCCGTTGTGAACGAAGAACATCACCGCGTGGTGCGGCACCAGGGCCTGCAGCACGCTCGGTTCATGCACGATGCCGAAGATGCCGAGGGTGCCAAGGGTAAGGAACCAGACCAGGGTAACCGGGGCGAACAGCGGCCCGACCCTGCTCGTGCCGTGCTTCTGGATCGCGAAAATGCCTAGCAGGATCAGCACCGTGGTGGGCACGACATAGTGCTCCAGCGAGGGTGCCAGCACCTCGATGCCCTCGACGGCGGAAAGCACCGATATCGCCGGCGTGACCACGGCGTCGCCAAAGAAAAGCGACGTGCCGAACAGGCCGATCACCATGACCACCCAGCGCGCCCGCACGCGGCGCACGCCACGCTGCGCCAGCGCCATCAGCGCCATGACGCCGCCTTCGCCCTTGTTGTCGGCGCGCAGGATGAAGGTGGCGTACTTGATCGAGACCACCGTGATCAGGGACCAGAAAATCAGCGACAGCACGCCGAGGACGTTCTCGCGTGCGACCGCGACGCCATGCTGGCCGAACGCTTCGCGAAACGCGTACAGCGGACTCGTGCCGATGTCGCCATAGACGACGCCGATCACGCCGAAACACAAGGCCAGCAGACGCTTGTTGCTGGCTTTTTCGTCCTGGGGAGCGTGGCTCATGCCTGGATTCCGCCTGTAGATGAATGCCGGTGCGCAACCGGTCCGGTCGTGTTCGCGCAACGATCCCGACCGGGCCGGCTGGTCAGTTGCACGCGCGCGCGCGCCGGACGCCCGCCGGGGATGCGCTCGGCACGGGTCGTTCTCGGGGCATCGGGTCGGTTCAACGCAATGCCGCCTTGAGTGCCTTGCGGATGATTTCCTCGGCGGTATCGCCGGGAGCGCTGGCGTCCTTGACCAGGCGCGCGACCTCGGCGGGCTTGTAGCCCAGCGATTGCAGCGCGACGCTGGCCTCGCTGACCGGATCCTTCGGCAGGTTGCCGAAGGAAGACACCACCGAAGCGCCGACCAGGCCTTCGACCCGGTCGCGCAATTCGACGATCATGCGTTCCGCGGTCTTCTTGCCGATCCCCGGCACGCGCGTCAGCGCCGCGATGTCGCCGCCCTGCACGAAGCGGGCGAAGTCTTCGGTGGATACTCCCGACAGCACGGCCAGCGCGATCTTCGCGCCGATGCCGCTGACCTTCTGCACGCCCCGGAACAGGCTGCGTTCCGATTCGCGCAGGAATCCGTACAGGGCGACCGTGTCCTCCTTGACCGCATAGTGCGTGCATAGGGTGACAGGCTCGCCGAGCCCGGGCAGGTCGTAAAACGTCGACATTGGCGCTTCGAGCTCATAGCCCACGCCGCCAACATCCACCATCAGCCAGGGCGGCTGCTTGGCCACGAGTATTCCCTTCAGGCGACCGATCATCGACGACGTCTCCATGCAGTGCGTGGTATGCCGAGACGCTCGACACTGGAGCGCGTATGGGCGTGAGTCAAGGCGACGGCCAGCGCATCGGCGGCATCGGCCTGGAGTTTTCCGGAAATGCCGAGCAGCACGCCGACCATGTGCTGGACCTGGCCCTTGTCTGCGCCGCCGCCGCCGACCACGGCCTGCTTGACTTCCTTGGCCGCGTATTCGGCGAGGCCGAGCCCCTTGTTGACCACCGCGCAGATCGCCGCGCCGCGCGCCTGGCCAAGCTTGAGCGCCGAATCGGGATTGCGCGCCATGAAAACGCGCTCGATGGCGACTTCGGCCGGGCCATGGGTGTCGATGATGGCGCCCACTTCATCGAAGATCTGTTTCAGGCGCTGGTGGAAATCGGCGTTGGCCAGCAGGTTTACCGCGCAGTGAAAGACATGGTGGGAGCGCCCGTCGTCGCCGACGTCGATCACGCCGATGCCGGTGCGCTGGCTGCCCGGATCGATGCCGAGGATGCGGATCATCGGCGCTGCCTCCGCGTGGACACCGCCGCAAACCGGTTGTGGCGGGTGTTTCGAGGTTCGATCGCGCGCATTGGCCCGGCATGTCCTAGTCGGATCCGCATTCTGGCCAAAAGCCGGGGCCGGCCATGGCGGATCAGCAGGGCCGGGATTTTAGCAGTTGGCTGCATGACGCGTGCCAGGATCATGTTCGCTGCCGCTGCGCCGGGAAATGGCCATCGCGCAGGAAGGCGGCGACCAGCTCGGCGACTTCGTCGGAGAACAAGAGTCCGGTGTGGGTCGATGCCACTACGCGATGATCCTTGATGCCGGGCAGCCGGGTCTCCTCGACGCTGACCGTTCCGTCGTGCGGACGCGCCAGCGTTCCGATCAGCGCGCCGAGGCCGAGCGGCGTCGAGCCGGCAATCACCGCAACATCGCGCGCGCCGCGCCAAGGCTGCAACCCTTCCTGCAGCACCGCGGCGCTGTGCCCGATCAGCCAGCGGCCGCCCGGAATGTCGTGCATGCGATCGGCCGCCGCGCTGCCCTTGAGCGGCGAGCCGAGGCAGACGATGCGCCCGGACGGAAGGTCGGCACAGTCGGCGGCCACCTGCAGCGCCAGCATGCCGCCCAGGCTGTGCCCGACCACGTGCACGTTCCGCCCGGCGAGCTCTCGCCAGCGCTGCCCGAGGCGCCGTGCCGAATCCGTCCAGTTGCCGGTCACGCTCGGATAATCGAAGGTTTCGACGGTGAATCCCGCCGCTCGCAAGCGGCGTGCCAGCGGCAGCATGGCGATGCCGCGCATCCAGATCCCGTGCAGCAGGATGACGTGTTCGTCGGCGACCGCGGCAGCCATCGTTCACGCCCCTGCCGATGCCGCAGGCGCGCCAGCCCCGGCCGCTTCCACCACCCTGCCCGCCACGCCCGACCGGGCTGTCCGCTTGCGCAAGATGTTCATTGCATCGCCTGCAGGAGCCGGTCTCAGCCTTCGACCGGCTCGATCACCTGCACGTGCAATTCGGCCAGCTGGCTGGCGGGGATCCGCGAAGGCGCCGCCGTCATCAGGTCCTGCGCACTGGCGGTCTTCGGGAATGCGATCACGTCGCGGATCGAATCGGTGCCGGCCATCAGCGCCGCGATCCGGTCAATGCCGAAGGCAATGCCGCCATGCGGCGGCGCGCCGTAGCGCAGCGCCTCGAGCAGGAAGCCGAATTTGGCCTGGGCTTCCTCGGCACCGATGCCGAGCAGCTCGAATACGGCGCTTTGCATGTCGGTACGGTGGATGCGGATCGAACCGCCGCCGATTTCGTTGCCGTTGAGGACCATGTCGTAGCCACGCGACACCGAGTTCGCGGCATTGGCGAGCAGGTCGGCGACATCGTCGATCTTCGGCGCCGTGAACGGATGATGCAGGGCGACGAAGCGCTTGCCTTCCTCATCGAACTCGAACATCGGGAAATCGACGACCCAGAGCGGCTTCCAGGCATTCTCGACCAGGCCGAGATCGCGCGCGACCTTGATGCGCAGGGCACCGAGGAAATCGGAAACGGTCTTGTAGGCGCCGGCGCCGAACAGGACCAGGTCACCGCTCTGCGCGGCGGTCGCCTTGAGCACGGCATCGAGCGCGGCATCGTCGAGGAACTTGGCGACCGGCGAATTGATGCCTTCGCGACCCTTGGCCAGATCGTCCACGCGCAACCAGGCCAGGCCCTTCGCGCCGTATTTCGCGGCATGCACGCCGAGCTCGTCGATCTGCTTGCGCGTGAATACGGCGCCACCCGGCACGCGCAGCGCGGCGACGCGACCGCCCGGGTCATTGGCCGGACCGCTGAACACCTTGAATTCGACGTGGCGGACATGTTCGGCGACATCGACGAGCTCCAGGCTGATGCGCAGGTCGGGCTTGTCCGAACCGTAGCGGGCCATGGCCTCGGCGTAGCTCATGCGCGGGAACGGCCCACCCAGGTCGACGTCGGAAACCTCCTTGAAGACATGCCGGATCATCGCCTCGACCGCATCCTGCACGCCACGCTCGTCGACGAAGGCGAACTCCATGTCGAGCTGGGTGAATTCGGGCTGGCGGTCGGCGCGCAGGTCCTCGTCGCGGAAACAGCGCGCAATCTGGTAGTAGCG
>DAIMYT010000101.1:0-12190 GCA_036734345.1 Dokdonella sp. | reverse complement strand
GACGCCTTCAGCGACGACAGTCAGGCCGAGATTCTGCGCCATGGCGATGATGGTGCGCACGATGGAGCAATCCCGCTCGTCTTCGGGGACTCCGGACAGGAAGCTGCGGTCGATCTTGAGCACGTCGACAGGGAAGCTGCGCAAATAACCGAGCTACGAGAAGCCGGTACCGAAATCGTCGATGGCGATCTTGACGCCGCGCGAACGCAAGGCCACGAGATTGTCGCGAGCCTGCGCGCTCTGCATCATGCTTTCGGTAAGCTCGACGACCAGTGCCCCCGGATCGAGCCCGCTCTCGCCCAGGGCCCGGTCGACCACACCGGCAAATTCGTCGCCCACGAGTTGCTGCGCGGATACATTGACGGCGATCTTCAGGAACCTTCCGCTCGCGCTCGACCAGGCCTTGCCCATCCGGCATGCCTCGACAAACGCCCAGGCGCCAATGGCCGGCATCAGGTCGCGTTGCTCGGCGACCTCCAGGAAACGGTCGGGCGTGAGCAGGCCGCGCTCGGGATGCTGCCAGCGCAGCAGCGCTTCCGCACCGCACAGGGTATTCGTGGCCACGTTGAACACCGCCTGGTAGTAGAGCCTGAATTCCCCGCGCTCCAGCGCATGCTGGAGGTCGTGTTCGACGGCAAGCCGTTCCATGGCCGCCGCGTTCAATTGCGCGGAGTAGAAGCGGAACGTGTTGGGTCCTGCCGACTTGGCCTGGTAGAGCGCTGTTTCAGCACACTTGAGCAAGGCGGACGGCTCTTCCGAATCGATCGAAAACAGGCTCATGCCGACATTCGCGCCGAAGTAGAAGGCCTGGTCGCCGATCCGGCCCGGCTGACTCGCCGTTTCGATCATTTTCTCGGCCAGTTGCGGTGTGTCCATGATCGACTGGACATCGGTAAGCATGACCGTAAGTTCGGCGCTACCGGTGCTCGCCATTCTTGCGTCCGCGGGAAGGACCTCACGCAATCTCGACACAAAGGAATCCAGGGCCAGGTCGCCGAAATCGTGGCCATGCAGTTGATTGATGCGATCAAGGCCGGTCAACGACACCATCATCAAGGCCGCATCGCTTCCGCGTCGGTGGCATTGGTGGATCGCGGTCGACAGCTCTTCGGAAAACATCTGCCGGTTGGGCAGTCCGGTGACTCCGTCGTGGGTCGCCAGGTAATCGAGGCGTTCCTGCACGAGCTTGCGCTCCACCGCATAGCGGAGACTGCGCGCCAGCGCGGACGCATCGGGACTGCCCTTGACCACGTAGTCCTGCGCCCCGAGCTTGATCGCCTGCAGGGCCAGCGGTTCGTCATCGTGCCCGCTGAGTACGACCAGGGGCATCAGCGGAGCCGCCCGCAGCAGGGCGCTGATGGTATCGATCCCCTCCGAATCCGGCAGACCCGGGTCGACGAGGGCCAGCGTGAAGGAACCGCGCGCTATTTCGGTAGCGGCGTCGGCAAGGCGCTCCACATGCACGATCTCGGCGCCGAACCCGGCCAGGAGCTCCTTGACCAGCCGGGCATCGCCGGGATTGTCTTCCACCAGCAACAGGCGCCAGGTCCCGGAATCGTCGGACTCCGTGTGTTCGGGCAGGCTGACCACCGAAAGCCAGAAATGCCCGACTCCGTTCACGATGGCGAGCAGGCGGTCGATGTCGACGGGCTTGCGCACATAGCAGTTTGCATGCAGGGCATAGGCGCGCGCCACGTCTTCATGGGCTTCGGAGCTGGTCATGACCACGACCGGAATGCGTGCCATGCGCGGATCCGACTTAAACTCGGCGAGCAGTTCGTGGCCGGAAAGACCGGGCAGGTTCAGATCGAGGAGGATGAGATCAGGGTAGGGGCGGTGCGCATGGCCACTCTCGCGACGCAGCATCGCCAGCGCCTTTGTCCCGTTTTCAGCCACGCTCAGGCGATGCAGCAGTTTCCCCTGGCGCAACGCCTCGACAACGAGGCGCACGTCACCGGGGTTGTCCTCGACCAGCAGGATTTCCAGTGGCCTCGCACTGGCGCCGTTCAAATTCACTCCGTCCACTCCCGATCCATGAGGAATCCCATGCCGCCAGCAGCATGCCACGACCGGCAAGAATCGCCTATTTGCGCAAGGTACACGATGTTATCAAAGTCGTGTGCAATCGGTATGTGACAAAAGTTCAATTCACGTGCTCCACGCTGGAGTCAGTGGGGTTGGCCAGGCTGTCAGGGATGCCAGCATTGGCTCGGGGTGGTACCCTGCGGCGAACCTCGCCGCACGGCCCGGGGCGGCGTGGCTGCCGCCAGGGTCATCCTGGACCTTTGCTTGACTCCCGAATCTCCATCCGCCCGCTCGATCCTTTCGCCGTCTGCGCTGAACCAGATGGTTCGCGACATGCTCGAGGATTCGCTGCCGTCGGTATGGATCGAGGGCGAACTGTCGAACGTGTCGCGCCCAGCGTCCGGGCATCTCTATTTCACCCTGAAGGACTCCCGGGCCCAGGTGCGCTGCGCGATGTTCAAGCCGCGCAGCGGATGGTTGCCGTTCAAGCCGGCGGACGGCGCGCAGGTTATCGCCCGCGCGCGAGTCAGCCTTTACGAGGCGCGCGGCGAATTCCAGCTGATCGTCGAGCATCTCGAACTGTCCGGAGAAGGAGCGCTGCGGCGCGAGTTCGAGCAGCTGAAGGAGCGACTGGCCGCCGAGGGCCTGTTCGACAGCAGGCGCAAGCGCGCGCTGCCGGCAATGCCGCGCCGCATCGCCATCATCACCTCGCCCACCGGTGCCGCCATTCGCGATGTACTGAACGTGCTCGCCCGAAGGTTTCCGCTGGTTGAGGTCGACGTATTGCCGGTGCCGGTACAGGGCAAGGAATCGCCGGCCGCCATCGTCGCCATGCTCGAGGCGGCCGCGCGTGGCGCAAGGCACGACGTGATCCTGCTCACGCGTGGCGGCGGCTCGCTGGAGGATCTGTGGGCGTTCAACGACGAAGCCCTGGCGAGGGCCATTGCCCGCAGCCCGATCCCCGTGGTTTCCGCGGTAGGCCATGAGATCGATTTTTCCATCGCCGACTTTGTCGCCGACCTGCGCGCACCGACGCCGTCTGCCGCCGCCGAACTGCTGGTGCCCGACCGGAATGAGCTGGGTCGGGCACTGGACCAGTGCCACGGTCGATTGCGCCTGCGCATGCAGCGCCGCCTCGAAGCGGCAAGCCAGCGCGCCGACCACCTGCTGGCGCGCTTGAACCAGCAGCGACCGCTCACGCGCCTGCTGCGTGGGCGCGACCGGCTCGAGCAGGTGCGCGCGCGCATGCAGCAGGTCGCGCGGCGCGACATGGAGCGCCGCCGCGCAAGGGCCGCCCAGGCCAGCGCCCGGCTCGCCTCGCACCATCCGCGAAGGAAGTTGCCGGCATTGATCGAGGGCACGCGCTTGCTTGCCGCCCACCTGCAGGGCGCGATGCTGAGATCGATCGAGCGCCGCCGATCGCGTATCGCGGAACTCGGGCGCGCGCTGCATGCGGTGAGTCCCCTGGCGACGCTGGCGCGCGGCTACTCGATCCTGCTCGAGCAAGAGTCGGGACGCATAGTTCGACGCGTCGGGCAGGTTGCCCCCGGTCAGACGCTGCGGGGAATCCTCGCCGACGGCAATTTGTCCCTGCGCGTCGAAGACAACGATTGACCCGCGACAACGGCCACGCCCACAATCGGGCTGTTGCAACACGGATTCGGGATTCCCCTGCCTGCCGCAACATCGACATGTCCCAGCGCGGGATTGCCCCCGGGACACGGAGTTCGCAACAGGACTCCAGGGGCCCGGAGCCGGAATCGGGGGATTGCGGACTTCATATCCGGTACTCAACCACGAGAATGGAGCGATGCGCATGAAAGCTTCGGACCTGTTCATCAAGGCACTCGAGCACGAAGGCGTCGAGTATGTCTTCGGCATCCCGGGCGAGGAGAACCTCGACCTCCTCGAATCGTTGCGGACGTCGAGCATCAAGCTGATCCTGACCCGCCACGAACAGGCGGCAGGATTCATGGCTGCGACCTACGGCCGCCTGACCGGGAAAGCCGGCGTCTGCCTGGCGACGCTGGGGCCCGGCGCGACCAACTTCGTGACTTCAGCGGCGTATGCGCAGCTGGGCGGCATGCCGATGTTCATGATCACCGGGCAAAAACCCGTCAAGGCCTCCAAGCAGGGGCATTTCCAGATCGTCGACGTCGTCGACATGATGAAACCGCTGACCAAGTACACGCGGCAGATCGTTTCGGCCGACAACATCCCGGCCCGCGTGCGCGAGTCGTTCCGCCGGGCGGAAGAGGAGCGCCCCGGCGCGACCCATCTGGAGTTGCCCGAGGACATCGCCAAGGACGAAACCGATGCGCTCGTGCTGACCGCAAGCTTTCATCGCCGACCGATCGCCGACGACAAGGCCATCCTGCGCGCAGTCGAGGCGATCGCTGATTCCAAGCGCCCGATCCTCATGGTTGGCGCGGGCGCGAACCGCAAGCTCAGCAGCAAGATGCTGCGCGAGTTCGTCGAGAAGTTCGGCATTCCGTTCTTCACCACGCAGATGGGCAAGGGTGTCCTCGACGAAACCCATCCGCTATGGCTCGGCAATGCCGCCCTGTCGGACGGCGATTTCGTCCATCGCGCGATCGAGCATGCGGACTGCATCATCAATGTCGGCCATGACGTCATCGAGAAGCCGCCTTTCTTCATGCGCCGCGGCAAGCGCACCGTCATCCACGTCAACTACCTGACGGCCGAGGTCGATACGGTCTACTTCCCGCAGATTGAAGTGGTCGGCGACATCGCCAATGCAATCTGGCGCTTCAACCAGATGCTGGAGAAACAGGCGCACTGGGATTTTTCCTACGACGACAACGTGCGCAGGCACCTGGATTCACACCTGGCAAAGGGCGCCGACGACGACCGCTTCCCGATCTATCCGGTGCGCATGGTCGCCGAGGTGCGGCAAGCCATGCCCGACGACGGCATCCTTTGTCTGGACAATGGCATGTACAAACTCTGGTTCGCGCGCTACTACCGCTGTACGCTGCCGAACACGATGCTGCTCGACAATGCCCTGGCCACGATGGGCGCCGGCCTGCCCTCCGCGATTGCGGCGAAGATCGTCTATCCAAATCGCAAGGTGGTCGCAGTCGCCGGCGACGGTGGCTTCATGATGAACTCGCAGGAAATAGAGACCGCGGTCCGCCTCAAGCTCGACCTGGTCATCCTGCTCATCCACGACGATGCCTACGGCATGATCAAGTGGAAACAGGCGAACATGGATTTCCCGAATTTCGGCATGGACATGGGCAACCCGGATTTCGTCCTCTACGCCGAGAGCTACGGTGCGCACGGCCACCGGCCAAAGTCCGCCAGGGAGTTCGGCACGATGCTTTCGCATTGCCTCGGGACGCCCGGCGTTCACCTGATCGACCTTCCGATCGACTACTCTGACAACGACCGCGTGCTCAATCGCGAGATCCGGGAGCTCAGCGCGGAACTCTGAACAACCGCCGGCCAGCGCAAGCGGATACGGCCCGCTACCAGACGATACCCAATACGGGAGCGATTCCATGCTCAAGTCCAGTTATCCCTACTATCTGGCCAATGTTGCCGAGCAGCCCAACACCGACCTGGAAGTCACCGACAAGTACACCGGAAAGGTCGCCACGCGGGTCGCGCTGGCAGATGCCAGGGCGATCGATGCCGGCATCGCCGCCGCAGTCGCGGCGGCCGAACCAATGCGCGAATTCGCGCCCTACCAGCGTCAGGCCGTACTCGAACATTGCGTCAAGCGTTTCCGCGAACGCTACGACGAACTTGCCATGGCCCTGTGCATCGAAGCCGGCAAGCCGATCAGGGATGCGCGCGGCGAAGTCACGCGCCTGATCGATACCTTCAAGGTCGCCGCGGAGGAAGCGGTACGCATCAACGGAGAAGTACTCAACCTCGAAATCTCGGCCCGCGCGAGGGGCTATCGCGGATTCACGCGACGCGTGCCGATCGGTCCCTGCTCGTTCATTTCGCCGTTCAACTTCCCTCTGAACCTGGCCGCGCACAAGGTCGCGCCCGGCATCGCCGCCGGTTGCCCGTTCGTCCTCAAGCCGGCCAGCCGCACGCCGATTGGTGCCCTGATCATCGGCGAGATCCTGGCCGAGACCGACCTGCCCAGGGGCGCGTTCTCGATCCTGCCCGCGCATCGCGACGGAGCAGACCTGTTCACCACGGACGAGCGCCTCAAGCTGCTGTCGTTCACCGGTTCGCCGGCCGTCGGCTGGGACCTGAAGGCCAGGGCCGGCAAGAAGAAGGTCGTGCTCGAACTGGGGGGCAACGCGGCGTGCATCGTCGAGGCCGACCAGCGCGAGCGCCTCGATCAGGTCGTCGAGCGCGTGATCTTCGGTGCCTTCTACCAGTCCGGCCAGAGCTGCATCGGCGTCCAGCGCATCCTCGTGCATGCCGACCTCTACGATGAGTTCCGCGATCGCTTCGTCGCCGCGGCGCGCAAGCTGGTCGCCGGCGATCCCAAGGACGAAAAGACCTTCGTCGGCCCGATGATCGACGAGAAGGAAGCCAGGCGCCTCGACGACTGGATCCAGGAGGCTGTCAAGTCCGGCGCCCGACTGCTCTGTGGCGGCAAGCGCAGCGGGGCGATGCTCGAAGCAACCGTGCTCGAGGGTGTCTCCGCGGACCAGAAGGTCAATTGCATGGAAGCGTTCGGGCCCGTCGCCACGCTGCAACCCTATCGGGAATTCGACGAAGCCCTGCGCATCGTCGACGACAGCGTGTTCGGCCTGCAGGCCGGCCTGTTCAGCAACGACATCAACAAGGCCATGCGCGCATGGGATCGCCTCGACGTCGGCGGCGTCGTGGTCGGCGACGTGCCGAGCTTTCGCGTGGACAACATGCCGTATGGCGGCGTCAAGGACTCCGGCCTCGGTCGCGAGGGCATCCGCTATGCGATCGAGGACATGACCGAACTGCGCCTGCTGGTCATTCGCGACCACGAATGACGGCAGGCCCGTCGCAGCGCCGGCGCGCAAGGACGCGCGAAACCCGCCTCAACGGAATCTCGCCACGCTGAACGGCGCGAGGTCGAGCGAAGTCGGCCCACCTCCGAGATATTCGCTGACCAGCAAACCGGTCAGGGCCGACATGCTGACGCCGAGCATGCCGTGGCCGGTGGCCATGCAGAGGTTTTCCAGGCCGGGCACGCCGCCGATGATCGGCAGGTCGTCCGGGGTCATCGGCCGCCATCCGTACCATTCTTCCAGCGTCTCGCTGCCCTCGGGCTCTCGCAGGTAATTCGCCGCGGCACGGCGCAACGCATCGAGGCGCGTGCGGTTCAGCGACGTGTCGTAGCCGGCGAATTCCATCGTGCTGCCGAGCCGGTAGCCCGATTCCCAGGAGGTCACGCAAACACTGGCTTCCTTGAGGACAACCGGTATGCGCGGGCAGATTCCAGGACGCGTGTAAGTGATGGAATAGCCCTTGCCGGGCTGGATTGGCAAGCGCAAGCCGAGTTGCCGTCCCATTGCCGGCGACCATGCTCCGAGCGCGAAAACCACATCGCGCGCGGTGAAGTCTCCCTGGTTCGTTCGCACGCGGCTGACGCGCGCGCCGGTGCGCTCGATGGATTCAATGCGCGTCCCTTCGTGGATCGAGCCTCCGCGATCCCTGACGATGCGCGCCAGTTCGGCGACATAGCGGTCGGGTCGCAAGCGGGCGTCGCCGGGATTCAGGTATCCGCCGGCAACCCCGGGTTTCAGCGCCGGTTCGAGCGCTTCGATCTGGCCACCTTCGAGCTGTTCGGCAACGATCCCCACAGCGGCCAATGCCTTCACGTACCAATCCGAAGCGGCGAGCTCGCGTGAATCACGATAGACGTAGAGGGTGCCGCTTTGCTGGTACTCGCAGTCAAGCCCTTCGCGCTCGACCAGTTCGGCGATCAATGCGCAGGAACGCACGAGGAATGGCGCCTTGATCGCGCTGGTGGCGGAAAAATCCTTCCAGTTGCAGCGCCGGGCAAAGTTGGCCATCCAGCGCATCAGCGCCGGATCCAGGCGCGGTTTGATGCGCAGCGGTGCGTCGCTGCGCATCAGCCACTTGAGGGCGGTGCCGATCACGCCCGGCATGGCCAGCGGCATGGCATGGCTCGGCGTCAGGGTTCCGCAATTGCCATGCGAGCTGCCGCTTCCGACCCGGCCCTGGTCGAGCACGGTGACATGTCTGCCGGTGGCCAGCAGGTAGTGCGCGCAACAGAGGCCGATCACGCCACCGCCGAGTATGAGTACGTCCGATTCCGTCGTGTTCATGGGACCGGATTCTACGGGAGTCGATGAATAACCCTGCAAGCTCCGGCTGCCCGACGGCTGCCCGACACCGATTTTCCGCAGGATGCGACCGCACGGCGCGAGCGGGCGGACACCGTCGCTGTGTGTCAGCAAGTGACGAAACCCGGAGCGGATGCCTGCCGCAAGCGCCATGCCGGGGTCCTGGATGCCGCACGAGACGCCTTCTTCGCGCCGCCCCTCCGGCGCCAGACCTCGCCACCCGCGCGCGTTCACGGCCACAGCGCGTTGATGAACGGCCCGCCTGATGCCCGGCTTTGCCGGCCAATGGCATGGCTGTCGACCCGATCCGTGGCTTTTCGCCATCGCCGGGGCGACCCGGGGGGCGCGGGGCCGGCCCGTGGCACAGTCCATGCATCATCCTGATCGAGACTCAAATCGAGTGGTGAACCTGATGAACGTTTCGACCAACGAATTGCTGCTGGCCCTGCGCGCACCGACCTCCGGTTGGCTGGCTGCCGTGATCTGCGCCCTCGACGAGGCATTGCTCGATCCCGATTTCAACGACCAGCACCGCGAAATGCTGCAAAGCCTGCTCATGGCAGGCCAGGTCCCGGGCACGGTTGCCGCGGCCGCGCAGGAACGGCTGGTCCGCTTCGAGGAAGCGGTACAGACGCTCCACGAAGCACTGATTGGCGACGACGAATCCCCCGCCGAGGTTACCGTCGCACGTCCACGCCTGAGCCTCTGCGCCTCCGCCGCCTGACTTTCCAGGGGCGCCGTCCGTTACCGAATCCGCGGACGGCGCTTTTTTTCTCCATGGTTGACACATCGCCCGGCCTCGACCAAGGTCGGGCGATGTGCTTTCTGCGCCCCGTCCTGGCTCTCCTGCTTCTCGTCTTTCTGGGTGCCTGTTCCAGGAACGAAGTCCGCATTTCCGATTCTGCCGCAGTTTCGACGCCACGCTCCGAGAGCGCCCGATCGGTCGCCAATGCGGTCCTGTTCCGCGCGCTTGCGCTGGTCGGAACGCCCTACCGGTACGGCGGAAATACTCCCGAAACAGGATTCGATTGCAGCGGCCTGGTCGGTTACGTCTTCAGCGATGCGGCCCGCATCAAGCTGCCGCGCACCTCGGCCGAACTCGGCGCGATGGACCGACCGCAGATCGCCAGGCGCAATTTGCAGAGCGGCGACCTGGTTCTGTTTGCGGCCGGCAAACGCATCGGCCACGTCGGCATCTACGTCGGCGAGGGGCGCTTCGTGCACGCGCCCAACAGCGGCGGCACGGTCAGGCTGGATCGCCTGGATGCACCGGGCTGGCGCGAAACCTTCAGCATGGGCAAACGCGTGATCAACTGAGCAGATGGCCGTTGCCGCACCGCGCTACCGGCAATGTTGCCGGCAGCCCGTTCAGTGCCCGTCGCCGTGGTCGACGCCTTCGGGCCCGTGCACGTGGCCATGGGCGACTTCCTCGGCGGTCGCGTCGCGCACGCCAATGATCTCGATGGCGAATTTCAGCTTGCGACCGGCCAGCGGATGGTTGAGGTCGACATCGATCACGCTGGATCCGACCTTGCCGACCGTCACCATGCGCTGCCCGCCGTCCTTCATCGACAGCATGGTGGTCATGCCGGGCCGCAGCCGCGCCGCATCGCGAAAGTATTTTTTCGGTACGCGCTGGAGATTGCCTTCCTGTCGAGGCCCGTAGGCATCCTCGGGCGCAACCTCCACTTCCAGTGAATCGCCGGCCGAATGCCCGACCAGGGCTTTCTCCAGCCCGGGAATGATGCCCTTGTGGCCGATCAACGCGACCACCGGCTGGGCGGAATCGCGCGAACTCTCGATCTTCGCGCCATCCTCCCCATTGAGGGTGTAATGCATCGACACCACCGTGTTCTTCGCTACCTGCATCGCATGCTCCAGCCGTTCTTCGCCCATACGGAAGGGCGTGGCCGGCAAGTTTAAGGCAAAGAGGCCGCGCTGATTCAGGCCGACTGGTCGGCCCTCGCATCAACGCGATCGCGGCGGGATTGGAGTTCCTCCATCAGCAACTGGCGTTGTCCGGCCAGGGCGCGGGCGCGTGCGCTGCGTTGCTCCTTGCCCTGCGCGGCACTGCCGAGCGAGTTGCGATACGTGCAGAACTTCCGGTAGGCCTGCAGGACATGGCGCATGCGCCGGGCCAGCAACTCGAGCATGATGGCATCGTCGATCAGCCCGATGACCTCGATATGGTCCGGGATCAGGTCGTCGGGGTCGCCGAAGTAGGCCAGTGCCGCCAGCGCATCGGTGCGCTCAGGGACCGGCAGGTTCCAGTCGTTGTCTTCGAGCAGCAGTATCAGGCGCTGCACATGGACGAGGCGCTTGCGCACGTAACTCGGGATCGTTTCGATGCAAAGCGAATCCAGCGCCTGCTTGGCGGCTTCGACGATGTCGATTTCATCGGTTTCCAGAGCCAGGCGACGGGCGCGGTCGAATGCACCCTGGAAGTGTTCGATGTCGGCCGACTCGAGTTCAAACGTGATTCGCATGGGCTGCAACCCGGATGACGGGGCGTGGATGAGTACAAGCTGAACATCATTCTTTTTTCCGGGGGCAACGCGCAAGCCTATGGCCGAATTCGACGATTTCCTGTAGGCTTCGCTGGTTTAGTCGCGTTGACCCCCGATTTCCCTTCCGGTCATTCGATTGCAATCCCGTATACCGGCTTGCACCGAACCTCACCGCTCGCGGTCCCGACGCCCAGAACCGGAATGCCCGCCACGTTGGCCGGCGTCCGCAAAATTCAAGCCTGCAGCGCGGTTCATCAGGGACGCTCCGGGTTACATATCAGGAGTTTTACCCATGAGTTTCGACAACCTCGGGCTGTCGCCAGCACTGCTGCGCGCGCTCGCCGATGAAGGCTACACCACCCCCACGCCCGTCCAGCTTGCGGCCATTCCGGTCGTCCTGGCCGGCCATGACCTTATGGCCGGCGCACAGACCGGCACCGGCAAGACAGCGGCCTTTGCCCTGCCCCTGCTCGAGCGCCTCTACCCGGAAGGCAAGCGCATGCCCTTGGCACGCAAGCCGCGCGCGCTGATCCTCACTCCGACCCGCGAACTGGCGGCGCAGGTGCAGGAAAGCGTGCGCACCTACAGCAAGCATATCGGCGTCAAGTCGGCGACGATTTTCGGCGGCGTCGGCATGGGTCCGCAGATCGATGCACTGCGCCGCGGCGTGGACATCGTCGTCGCCACGCCGGGCCGCCTGCTCGACCACATGCAGCGCCGCACGGTCGACTTGTCTGGCATTGAAGTCCTGATCCTCGACGAAGCAGACCGCATGCTCGACATGGGCTTCCTTCCGGCCATGAAGCGCGTTCTTTCCGCGTTGCCCAGTGCACGCCAGACCCTGCTCTTCTCGGCGACGTTCTCGACCGAGATCAAGGCACTGGCCAACCAGTTCATGCACTCCCCGCAGGAAATCCAGATCGCCAAGCCGAACAGCGTGGCTTCGACCGTCACCCACCGGGTGCATCCGGTGAACATGGAAGCCAAGCGCGACCTGCTCCTGCACCTGCTCAGCCTCGACGGCAGCCAGACCCTGATCTTCTGCCGCACCAAGCACGGCTCGGACAAGCTGACCAAGCAACTCGAGAAGTCCGGCTTGCGTGCCGCGGCCATCCACGGCAACAAGAGCCAGAACCAGCGCACGCGGGCACTGGCCGATTTCAAGAGCGGTCGCGTCAATGTGCTGGTCGCGACCGACATCGCCGCGCGCGGCCTGGATATCGACCAGCTGCCGATGGTGATCAACTTCGACCTGCCCATGGTTGCCGAGGACTACGTGCACCGCATCGGCCGCACCGGTCGCGCCGGCGCAGAAGGCCTGGCCATTTCGCTGGTCAGCCGGGCCGAAGAAGGCCTGCTGCGCGACATCCGCAAGCT
>DAIMYT010000100.1:7350-12257 GCA_036734345.1 Dokdonella sp. | reverse complement strand
CTCCTACAGGTGGCGGAGCATGCGCTCGGCGATGTAGTCCTCGGTCCAGCTGTTCAGCGACAGGCTGCGGATGAAGCCGCAGTGTCCGCCGGCCGGGGCGATGTCGAGTTCGGCGCAGGACGGCAGCTGGAGCTTGCGGAAATCGGCGACCGGGATGATCGGATCGTCGACCGAGGTCAGGATGCTGGTTGGCACGCTGAGCGATGCCAGGCGGTCGCCGGCGATCGAGTAGCCGTCGAAGTAATCCTCGAGCGTGGCGAAGTGCGTGTGCCTGAGCACCAGCCTGCGTGTCAGTTCGCGCAGGTTGCCGCGCATGTCCTGGGTGGTGAACAGCGGCGCCTCCGGAAAGGCACGCTGCTTGAGGCCCAGCGAATGCCGCCACTTGCGCAGGAAGTAGGCCTCGTAGAACCACGGGGCCTGCTCGATCGCATCCATCGCATCGCGCGGACTGATCGCAGGACACACGGCCAGTGCGTAGGCAAGCGGGATGCCGGCGGCGGGCGCGCGCAGGGCGACGCGCAAGGCAAAATTGCCGCCCAGCGAGAAACCGGCGACGCCGAGCGGCAGATCGGGAAACTTCGCTGCGACGGCAGCGACCGCGCCGACCACTTCCTCGATGCGGCAGGAATGGAAGATCTCGCGATTGAGATGGTGGGTCTCGCCGTGATCGCGAAAATTGAGGCGGAACACGTCGTAGCCTTCGGCGAGCAGGCGCGATCCGGTGTGCAGCAGGTAGCTCGACTGCACGCTGCCTTCCCAGCCGTGCAGCAGCACGACCATGCCGCGAGATTTGTCGCGCACGGTCTGCGCGGTATGCAGGCCGAGCAGGCGCACGCCTTCGCCGCAATCGAGCAGGTGTTCGCGGGCGCCGCGTTCGAGGGTCGACAGGCGGCGGCGGAACAGCAGCCGGCGCACCCCGCTGGAGGCGAGCACGGACTGGATATGCGGATTGCGCAGCAGTCGCGGCGGACGGTAATCGTGCGCGTTCATTCTTCACCGTAGCCGAGCGTGCGTACGATGCGGGCGCGACTCTCTTCGGCCATGCGCCGGCGCGCTTCGGGCGTCGCCTCGACCGTTTCGAGGAAATGCACTTCGGCATCCATGGTCGGATTGCCGAGGATCCGCAGCAGGTTGGCGAAGAAACTCTCGTTCGCTCCGAACGGCATGGATGGATCCTGGCGACCGCCGCGACCGTAGCGCAGCGCGACCGGCTGCACCGGCACCTGCGCGTCCAGCGCGGCCTGGAAGATGCGCGCGTGGAACGTGCGCACCTTGTCGCCGCGACCGGTACCGCCTTCCGGGAAAATGCCGACCGGTTCGCCAACACGCAGGCGCTCGACCACGCGCCCCATCACCGCGTTCATCGAATCGGAGTTGCCGCGGCGGTGGTAGATCGTCCCGGCCCGCGTCGCCAGCCAGCCGACCAGCGGCCACTTGGCGATCTCGCTCTTGGCCACGAAACTGATCGCGCGCTGGCTGTGCATGAGTTCGATGTCGAGCCAGGAGACATGGTTGGCCACGTACATGACCGCGCCCGGCAGCGGCTTGCCGTAGGCACGGATGCGAAAGCCGAACAGGCGCACCAGCGTGCCCGACCACCAGCTGATCATGAACTGGTCGAAACGCCGCTCGCCGACCGGAATGCGCGCGAGCAGCGGATTCAGCGCGATCACGGCGAGCGGCAGGGCGAAGGTCACGTGCAGCAGGACGAACGGCGTGCGCACCAGATAGCGCAGCGGACGCATCACGTCCCTGCGAGGGAGATCCCCGGACCTGTCGGTGGCTGAGTTCATCGTGGGCTATCGTACCGGAAGCACCACCATCCTCGCTGATACGAGTGGACAGTTTGCTCTAGGGGGCCTCTGATCAAGTGGCGGGCCTTCCGGGTGCCACCTTTGAACAGGCGAATAAGCCGCTTGGACAACGTCTGCGCCGTGACGGTTTCGCCACTTCATCAGAGGCTCCCGGCCGCGCTTCAGCGTCCGCTCATCGATTCGATCGCCTCGGCCAGATCGTTGCAGTGCTCTTCCCACCAGCGCGCCTCGCCGACATGGGCGAAGGCGAGCGGAAACGCGGGATCATGCCAGCGCATGGCGACCCAGCCGGCCCAGTGGACCTGGCGCATGATCCGCAACGGTTCGATCAGGGCGCGTTCGGCGGGATCGAAATCACGGAATTCGGCATAGCCTTCGAGCAGGACGTCGAGCGCGCCGCCCGACGGCGCCAGCATCCACAGGTCCTGCACGGCCGGTCCCATGCGCGCGTCGTCGAGATCGACGAAATGCGGGCCGGCGTCAGTCCACAGCACGTTGCCGCGATGGCAGTCGCCATGCAGGCGGATCTGGCGGACCGGGCCAATGGCCTCGAAGCGCGCGTCGAGCAGGTCCGCCAGCGTTTCGGTCTCCTCGCGGTAGCGGCGCTGCAGGGTTGCCGGCAGCAGCTCCGAAGCGAGCACGGCGCTTGCCGGCAGGCGCACGAAGGTTTCGACATCGATGCGGCCACGCTCGAGGAAGGCGCCGCGCGAACCGACGCCGTGCATGCGCGCGAGCAGGCGTCCCATCCACTCGAGGTTGTCCTTCGATTCGAGCTCGGGCGAACGCCCGCCCTGGCGCGGATACAGGCTGTAGCGGAACCCTGCGTGCTCGAGCAGGCAGCCCCCGTCGATCACGAGCGGTGCGACCATTGGCAGCTCGGCGCCCGCAAGTTCGAGGGCGAAGGCATGCTCCTCGTCGATCGCGGCGTCGCTCCAGCGCCCCGGCCGGTAGAATTTCACGACCAGCGGCGTCGCGTCCTCGATGCCGATCTGCAATACCCGGTTTTCATAGCTGCCCAGGGCCAGCATGCGCCCATCCGGCTCGTAGCCGGCGGCAGCGACCGCATCGAGGATCACGTCGGGGCTGAGTCCGGCATATGGCGCCTCGTGATTGGCCACCGCTCAGACCGCTTTCGGCGAACGGCGCGGAACCACGGCCATGGTCAGGCGCGAGATGCAGACCAGGCGGTCTCCGTCGTCGACGATGCGGATTTCCCAGACCTGGGTCGAGCGGCCAAGGTGCAGCGGGGTCGCCGTTCCGGTGACCAGTCCCGATGTCGCCGCGCGCACGTGGTTGGCGTTGATGTCGAGGCCAACCGCCATTTCCCTGTCCGCTTCGAGGGTCAGGTTCGCGGCCAGGCTGCCCAGCGATTCGGCCAGGGCCACCGAGGCGCCGCCATGCAGCAGGCCAAACGGCTGCACGGTGCGCGCATCGACCGGCATGGTGCCGGTGACGTGGTCCTCGCCGATCGCGGTGACGCGCATGCCGAGGTGTTCGACCAGGGTGTTGCGGTTCCAGGCATTGATCCGGTCGAGATCGATCGTTTGCTTCCAGATCGCCATCGAAGGGCTCCGGCAGGGCGGGGGCGCGACTATAGCAAGGCCCGGTGGAAGCCCGAGCACCTTGCATACCGTGGGCACGGGGACGGGATGCTGAACCGACCGCGGCCCGGTGTTGTCCACATTGAGCGACAATGCGGCTTCCGCTGCGGCCGGGCCGTCCTCACTCCGGAGTCGACACGATGTTCAGAACCTGTCTCCTGCTCGTCTTCGTGATGGCACTGGCCAGTAGCGCCGAGGCGGCCACGCGCTGCGGCAGCCGCCTCGTCAACGAGGGTGACCGCGAGTTCCAGGTGCGCGCGCGCTGCGGCGATCCGTTCTGGTCCGATTCCTGGCTTGGCGTCGACGTGATCAATCGCGGCAGCGCCTACGAGCAGCAGCGCGAAGTGCAATGGAGCGCGTGGTACTACAATTTCGGCCCGCGCGCGCTGATGGTCCGCATGCTCTTCCTCGACGGCGTCCTGCACGGCAGCGAGACCCTCGGCTATGGCGTGCGCGAGATCGGCGACAGCTGCCGGCCGAACATGAACTTCACCGGGTTGAGCAGCGGCGAGCTGGTCGCGCGCTGCGGTGAACCGGCATCGCGTCGCGAGGCCCGCGACAGCGTCGTGTTCCGTCCCGGACCGGGCATCGAGAACTGGCGCGAACGTCGCCGCGAGGAATGGATCTACGACTTCGGTGACGCGCGTTTCCTGCGCGTGCTGACCCTCGTCAACGATCGCGTATTCTCGGCCGAACCCTTGTCGCGATAGCCATCGAAACGGAAACGCGGAACTGCCCAACGAAACCCGTGCCACCGTTCGCAAGCTCTTTCTGCACTGCCGGGATCGAACATACAAGGGCATTCATGCCCGATGCTTTTGCGCAGGGTTGCCGAAGAGCATCGGGCATGAATGCCCTTCCTGCAAAACGCAGGGAACAGCGGCGATCTCATCGAACCGCGCGCGGTACGTCCACCTGTCGCCGATTTCCTACACGAGGATCCGAAATCGTCGATCGACCCTGCCGTGGCTTGCGCGGAAGCTGGTCCAATGAACCGACCGGCATTTCCATTGAAGGGCAGATCCAGCCTGCGCAAGGGACGCAGCAGCGAGATCGGTCGCATCTACCTGGTCACGTTCTGCACCATGCAGAGACGGCCCGTGTTTTCGGAATGGCCCGCAGCACGGGCCTTCTCCCGGTCGCTGTATTCGCGGGCATTGTTGAGACAGTCGCGGCTACTGAGTTGGGTCCTGATGCCGGACCACTGGCATGGACTCGTCGAATTGGGACCGTCGGACACGCTTTCGACCCTGGTCGGTCGAATCAAGGGCGCGACAGCGAATGCCGTCAACTCGGAGCGGGGAAGTCGCGGCGGCCTCTGGGCGGTTGGATTCCATGATCACGCATTGAGGCGCGAGGAGGACCTTCGAAGTGTCGCTCGATATGTCGTCCTGAATCCGGTGCGGGCAGGCCTGGCTGAAAAGGCTGGCCACTACCCGTTCTGGGACGCGATATGGCTGGACGAAGAGCATCGCGGCTGAAGCCTGCTCCT
>DAIMYT010000100.1:3888-7250 GCA_036734345.1 Dokdonella sp. | reverse complement strand
CATGGAACGGAAAGACACCGCGGCACCTACGAAGCGGATACGCGGGTCGAGCCATCAATGCACGCGGCGCGGTTCACCGGCTCTTCGCAGGAAGCGGCTTCAGCCGCGATGCTTTCTGGTGACCTGGCCGCGATGCTTTTTTCATGGCTGGACGAAGAGCATCGCGGCTGAAGCCTGCTCCTGCATGTAACGGAAAGACATTGCGACAAGAACGAAGGGCAGCGCGAGGCGCGGCATCGAATCCGGCGCCGCCGGTCGCGTGATCAACCGGTTTTGGGCAACCTCGGAACGCCGTGGTTGTCGCGTTCTTCCACGATCATGGCGTGCGTATCCACGCGCGCCGATGTGCGGCCGGCCAGCGCCAATGGCACCTTGCCGCGCTGGATCAGCAGCGCGTTGCTGTAGCAGCGGTTGGCCGCGGCTTCGTCGCCGGCCCCGGCATGGCAGTCGCCCAGGGTTTCCCAGGCGAGGGAAGATTCGGCGATCTCGACGGCGCGGTCGAGGTACTGGATGCCCTTGCCCCAGAGCTTCTGGTCGCGACAGAGCCGGCCGAGCGTCGTCAGCAGGCTCACGCTGTTCGGTGCGATCGACAACCACGCTTCCGCGTGGCGCAGGCGCGTGGCCATTTCGGCCGGGCCGATCTCGCTGTAGCAAAGCGCCAGTTCCTCGCTCCACTCGCGGCGCTGGGCCGATTCGATCTCGTCCATTGCCGCGAGCACCTGGCCGAACTGGGCGGCGCGGCGCGCAAACGCGGCGATGATCGGCGCCTGCTTGCGGCGTGCGCGCGAGGTGGCGTTCCACAAGGTGTTCAGGCGCGCCTGCGACGGCGCCGTCGACAGTGCCGCCACCAGCACGCGCGTTTCCAGCGCAGCCATCGTGGCCGGCGCCAGCGATTGCGTCTTCGCCAGCATCGGCAGCGCGTCCAGCGCCGCCTGTGCATCCTTTTCCGCCAACGCGGCTTCAATCAGCGCCTGCCAGCCGACTGGCGGCAGACCCCCACTGGCGGCTTTCGACTTGAGCAGGGCAAGCGCTTCGCCGTGGCGTCCACGTTCGACCAGCATCTTGGCGCGCTGGGCAAGAGCCGCCGCACCGGCATCCACGGCCGCGCTGTCGAGCGCCTTCTGCGCCGCTTCGTCATCACCGCGCGCATGCGCGGCGCGGGCCATGGCCAGGAAGGCCGGTCCGCGCAAAGCGGGTTGTTTGGTCGCCTTGGCCAGGTTGCGCTCGGCCAGCAGGTAGCGCCCTTCGGCAAATGCCGCGAGGCCGGAGGCGAGGTTTTCCCTCGCGCGCTTGCGCTGTGCGCGGATCCACGCGCGGGCCGGCCAGCGCAACAGGCGCCAGACGATGTTGAGCACGCCCCAGGTGAGCAGCAGGACGACCACGCTGAAGACGAGGCTGGTCTCGATCGAAGTGCCGCGCAGGCGCACCAGCACGTAGCCGGGATCCTCGACGATCCATTGCCAGCCAAACGCCGCGGCGGCAGCCACCAGCAGCAGCAGGAAGATGCCGATCCAGATCCTCACCGGATCGCTCCGGCCTTCGGCTCGTGCGCCGGCGCATGGGACGGTTCCGGCGTCTGCGCCGGCTTGGGCTGGGACAGCGCACGCGTCGTGCGCAGGTTGCGCAGTTCGCTGAGGGCCGTGCCGACTTCGGGCAGCGCGGGCGCGAGTGGCGTGGCCATGAGCTGGTCGATCGTGGCCAATGCGTCGCGCACGCCCTGGGCGTCGGTGTCGAAGGTCGCTTCGATGCCGCTGCGGGCGCGCTTCAGGGCCGCCGTGAACTCGTCCTGGTCGCGCACGAACAGCGCCGCTTCGGCGGCACGCAGGTCGATGGCGGCCAGCGAGCGGGTAAGCTTTTCGTCGCGCAGGGCGAAAGCCGACGCGGCGTCGTCCGTGGAGATGCGCACGAACTGGTCGAGGATCTCGCGCAGTCGCGAACGACCTTCCTTGCTGGCTGCCCTTGCGTCGGTCGGGCCCGACTTGAGCGGCAAGCCGGCCAGGCTGGCGCGCAGGTTGGCCAGCGCACTCAGGGTGGCGCGCGTCTGCATCGGTCGCGCTGCTTCGATCGCCTGCATTTCCGCACTGATGGTCTGGCGCACGTTGGCAAACAACGGATCCTCGGCGGCCGCCAGCGCGCTGTCGGCGAGGCGATAGGCAGCGAGCGTGCCGCTGGCGTCGCGGAACAGGGTGAGGCGTTCGCCGGCCAGTTGCAGGATGAACTCGGCTTCGTTGAGGGCCATCGCGTCGCGGTTGCTCAGGCGCTGGTCAGCCAGGTTGGCCACCGCATCCTCCAGTGCGCGCGAGCGTTCGTTGAAACCGAGCACTTCCTCGCGAATGCCGCGATTCATCGTTTCCGTATCCGCATAGCGCGAGCGCAGGCTCTCGACGTCGCGGCGCAACTGTTCGTTGGTGCGCGTCAACTCGGCGATCTGCGCAGCCAGCGTGTCCTCGCGCGCGGAGCTGTCGCGCTCGCGCATCTGCCGCTCGTAGTACCACCAGGCGAATCCGGCAGCGATCCCCAGCACGATGACGACAAGGACGAAGCCGGCACCGCCGCGTCGACGAGGCTTCGCGGCGTCCTGCTTTCCCTTGTCGCGACTGGAGGGCGCGGGCAGATTCGCGGGCTTTTCGGTTTCCATGTCACGCATGCTAGCTGAAGACGCCCGGCCAAGGGAGCAGAAGTTTACAGGCGATGGCGGGCGAGCACGGCGCAGGCGCAGTCGAGCAGATCGCTGCCCAGCGCCGAGCGCGATTCGTGAACATCGGTGAAGCCGGATTGGCCCGCCAGCCCGGCCAGGCGCGGACTGCTGACGACGAGGGCTTCGTCACGCCATCGCCCGAGCAGCCCGGCCGGCAAGGCGGCGCACAGCTCGCCAAGCGCAAAGGCACTGGAAACCAGGCTGATCCAAGGTCGATCGGCGCCGTCGAGCGCATCGATCTGGCGGCGGCCCAGGCGCGGCGGCAGGCGCCGGTAGACGCCGATGCGCGCGACCCGGGCACCGCGTGCGCGCAGGGCCGGCGCGAGCAGGTCGCGGCCACCGGGCGCGTCGAGGATGGCGATCAACTGGCCGCGCGGATCGGCCAGCGCGGGCTCACCGAGCAGTCCTTCGCTGTTCTGCTGGCCGGAAGGCGTGACGCAGGCGATGCCGTGCCGGGACAGCGCGCGGCCAGTGCCGCTGCCCACTGCGAGCACGCGCAGGGCCGGCGGAAGCTGCGTCGATGCGGCCGCCTGCAGGTAGAAATGGACTGCCGCCGGACTGGTGAAGATCCATTGGTCGGCGCCGCGTGCCTCGGCCAGCGCCCGCACCAGTGCCGGCTGGTCTTCGGCCGGCGCGAGGCGCATCCCGGGCAGGCGGATTGGCG
>DAIMYT010000100.1:0-3878 GCA_036734345.1 Dokdonella sp. | reverse complement strand
CGCGATCGAGGTGGTAGACGCGATTGAGGATCGTCTCGCCCTCGGCCGCCAGCCCGGCCAGGACCAGCGAGACCGAGGCGCGGAGGTCGGTCGCCATCACCGGGGCGCCGGTCAGCTTCGGCACGCCGCGGACCAGCGCCGTCGCGGTCATCGCCGGCCGCGTGACGATCACGCTGGCGCCAGCGAGTGCGTGGGCGTAGCGCGCGGATGCTGTGGGCATCGGAGGTTCCTCGGGCAGCAACACGGCGATCATACGCACAGGTGCCGGCGCCTTGTAACAATCCATCTTCGTGCGCACACTGGCCGACTGGATTCCCTGCACGAGCCGCGCATGACCTTGCCTTGCCCCGATCCCTCCGCCACCCAGGCGCGTCGCGATGCGCTGCGAATCGCCGCCCAGGAGCAGATGCTGGCCGATATTCCGGTCACCCGATTCATGCAGTTGCGCATCGCTGCCTGGGACGGGCAATCGTTGCGCATGACCGCACCGCTTGCGCCCAACGTCAACGACAAGGGCTGCGCGTTCGGCGGCAGCCTGGTCAGCGTGATGACCCTGGCCTGCTGGTCGCTGGTCAAGCTGGCGGCCGACGAGCGCGGCATGGCCTGCGACATCTACGTGCAGGACAGCACGGTGCGCTACCTCGCACCGCTTTGGGAGGACTTTGGCGCCGAGTCCCGGCTGGCCGACGACCAGACCTTCGCCGGGTTTTTCGAGATCCTCGGCGCGCGCGGCAAGGCGCGGCTTGCCGCCGAGTGCGACATCCGCCTTGCCGATGGCACGACGGCCTGCAGCCTGTCCGCGCGATTCGTCGCCCTGCGCAAGGCAGCTACTGTTGCCGACGCCGATGCGGCACAATCGGAGCCTGCCGGCTCAACCTGAGGATCCGCCACGATGTTCGCGACCTGCCGCGCCAGCCGTTGTTCCTCCCTGCTCCTCGCCGCGCTGGCCCTGCTGCTGGCGTGCGCGCCGGTGCTGGCGAAATCGCGCGAGAAGATCCTCACCGAAACCCTGCGCACCTACGCGGCGACCATCCGCTGGGGCTCGATCGAGCAGGCCGAGACCTTCGTCGATCCCGAGTACCGCGCCGCCCACCCGCTGACCCAGCTCGAGCTGGACCGCTACAAGCAGGTCCGCTTCACCAACTACAACGACACCGCGCCCGTCCCCGTCAACGACAACGAAGTGCGTCAGACGGTGGAGATCGGCATCGTCAACATCCATACCCAGGAAGCGCGCAGCATCGTCGATCGCCAGGTCTGGAAGTACGACAAGAAGGCCAAGGTCTGGCTGCTCAGCAGCGGGCTGCCCGACATCACCCAGCACATTCAATAGACGCGTTTCCGCACGGCCTGGCCGATCCATGACACCGCCCGACACATCCCTGCCCCTTTGAACCACGTCCCGGCATCCGCACCGGCCTGGCAGCTCTTCGTGCCCAAGCTGGTCACCGTCCTGCGCCAGGGCTACGGCTTCGCCGACCTGCGCTCGGACCTGCTCGCCGGCCTGACCGTGGCGATCGTCGCCCTGCCCCTGTCGATGGCGCTGGCGATCGCCTCGGGCGCCACGCCGGCCACCGGCCTGCACACGGCGATCGTCGCCGGATTCCTCATTTCCGCGCTGGGCGGCTCGCGCGTGCAGATCGGCGGTCCGACCGCCGCGTTCATCCCGGTGGTGTTCAACGTCATCGACAAGTTCGGCATGGATGGCCTGATCATCGCCACCCTGATGGCCGGCGCGATGCTCGTGATGGCCGGCCTGCTGCGCCTCGGCACGCTGATGAAGTTCATGCCGCAGCCGGTCATCACCGGCTTCACCGCCGGCATCGCGGTGAGCATCTTCACCAGCCAGATCAAGGACCTGCTCGGCCTCGACATCGACAAGCTGCCGGCGGAATTCTTCGCCCGCTGGCAAACCTACTTCGGACATATCTCCAGTTTCAGCATGGCCGCGGCCGGGCTTGCCTTCGCCACGCTTGCACTGCTGCTGGTGATCCGGCGCTTCCGGCCGAAGTGGCCGGTGTTCCTGATCGGCGTCGGCGTGGCCTCGCTGGCCACCCTGCTGCTGCAACTGCCGGTGGAAACCATCGGCACGCGTTTCGGTGGCATTCCGACCAGCCTGCCGACCCCGCACCTGCCGACCTTCGAGCTGGCGCGCCTGCACGAACTGCTGCCGGCGGCGTTCACGATCGCCTTCCTGGGCGGCGTCGAATCGCTGCTCTCGGCCGTGGTCGCCGACGGCATGATCGGCGGGCGCCATCGCTCCAACGGCGAGCTGGTTGCGCAAGGCATTGCGAATACGGCATCGGCATTGATCGGCGGCCTGCCGGCCACCGGCGCGATCGTGCGCACCGCCACCAACGTGCGCGCCGGCGGACGCACGCCGATCGCCGGCATGGCGCACGCGGTGTTCATCCTGCTGTTCGTGCTGGTGGCGGCGCCACTGGCCAACTACGTGCCGCTGCCGGCGATGGCCGCCCTGCTCGTGCTGGTCGCCTGGAACATGAGCGAGATCGAGCGCATCCGCCAGCTCATGCGCTCGCCACGCGGCGACCAGGCCGTGCTCATCGTCACCTTCCTGCTGACCGTCATGTTCGACCTCACCGTAGCCGTCGAGGTCGGCGTGGTGCTGGCCGCGTTCCTGTTCATGCACCGCATGAGCGAAGTGGTCGCCCTCGAATCGCATGTCGACCTGATGGACGAGGACCGCGTCGACAACGGCGGCGATGCGGAAGTGAACCAGCGCGCCAAACTGCCGGAAGGCGTCGAGGCCTATCGCGTGTCGGGGCCACTGTTCTTCGCCGTGGCCAACCGCATCGAGGACGTGCTGCGCGCGTTCGGCCGGCCGCCGCGCGTGTTCATCCTGCGCATGCGCCTGGTGCCGCTGGTCGATGCCTCGGGCGCCACCGCGATCGAGAACCTGATCGCACGTTGCCGGCGCGACGGCACCCGGCTGATCCTGTCCGGCCTGCAGCCGCAGCCACTCGGGGTATTCCGGCAGATGGGCATCGAACCGGATGGCCAGACCCTGCAATTCGCGGCGGACTTCAAGACTGCGCTGGACCTCGCCGGCCCGGCGCCTGGCTGAAGGCCGAGTCGCGACGCATTTGGCGGTTGCGGTGGCGGATCTGCGGGTAACATCGCCGCCTCGCATGGAGCCGAGGAGTGTTTCTCGTGCACAAGAGCCGTTTGGCCGGATTCATCATCGATTGCCAGACCGATGACCTCGATGGCGCTGCCACGTTCTGGGCCGGCGCCCTCGGCATGGGCGTCGGCCAGCCATCGGGTGTCGACAATACCTATATCGAACTCGACGATCCATCGCGCAACCTGCACATCGAAGTGCAGTCGGTCGACCACGCCAGCCGCGTCCACCTCGATATCGAGACCGACGACATCGAGGCCGAAGTCCGCCGGCTCGAAGCGCTCGGCGCGACGCGCGTCAAGCAGTTGCACACCTGGTGGGTGATGCAGGCCCCCACCGGCCAGCGCTTCTGCGTGGTGCGCCCGCAAGCCGCCGACTTCTCCGAACGCGCGAATACCTGGAGCTGACCCCGATGTCCGATACGCTCAGAAATCCCCTCGGCCAGTGGCTGCTGGAAGTCCTTGAAACCGAACCCCCGTCCGCCGACATCGGCGCATTCGGCGTCGGCGTGGCCGAAACCGACGAGGGCTATCGCGCCTACCTGTTCGGCGCGGAATCCTTCGACGAAGATGAAGACTGGATCTGGGAACCTGCCTATAAGCCGGTTTCGCGAGAGCTGCCGATTCCCGAATCGAGCTTCCGCTTCGTCGGCTGGGAGGACTGCCTGATCAACCTGCTGTCCTCGCTGTCGGTCGCCCTGACCACGCCGCCGCTGGCCGCGATGCCGTACAGGAAC
>DAIMYT010000099.1:0-12372 GCA_036734345.1 Dokdonella sp. | reverse complement strand
CTCGTGGTGGCGCGCATGGTCCTCTTCGCTGGCCGGGTTTTCCCGCCAGTAGGTCGCCACTGCGTCGACCGATTCGGGAATGCGCGCCAGGCATTCGTCGTACTCCTCGTCGGTCAGCGCGGCGAAATCCGCATCGCTGTCGAAGACTTCGTCCTCGATCGACAGGGCGATGATCGGACCGAGGTATTGCATGAGGTCGGAATCCTGGCCCAGCCGCGATTCCCACGCCGCGGCACGCATGTCGATGCCGCGGCTGAAACCCTCGCACCAGCCACGCGAGGTGAACGCCATGCTGCCATCATCGGTATCGACCTCGCCGAGGATCGGTTCGTAGGCGCCGGTTTCGATTTCGAGGACGACCGAATCGTTGAGCCGCGCCAGCAGGGTCAGGATGCGCTCGCCTTCCTCGACGTCGGCGAACGGCTCATGCAGCACCTCGGGAAGCCATTCCTCGGGCGTCGCCGGCGACGGCCCGATCGCCAGCGAGGTCAGCAGGCCATGCACGCCATCGAGCAGCAGGTGGTCCTCGCCCGGGTGCGCGCGCAGGTACTGGTCGAGCTCCTCGAGCTCGCTGTCGGCCAGCGAGGCAGGCCAGTCGGACTCAGACATCGGCAAGCTCCAGCAACGCCGGGGTGTGGTCGGACGGACGCTCCCAGGTGCGCGGCTCGCGATCGATGCTGGCCGCCTGCGCGCGCTCCATGACCTTCGCGCTGCCCAGCACGAGGTCGATGCGCAGCCCGAGGTCGCGGCGGAATCCGGCCTGGCGGTAGTCCCACCAGCTGTATTTCCCGGCCGACTCGTCGAAGCGCCGGAAGCTGTCGACGAGGCCGAGATCGAGCATGCGCCGCAGCGCCTCGCGTTCCGGCGTCGAGCACAGGATCTGCTCGTTCCAGGCGACCGGATCGTAGACGTCGCGATCCTCCGGGGCGATGTTGAAATCGCCCATCACGACCAGGCGCGGGTCGTTGCGCAGTTCGCCCTCGAGGAAGCGCGTGACCTTGTCCAGCCAGTCGAGCTTGTAGGCGTATTTCTCGCTGCCGACGGCCTGGCCATTGACCACATAGAGGTTGGCGACGCGCAGGTCGCCGACCGTGGCCACGAGGATGCGCCGTTGCGGATCGTCGAGACCCGGAATGTCGGTGACGACATCAAGGATCGGCTGGCGGGCGAACAGGGCCACGCCGTTGTAGGTCTTCTGTCCGGAGAACGCGACCTCGTAGCCGAGCGCCTCGATCGCCGCGCGCGGGAACTTCGCATCCTCCATCTTGGTTTCCTGGATGCCGAGCAGGTCTGGTTGCGCGCTCGCGCACC
This sequence comes from Dokdonella sp., assembly GCA_036734345.1. Taxonomy (GTDB): domain Bacteria; phylum Pseudomonadota; class Gammaproteobacteria; order Xanthomonadales; family Rhodanobacteraceae; genus Dokdonella. The sequence continues at coordinate 11,061 of DAIMYT010000099.1, read as the reverse complement.
ACTGCTCGACATGCGGCAGGCGCACGTTCAGCGAATTGACGTTCCAGGTAGCCAGTTTCATCGCGCCAGTTTAGCCCACCGCGCGAATGACCGGCAGGGCAGTCGCGCGGATTCGCGTGTGCGCGCTACCATCCCTGTCCCTCCACGAACGCCCGCAAGGCCATGATCGATCTGCGCAGCGACACCGTCACCCTGCCGACCCCGGCCATGCGCGCGGCCATGGCGGCCGCGGTCGTCGGCGATGACGTCTACGGCGAAGACCCGACCGTGCGCGCGCTCGAGGAACGCCTCGCCGCCGAGCTCGGTTTCGAGCGCGGCCTGTTCGTGCCGAGTGGCACCCAGGCCAATCTCGCCGCCCTGCTCGCGCACTGCCAGCGCGGCGATGAATACCTGGTCGGCATGGAAGCGCACACCTACAAGTACGAGGCCGGTGGCGCGGCCGTGCTTGGCTCGATCCAGCCGCAACCGGTGCTCAACGCAGCGGACGGCAGCCTGCCACTCGACCTGCTCGAAAAATCGGTCAAACCCGATGACCAGCACTTCGCGCGCACGCGCCTGCTCGCCCTCGAAAATACCTGGCACGGGCGCGTCCTGCCGCAGGACTACGTGGTGCGCGCGACCGACTGGGCGCGATCGCGCGGGCTCGGTGTCCATCTGGATGGCGCGCGCTTCTTCAATGCCGTGGTCGCCACCGGGCTGGCGCCGCGCGAACTGGCCGCGCCGTTCGATACGGTATCGATCTGCCTGTCCAAGGGGCTCGGTGCGCCGGTCGGCTCGGTTCTGCTTGGCTCCGACGCCTTGATCGCCAGGGCCCGGCGCTGGCGCAAGATGCTCGGTGGCGGCATGCGCCAGTCCGGCATCCTCGCCGCCGCCGGCCTGTACGCACTCGACCACAACGTCGCGCGATTGGCCGAGGACCACGCCCGCGCCGAACGCCTTGCCGCCGGGCTGCAGGCCATCGATGCGATCCGGCTGCAGGGCTGCTTCACCAACATGGTTTTCATCGACGTACCGGCCGAGCGCCTGCGCGCACTCGATGCGCATCTGCTGGCAGCGGGCGTGCGCGCCAGCATCGGCTACCTGCCCAGCGTGCGCCTGGTCACCCATCTCGATATCGACGACGCCGACATCGATCGCGCGATCGCGGTGTTCGCGCAATTCTTCGGCTGACCGCGCCCGCGCTCAGCGCAGTGCGATCAGCAGCACCACCGCGACCACGATCGCGAGGACGACGACCGCGCTGACCCCGAGCACGCGCCGGTACAGGCGCAAATGGCGGGCCTGTGCCTCGACCGCTATTTTCTGCTGGGCCACCGCACCCTGCTGCAGTTCCAGGGATTGCCTCTGTATCGCCAGCGACTCGCTGGCGATGCGCCGGTACTCGTCATTGAAGCGCAGCTGCGCATCGCGCATCTCGCTGAGCAGGGAACGCAGCTTGTCATTGTCCATCAGGAATTCCTCCGCGCCGGTCACTGGCCACGCCATCCGCAAATGCGCCACCGGATCATCCCTGCGCCAGCGCAACGCGTCCACTGCGCCGGGACCGCGCATCGGCCCTGCGCCGCTCGCGCCCCCCCTAGAGCCGAGTTTCATGGCGCCCAGCCCAAAAGGATCAGCGGCGGGCCGACCGCCACGACCAGCACCTCCACGGCCAGGCCCAGGCGCCAGTAGTCGCCGAAATGGAAACCGCCGGGGCCGAGGATCAGCGTGTTGTTCTGGTGCCCGATCGGGGTCAGGAAGGCGCAGGACGAACCGATCGCCACCGCCATCAGGAACGCGTCGGCGGAGACACCGAGTTGCCCGGCGCTGCTGATCGCGATCGGGCACATCACGGCCGCCGTGGCCGCATTGTTCATCAGGTCCGAAAGGAACATCGTGACCACCAGCAGGATGGCCAGGCTTGCGATCACATGCCCCTGGCTGACATGGTCGAGCAGGAATTGTGCGACGAGGTCGGCCGCCCCGGTCGATCCCATCGCATCGGCGACCGGAATCATCGCGCCGAGCAGGACGATGACCGGCCAGTCGATCGCGCCATACGCCGAACGCAGCGGAACCAGGGCGAGCAGCACGAAGATCAGCGCCGCAGCGGCGAACGCGATGGCGGCCGGCAGCAGGCCGAGGCTGGTCGCCGCCACCGCCAGCCCCATGACCACGGTGGCGTTCAGGGCCTGGCCCTTCTTGGGTACGCGGATGTCGCGCGCGGCCAGCGGCAGGCAACCGAACTGGCTGGCGAAACCGGCCAGGGCCTCGCTGGTGCCCTGCATGAGCAGGACGTCGCCGGCGAGGATGCGGGTCGCGCGCAGGCGCCGGATCGAGCGCTGCCCCTGCCGCGAGATGGCCAGCAGACTGATGCCGAAGCGCGTGCGCAGCTGGGCATCGGTGGCCGAGCGCTGCACCAGCTCGGAATACGGGCCGACCACGAACTCCTGGACCACCACTTCGCCCGGTCGCGACTTGTCCTGCGATCCCGCCTGCCTGGCCGCCTCGTCCAGCGTCGCCGGCGCCGCCTCGCCGCTCGCGGCGGCAGCGTCGGCATCCGCGACTTCCGGCGTGTTGCCGGTGGAAGGCACATCCTCTTCGAGCTTCAGGCCAAGGCTCGACAGGACCCGCGAGAGCGAGTCCGGCTCGACCTCGATGACAAGGATGTCGCCGCTGCGCAGGGTCCGCCGCGGACTCGGTGCAGAGAGGCGCATGTCGCCGCGGACCAGGGCGATGATCTGGGCGTCGGCTGCATCAAGGATCTGCTCGACCTCGCGCACGCTGCGGTCGACCGCCTTGCTGCCCTCGGTCACGCGGACTTCGCTGAGATAGGCGCCGGTGTCGAAGCTGCCGGTGGTCGCCTGCTTGCGCGTCGGCACCATGCGCCAGCCGACCAGGGCGACGAAGAGCAGGCCGACGGCGGCCACGGCCACGCCCACCGGCGCGAAATCGAACATGGCGAAGGGCCCCATGCCGGTGGTCGTCCGGTAGTCGGCGACGATCAGGTTGGGCGGCGTGCCGATCAGGGTCGTCATGCCGCCGAGGATCGAGCCGAACGCCAGGGGCATCAGGATCTTGCCGGCCGGCAATTCATGGCGCGCGGCCATCTGGATGGCGACCGGCATGAGCATCGCCAGCGCGCCGACGTTGTTCATGAATCCCGACAGCAGCGCCGCCAGGGTGACAAGGGCAAGGATGCCGAGGGTCGGGCCGCCACGGCTGGGCAGCAGGTGTTTGGCCAGCACCTGCACGGCACCCGTTGCCTGCAGGCCGTGGCCAAGGATCAGCACGCAGGCCACCGTGATCACGGCCGGATGGCCGAATCCGGAGAACGCATCGCGGACCGGCACTGCGCCTGCCATCACGCTGGCCAGCAGTGCCGCCATCGCGACCAGATCGTGGCGCCAGCGGCCCCAGAGAAACAGGGCCACGGTGAGCAGCAGCACGCCAATGATGATCAACTGCTGGCCGTTCATGCCGTGCCCTGGCCGATGTCAGGCGTGCGCGCGGCCACGGATCTCGGCAGCGCACGACGCGCTACCGCGCCCACGCCATGCCGGGCGATGGCAGATCCCGGGTATTGCAATCCGGCTCGCACGACGTCCGCCTCCCGCCCGCAGGGCATCATTTCCGCTGTCACGATAGCAAGAACGCAAGCCCGGTTGCGGCGCCGTCCACGCAGGTACCACCCTGCTCAGCCGGCGCTGTCGTAGGCCTGGCGGATCCAGCCGAGCAGTTGGGCATCGACTTCCTTCACGCTCGACAGGCCGACCTTGAAGTTGCACATCCTGCCGGCGGGTTCGGCGATGAGTCGGGACGTGGCAGGCACGCCCTTCATGTTGAGGCCGACGTCGACGCGGCTCTGCGTGGCCGGGCCGATCGTCGCAAACTGCTTTTTGCGACGCAGGCTGACATAGCCCTTCTTCGGTGCGATCTCGAATGCGCCGAAGGTTTCGATCTTGCCCATCAGGGCCTCGTGGACGGGACGCAACGCCGCCTTCTTGCCCGCGTAGATCGCGTCGAGCGGATCGCCCGCGTCCGCGCCGGCCGGCGCCTTGCCGGCGTCCTTTGCAAAGGTGACCACGGCATTGGCATCGCCATGGCCCATGCCGAGTTCCTTCTTCAGGTAATCGCGTTTCTCGCCGAACTTTTCCAGTCCACTGGCGTCGAGCAACTTGCACAGTTGCGCAAGGGACTTGCCGCTGCGCTTCTCGATGTTGGCCAGTTGTGTCGCGTAGGCCTTCTGCAGGTCGGTCATCGCATTCTCCCCGGATCTAGTCCGATTCCACCACGACTGCCGTGCCGTAGCAAAGCACCTCGGCCATGCCCGGCATCAGCTCGGTCGCGTCACAGCGCATGCCGACGATCGCATTGGCGCCGAGCATGCGCGCCTGGCGCAGCATGAGCTGGTAGGTCTCGGCACGGGTCTGCTCGCACAGCGTCGTGTAGACCGTGATGTTGCCGCCGAACAGCGCGTGCAGTCCGCCGACAAGGTTGCCGACGATCGAGCGCGAGCGCACGGTCAGCCCCCTGACCACGCCGAGGCTGCGCGTGATGCGATAGCCGGGAAGTTCCAGCGCCGTCGTCACCATCGCATTGGCGATGGTTGCGCTTTTCGTCCTGTCGCGGCTGGCGCCGTCGCCAGTCAGGTTGATCTCTTGCAAGCGTTCTGCTCCTCTGCGCGAAGCGGCAGTATCGCGGGCCAGTATCGCCGGATTCGCGGCTATCCGCGATTACGCGCCGCACCGCGGGCGCGCAGCGCATCGAGCCGGTCGAGGCTGGCTTGCGGCCACTGCGCCTTGCGATCGTAGTATTCCGGGCAACACGGCTTTTCGGCGGGCAACACCACCCACGGCTGCTTGGTCGAAGTGAAGATGTGGATGTCCGGAGGCAGGCGGTCGGGCTCGTCGAGGCTGCCGACACGGACGAAACAGATCGACGAGCCGGCCCCGGCATAGTGGCTCCACAGCGCAATCCGGCACGCCGGGCAACGCGCGATGCGCTGGCCCTTGCCGCTGGCCGACGGCGTTTCGACCCGTTCCGGCTCACCCTGCAGCAGGCTGACCCGGTCGGCCTCGATCATCGCGTTCAGCGCAAAGGCCGAACCCGATTCGCGCTGGCACCAGCGGCAATGACAGCAATGGACGAACAAGGGTGCGGACAGCAGTTGATAGCGGATGGCGCGGCAATCGCAGCCGCCCTCGACCGGGAAGTCGTCGTTTTCGCTCATCACCCCTGCTCCGTGGATGCACCGGGACTGGCCGCCAGTTTGCCAGTTCCGGATCAGCGCGGCTCGGGTCGCCGGAACGTCTGGTGGTTGCCCGGCTTCCAGGTCTTGCCGCCATCCTGCGAATAGTCCATTCGCGATTCGAAAGATTCCGGGGCCACGTTGTAGCGCGTGAAGCGCAGCTGGCCGCTGCCGCCATCGGAGGTTGCGTACGGCGCGGTCGTGCGCACTTCGCCGCCGAGCGGTCCGGTCATGATCCACAGGCGGCCATCGGCACCGACCGAAACCATTTCGATCTCGCCCTTCTTTTCATTGACGTAAAAGAGGATGCCGGCAGTCTGTTTCATCGCCGGAATGTCGCTGCGCCCGGAAACCACGCGATCCGGCACCACCCAGGCGAATTCGTAGGATCCGTCGACCGATTTCGCCACCGAGCCGTCGTCATTGAGGAATTCGGTGACCACGTCCCAGCGGCCGATCGACTGGCGCAGTTGTTCAACCGAGCGTTGTAGCGCCGGCTTGTCTTCGCTGGCGACAGTCGCCGCACTAGCGGGATGGATCAGCAGCAGCGCGGTGCAGAGCAGGATGCGGAACATCGGCGGGCCCTCCCGGTTGGCCCCATCAAACGCCGTGCCGGCGCCTGGCGACAGGCCCATTGGTCATTGTCGTTGGCGCGGCGACGTTCAGCTGTCGCCTGGGCCGGGCGCATCCCCGGGGCGCATCGCGATCACCAGCTTGCCGCGGGCGTGGCCGCCATCCATGTGCTCGAGCGCGGCGCGGTAATCCTCGAACGCGTAGATCGTGTCGATCACGGGCCGCACCTTGCCCTCGGCGATGACTCCGGCGATCGCGGCCAGTTGCGCGCCATCCGATTCGGTCAGGTAGCGGAAGTAGCGCGCCCCGTGGCGGCGCGCGCGCCACTCCGTCGGCAGGGCGAGCAGCCAGAGCAGGGCCGATTTGAGCGGCCCGGCACCGATCTGCCGCGCGAACCGCCAGTCCGGCGGGCCGGCCACGCTGAGCACGCAGCCGCCGCGCCTGAGCAGGCCAAAGGAATCCGCGGTCGTCGCGCCGCCCAGGGTGTCGAAGACGATGTCGTAGCGCGTATCGCGGCCGCGGTAGTCCTCGCGGTCGTAGGCGATCACCTCGTCGGCGCCGAGCGCCTGCACCCAGGCGCTGTTGCGGCTGCTCGCCGTCGTCGTCACGCGCAGGCCGAGCACATGCTTTGCAAACTGCACGGCGAACGAACCGAGGCCGCCGGAGCCGGCGTGGATCAGGACATGCTGACCGGCCCGTGCGTGGGCGCGATCAACGAGACCCTGCAGCGTGGTCAGCGCGACCAGCGGAATCGATGCCGCCTCGGCGGCCGACAGGTTGGCGGGCGCGATGGCGACGAAGCGCGCATCCACCGCAAGGTACTCGGCGAAGCTGCCCATCTTCTGTCGCGGTGCGCGCACATAGACGCGGTCGCCCGCAGCAAATCCGTCGACCTTGCGGCCGACCGATTCGATTTCGCCGCAGGCATCGAAGCCTATTGCAGCCGGCAACCCGGGCGCCATGATGCGGCGCAGGTGGCCATGGATGAACTTGGTGTCGATCGGATTGATCGAGGCCGCTTCGACGCGGATCAGCACGTCTGCATCACCGATAGCCGGCTTCGCCACCTCGGCGATGCGCACGACATCGGCGATCGCGCCGTACCCAACTATTTCGAGACGCCGCATCTCAGCGCAGCCCGCAATCGGCCGCGCGGCGAACCGTGCGCAAGCGGGACTGGACAGTCGCGATGAACAGCCACCCGGCTCCTGAACGCCGGCATTCGCCAAAACCAAACCCGAGCGCTCGCGCCGCTCTCGCGAATCCCGAATCCCGGCTTTCAACAGCCGGGCGGCTGGTCATGCCGAATCCGCTAGGGGTTTTCAATCGAAACGCCCTTCCAGAAGGCGACGCGCCCGGCGATGTTCTTCGCGGCATCCTTCGGTGCCGGGTAGAACCACGCGGCGTCTCGGTTCTCCTTGCCCTCGACACGCAGCGAGTAGTAGTGCGCCTCGCCTTTCCATGGACAATGCGTGCGCGTGGCGCTTTCGGTGAAGAATTCGCGATTGAGTGAATCGGCCGGAAAATAGTGGTTGTTCTCGACTACAACCGTGTCGTCGCTGGCCGCCAGCACCTGGCCATTCCAGATCGCTTTCATGATTCCTCCTCGTCAGCATCCGCCCGGTGCCGGCCCTCGGCGGGCGGCCCCTTCAGTTCGACCACATTGCCCTCCGGGTCATCGAGATACAAGGAAGGACCGAAGCCTTCCGCGCCGTAGCGCGAGGCGAGCGCGCCGGCCTCGATGCCGAATCCGCGCAGGTGCGCGCGGATTTCCGCTTCGTCGAACGGCTCCACGCGCAGGCAGAAGTGATCGAGATTGCGCGCCCCGGCTTGCGACTTCATGGCGCCGTCGCTGCCCGGCGCGCCGTCCACCGGCACCAGGTCGATCAGGCTGCGCCCGGCGCGCAGCTGGATCAGGCCGATGTCATCCTTGCGTCGCTCCAGCACGCAGCCAAGCACGTCGCAGTAGAAATGCAGCATCGCATCGGCATCGCGGATGCGCAGGACCAGATGGTCGATTCCAAGCAGTCGAATCACGCCTTTCTCCTCAAGCAAGGGAACGGAGCATCATCCATTCGAAACGCGCCGGCTGCGCGCGAGGATCCGGACGATTCCCGCTTCCCCACGCAACACATCATCCGACGTGCCGGACCACCGTGAAGCACTCGTCGTCGGCTGGTGGGTCGAAATAGCGGCCGAGGGCGTCGAACTCGGCCTCGGTCGTGAACGGCGCGCCGTCCGGAAGTCCGTCGCAGCGTTGCCTGAGCTGGCGCTTGCAGACCGCGTCCGCCACGTCGAGGAAGTGCAGCTCGTGCGCGGCGCCGGATTGTTCAAGAAGCTGCCGGAACCATGCCCGCTGGTTGCGCGTGTTACCGGGAAAATCGAGGACCACGGAACTGCCATTGGCGAGCAACTGCACGATCGGCGCGGACAGCGCGTCCTTGATGCGGGCCGACAGGGCGACATAGTCGGCAATGCCGTGGACCTGGCCGGGAAACAGTCGGGCGAGGAAGTGGTCCTCCTCGAGCAGGACCGCGCCATGGCGTTCGGCCAGGCGCCGGGCCAGCGTCGACTTGCCCGCCGCCATCTTGCCGCAGAAGAAATGCAGCGTGGCGTCGTCGTTCATCCTGCGCTCCTCGCGCAGGGAATTCTCGCGGCGTTCCCTTTGCCCTGGCTCATCGCAGGCCGCCCTGCCGCAGTTGCCGACATCAGGCTCTCCCCGCGGTCAGCACGCATCGGCGATTTCCCCGAGCGAGAAGTACACCGGCTTGCCGTGCTGCCGGGCCAGCTCGACCATCTCGTCGGCGCCCGCCGACGCGCCGCCGATGCGCAGGCAGCCATCACACCGGGCCACCAGGCGGCGCGAAACCGGATGGAAGATCTCGTTGAATACGGCATCGCCGATGCCCGTGGAACCCGCGTGCTCGATCAGGGGCAGTGCATACCACTCGCCCATCACCGGCAAGTGGCCCGCGCGAAAGAGCCGCAGCGAGGCCTCGGTCATCGCCGCGACGTTGGCGGCGATCCGCAGCGGATCGTCATCGGTGCCGGATCGATACGGGCCCGCCACCAGGATCATTTGTGGACTCATGCGACTCTCCTGTCACCCGCTGGGGGCCTGCTCATTCGCCGCTGGCGCCGAGCTGGCGCTGGTATTCTGCTTCATCGTAATACCCGCGTGACTCGAGGATCAGTCCATTGGCGGCCAGCGTCCATTCCTCGTAGCCGCGCATGGCCACGGCGCGGCCGGTACCGCCGGGGCCGCTGTTGGTTCCGGTCCAGGTCCAGTGGAAGGTCGCGCGGTTGCCGTCAAGGCGCACCGAATCCATTTTCACGACCATGTCCGGAAATGCCGTCATGAATTCGCGGGCCTTGCGGGCGATCGCCGGGCGCCCTTTCGCCGGTGCGCCGGCATTGACCACGAGCGCGCCGTTCTTCGCATAGAACGAGGCCAGCCGCTGCGGATCCTGGCTGCTCCAGGCGGCGGCGTAACGGGTGGCCATGGCGCTCAGTCGCGAGGAGTCCATCGGTTCGACCCATTCGGTGCAGGCGACCGGTCCAGCCAGCGCCATGCACAACAGAAGGGAATGCTGCATCCGGCGGCTGGCGCCAGAAGGTTTCGTCAATCGACGAAGGACGGGCCATGGAGAGAATGTCATCGGCGACCGCCATGAGCAGGAAGGCCGGTCTCCAGTATAGGCGCTGCATGTGGCTCCACGCCAAATCGTGCCGCCCCGAAGGCCTGACGTTCCCGCTAGCGGTCCGCGGCGATGACGTGGGCCTGGATCCTGCCGCTGATGTCCGACGGTCCGAAGCGACGCTCGAGGGCTGCGGTGGCGACGGCGGTGGCTTCTTCCAGCCGCGCGGCATCGCGGCTTTCGATTTCGTTGCGCAGCGGCGTGCCCTGGCAATAGGCGAAGCCCACGAGGCGTGCCGAATCCGCACGGCTGCACTCGGTGACGGTGGAGAACCCGGGCCTGCCGGCGAATCCGGCTGCCGCCAGGTCCGCCGCTATCGTCGCGCGATCATGGTAGCCATGCGGAATCCGCGCCAGGAAGCGCGGCGGGTCGTCGGCAAACAGCGTGGCCAGCGCCCCGGTCACGACGTCGGCGAATTCGTTGTCCTCGATACGATCCCAGACGCTGAAGAGGAAACTGCCGCCCGGTCGCAATACGCGCCGCGCCTCGGCAAAGGCACGCGCCTTGTCCGGAAAGAACATGGCACCGAACTGGCAGACGACCAGATCGAAGGATTCATCGGCAAACGGCAACTGCAGCGCATCGGCCTGGCGCCACTCCACCGGTCGCGACGTGCCGACCGCCATCGCGTGGTCGAGCATCGGCTGGTTGAGGTCGGTGGCGATGATCGGGACATGTCGCGGCAGCGTGCTGGCCAGCGCGCGGGTGACGGCCCCGCTTCCGGCGGCGACTTCGAGCACGCGCGAGGGCGCCTTGTGCAGCGCGCGCGCGGCCATGTCGGCGGCGTAGGGCGCGAAGATGAGCGGCACGAGACAACGTTCGTAGAGCTGCGGAATGGAGCCTGCGAATGCGTGGTCCTGGTCGGGCGAAGTCATGGTCCGGTCCGTCTGTGCCGCATGGCGATCAGCGATCGCGAAAAGTCGCGTTCCGAAGGCAGGACGCCTGCGCGCCATGCAGCTCGGCCGCGTTCAGGCGCTGGCCTGCACGACGACGTGCCTGGCCAGCGTCTTGAATCGCACGCCGTCCTTCTGCACCACGGTAAGCGTGACGTGACCGGTCTTGCTGGTATGGATATCCGTCGCCGAGCCGGACTTGCCGGCATGCGTGCCAGCGACCACCTTGCACCACGCGCCGTCTTCGAGACCACCGGTCTGTTCGGTCTTCATGCCGCCCTCGCTCGTCGCCGCGGCGCACTGGCGCCGCCCTGTCTGCGGGCGAAGGCAATTCTGCGGCGGCGCCGCTCGGCGGACAAGTGCAGCGCCCTTGCCCGCCGTAGCCCGTTTACCGCCGCCGGCCTGCTCAGCCGTAGCAGAACACGTCGAGCTTGTTGCCGTCGGGGTCGCGGAAATAGGCGGCGTAGAAGCCTTCGCCGCCTTCTCCGCGCAAGCCGGGCGCACCTTCGTCGCTGCCGCCGAGTTCGAGCGCCTTGCGGTGCATGCGATCGACCAGGTCGCGCGAGTCGACGCCGATGCCCGGCATCACGCCATTGCCCACGGTCGCCGGCCGGCCGTCGAACGGCGTCATGATGCACAGCATGGGCTTGTCCATGGCCGTGCCCCA
>DAIMYT010000098.1:4263-12375 GCA_036734345.1 Dokdonella sp. | reverse complement strand
TTTGCCGCGCTGAGCCCGGACAAGGTCCGGCGCCTGCTACTGATCGAGGGCCTGGGTCCGCTGACGCTGCCGGCGCAGCGCACGCTCGAGCAGTGGCGTCGCGCCCACCTAGCGCGCCAGGCGTTCCGCGGGGATGGCCTGCGCATCTTTCCGGATATCGACAGCGCCATCGAGGCGAGGCGGCGTTCCGGGCACCTGTCGCTGGAGGCGGCGCGCTGCATTGTCGAGCGTGGGGTCAGGGCGGTGGAGGCTGGTGGTCGAGCCGGCCTGGAAGCCGGGGGTGGCGAGGGGGCTTCGGGGGTTGGGCCCGAAAGGGCGAAAGGCAGCGATGGGTCTTTCGGCTTCGGGGTTGGAAAAACGAAAAGCAGCGATGGGTCTTTCGGCTTCGGATCGGAGAAGGCTTTTCCCGCAATCTGTTGGTCCTCCGATCCGCGCCTGACCTTGCCGAGTCCGACGCGGCTGACCGAGGAACAGCTCGCCGCGATCCTGCCCGGGATCGAGGCGTCGACCCTGCTCGTGCTCGCCGAGCCGGAAGCGCCGTACCTGCCGCGTGCCAGCATGGATGCACGCATCGCCCTGGTGCGCGACATCGAAGTGATCCGCATCGCCGGCACGCATCACCTGCATCTCGAAGATCCGCTCCCGGTGGCCGCCGCGATCAACGCATTCCTGCAGCGCGATTCGTCCAGCGCCTGAATGACGCTGCCGCCGCCCTCATGCCCCGGGCGCGTGCACGAGGCGGCTGAGTTCGGCCTTCAGCGCCTGGCCATTGAGGCGCAGCCAGTCGCGCTGGTCCATCCAGTTCGGTTGCAGCGACTCGACCAGGTTCCAGAAGCGGCGCGAATGGTTGCGGATGCGCAGGTGGCAGAGCTCGTGCACGACCACGTACTTGAGGACGGCTGGCGGCGCCAGCGCCAATGCGAGGTCCAGGGTGACGCGATCGCGCGTGTCGAGGCTGCCCCAGAGGCTTTTCAGCGGTCGCACGCGCAAGGCGTTCGGCGCGGCGCCGAGCGACGGGCAATAGCGTGCCAGCAGGCGCGAAACATCCTTGCGCATCTGCGCTTCGAGATAGGAACGCAACAGGCCGCGCGCGGCATCGAGCGCGCGCTTGTGCGGCGATGGCAGGGTCAGCACGAGACGGTCGGCGTTCTGCTCGATGCGCGGATAGGTACCGGCGCGCCAGACCAGGCGCGTGGTCTCGCCACGCAGCGGGATCACCGTGGTCACGCCGGGTTCGAGCGCCGGCGGCTGCGCGCCGAGATGGAGTTCGCCGAGTTTGCGTTCGAGCCACTCGCCATGCTTGCGCAGGAAGGCGAAGACCTGGGCCGGATGGGTTCCTTCGGGATAGGTCACGCGGGCACCGCCCGAAGTGACCGTGAGACGCAGCCGGCGAGCGCGCGGATGGCTCTTGCGCAGCACCTTGATCGTCTCGCCGGCCGGAGTCGGCAATTCCAGATAACTGTTTTCCGTTTCCAGATTCATCGTCTCACCTCATCCGCACGCAACCACTTCAGTCCCGTTCGTCTGGTCGCGGCAGACCGAACCATTCATCGAGCTTTTCCAGGAGGCGTCTGGTTTCCAGCGTCATCAGGGCGAACCGCGCATCGAGTTCGGCACGCGCCGATTCGGATGCCTCTTCGCCGATCTCGTCGAGGACGATATCGAGGAAGCGGAACTTCCTGACGGTCAGGTCCTCGCCGAGCACGAACGCCATGCGCCCGTCGAGTTCCAGCCCCAGCTGGAAGACCTGCTTGCCGGACTTGAGATGCTCCCGCACCTCGTCGGATTCAAGGTCCTGGCGCCGGCAGCGCACCACGGCACCCGATTCGGCGGGATCCCGCAGTTCGCATTCGTCGCCCCATTCGAGGCCTGCCGGAAGCTTGCCACTAACCAGCCAGTCCGTCATCAGGATTCTCGGCGATTCCGTCGGCGCCATCGGGGTGGCGGGAAAGCGGCCGATGGCCTCGCGGATCTGGCTCACCGCCTCCTCGGCGGACTTGCGGCTCGCCGTGTCGACGACGAGCCAGCCGCCATCCTCGGCCAGATAGGCCAGGGTGCGCGACGGGCGCACGAAGGCGCGCGGCAGGAGATCGGTCATGACCTCCTCCTTCAGGCGCTTGCGCTCGCGCGCGCCGATGCGGCGGGCCTCCTTGTCGGTGATCTCGGCGATTTTCTTCGCCAGCGCCTCGCCGACCACCGAAGAAGGCAGCAGCTTGTCCTCGCTGCCGACCGCAACCAGGGTGAACTTGCCGGCGCGGTGGGTCAGTTCGTCGGAATCGCGCCCATACGGCGAGACGAATCCGCGCGTGGCCAGTTCGATCGGCCCGCACGGTCGAAGACGGTGGCCGTCCAGGTGGTTTTCCAGCCCGGGCAGGGACTTGGCGGTGCTTTTGGGATAGCGGAACAGGGTCAGGTTGCGGAAGAACATGGGTGATTTCGGGTTCCTGTCGGGTGAAGGGAAGCGCGATCCTGCGGACTGCCGGGATCAGGCGCTGAGATTTCGGGGGCTTGCCTCGGATGAAGACCGCGCCGGATCGGGCCGGCGAAGGTCCTCAGGATACCCGCTCGCGGGCGTCCGATCCGAGCGTGGCGAAGTCGAACAGGCCCGGATCGGCCAGTTGCGAGGGCTCGACCCGGGTCAGGGCGCGGAAAACGTTCTCCACGCGGCCCGGCGTGTCGCGCTCCCAGCCGGCCAGCATGGCCTTGACCGCCTTGCGCTGCAGCGTCTCCTGCGAGCCGCAGAGGTTGCACGGAAGGATCGGGAAACCGCGCTGGCCGGCATGGGCGGCGATATCGGCCTCGCTGCAGTAGGCCAGTGGCCGGATCAGCACGTTGCGTCCGTCATCGGAACGCAGCTTGGGCGGCATCGCCTTCAGCCGGCCCTGGTGGAACAGGTTGAGGAACAGCGTTTCGACGATGTCGTCGCGGTGATGGCCGAGCGCGATGCGGGTAAAGCCGTTGCTGGCGGCGAATTCGTACAGCGCTCCGCGGCGCAGACGCGAGCACAGGCTGCACAGCGTCTTGCCGGCCGGAACGACGCGCTGGACGACGCTGTAGGTATCCTGCTCGATGACATGGAACGGGATGTCCCAGTGTTCGAGGGCGCCCGGCAGGACGCGCGGATCGTAGCCGGGCTGCTTCTGGTCGAGATGGACGGCGGCGAGTTCGAAGCGGACCGGCGCGCGCGCCTGCAGGTCGCGCAGGATGTCGAGCAGAGTCCAGGAATCCTTGCCGCCGGACAGGCAGACCATGACCCGATCGCCCTCCCCGATCATCGCGTAGTCGGCGATGGCCTGTCCGACCTGGTGGCGAAGGCGACGCGCGAGGCTTGCGGCGTCGGCGTGGTTCAGGCTGGGCGAAGGCATCGATGCTCCCGATGGCTGTGGCGGTGGACGGACTTCATCCGGGACATGCGCGCGCAGCGCGCGCGGCGTTAGACTGCAGGGGAACCAAGGGTAGCTCCGATTGCATCTGCACCGGAGCCTCGGCGTTCCCCAGATCGGAGGCTTGCGCACTGATGAACTGCGACGATCCGGCCGCCACGGTGCGCCGCCTGACTGCATTGAAGGCGGAACATCGTGACCTCGACGCCATGATCGCGCGGCTTGTCGTGGACCCGGGCAACGACGAGCTCGAACTCAAGCGCCTGAAGAAGCGCAAGCTGCACCTGAAGGATTCGATTGCGTTGCTGGAGAGCCAGCTGATTCCCGACCTCGACGCCTGAGCCGGGGCGGCCGGTCAGGCGGCCTCGTCGTTTTTCTGGCCATTCTTCTCGTTGCCGGCGACGGGCAGTTCGGCGGTGAGCTTGAGGATGCCGTGGCGGATGTCGCGGCTCAGGATGACCTTCGATTCCTTGACCAGGTCTTCGAGGCCCGCGTCGAAATCGAGCTTGTTGTTTTCGTCTGCCCAGATGACCCGGCGTTCGCGCAGCTTCTGGATGAATCCGCGGAACAGCGAGCGATCGAAGAATTCCGGGGCGTTCAACTGGTGCAGCAGCGACAACCGCTGTGCGGTCAGCGAGCAGAGGTTTTCCAGTTCGGCCGCCGACAGTACATGGCGGCCATTGCTGACCAGCAGGGCGAGCGTGATGTAGTAGCGTTCCACCGCCTGCAGCAGGCTGTGCGACATCACGCGCAACTGGAAGGCGCTGTCAGTCTGGCCGGGCGCGCGCTCGATGACCCGCCCGTCTGCATCGGTCTCGAGCAGGCCGCGCTTGACGAAGAAGTCCAGCGTCACCTGCAGTCGTTCGCGGAACTCGTCCTCGCTCCAGGGCAGGAACAGCTCGGCCTGGATGAACGGATAGACGAGGCGGCCGATGCGCAGCAGGGTCGCGCGGCCCATGCGCCGGTTGTTGAGGAAGCAGCAGGCGATCCATGCGGCGGCGACGAAGACGTGCTGCACGTTGTTGCGGAAGTAGGAAAGCAGCACCGAGTTGTCGCCCTCGACGACCAGCACGTCGCCCAGCGGATGCTCGACGCGGCGGATCCACTCCATCGATTCGCCGTAGGCGATGATTTCCGCGGGGCCCTTGTCGGTGATCGTCATGCGCTCGCTGTAGGGCAACGCAACCAGCAGGTCCCGGGACAGCTCGATCTGGGCGAGCAGGTCTGCTTCGGCCATCGCATGCTTGGGCATGGCCAGCAGCGCCAGCGCGAGCAGGTTGATCGGATTCACGTCGACGGCGCGGTTGATGTTCGCCTGGATCCGTTCGGCCAGGGTGTCGACGGCGCCGGCCAGCCATTCGGGCTTGGCATCCGGCGTGCCGGTCGAGGCGCGCCAGGCCGGTGCGACTTCATCAAGCAACGGAGCGAGCTCGATCGGCTGGCCGAAATTGATCGTCACCTTGCCATAGTGCTGGCGAAGCACGCGGAACGCGCGCAGCAGGCCGAGCAGCGATTCCTTTTCCTTCGGCTTGCCGGAAAGTTCACCGATGTAGGACTTGCCTTCCATGAGTTTCTCGTAGCCGAAATAGACCGGCTGGAAAATCACCGGGCGGCGCGATTCGCGCAGGAAACTGCGCAGGGTCATGGCCAGCATGCCGCTGCGCGGCGTGAGCAGGCGCCCGGTGCGCGAACGCCCGCCTTCGATGAAGTATTCGAGCGCCACGCCGCGAGCGAACAGCTGGCTCACATACTCGGTGAAGACCGCCGAATAGAGCGCGTTGGACTTGAAGCTGCGGCGCAGGAAGAAGGCGCCGCCGCGGCGCAGGATCGAACCGAGTCCTGGCAGGTTCAGGTTGACGCCCGCGGCGATGTGCGGCGGCACGAGGCCGTTCTGGTAGAGCGTGTAGCTGAGCAGCAGGTAGTCGACGTGGCTGCGGTGGCAGGGTACGTAGATGACTTCGTGCCCCGGGGCGACGGCACGCAGCTTGTCGAAGTGATGCATGACCACGCCGTCATAGAGCTTGTTCCAAAGCGCAATGAGCATGAACGAAATCGAGCGCACCACGGTGTGCGAATAGTCCGCGGCGATCTCGAGCGCATAGCCGCGCGCGCGACGCCGGGCCTGTTCTTCGCGGATGCCCTCCTTGGCGGCGACGGCGACGATCGACTGGCGCACCGAGTCGGCCTCGACCACCGCGTCGACCACGGTGCGCCGGTGCGAGAGGTCGGCGCCGATGATGGTCGTGCGGGTCAGGCGGAAATGCACGCGCAGGACGCGGGAAAGCTTGCGCACGCTGCGCTCCAGCGGCACCTCGCCTTGTTCGTCCAGGGTCTGGCGCAACGAAACCGGCGCCGAGAACTGCACGATCGTGTCGCGGCCGTTGAGCAGGATGGCGAGCAGGCGCCGGAAGCGGCCGACCACGACCCAGTTTTCCGCGAACAGCACGCGGAACCAGCCCGATTGGCGATCCGGCGCGCGGCCGACGAAGATCGATACTGGCACCAGCCGGATGTCGCCCTGGCGATCCTCGCTGATCAGTTCCGCCAGCTGGCTCAGGGTTTCCGATCGCGAGCTGTGCGGGCGCGCGCGGAACAGGCTGGGCCGCGGGGTCAGCGCAATGATCGCGCGGGTGCGCTTGATCGGCAGCCGGCTCGCGGCCTCGTAGGGAGAGGGCAGGTTGGCTTCGCGACAGGCCTGCTCGAGGATCAGCGTATCCGACAGGCCGTAGCGTTCGACCACGTAGACCGTCGGCACGCCGTCATCGGGCAGCAGTTCCTGAGGATCCCTGGGTTCGCGCCGGATACGGATCCACGGCCGCAGCATGGCGCCGAAAAGGTTCAGCCATGCCGGTCCGCGGGCCGACGGGTCCGGTGTTCGATGGAGGGGGAGATTCTGCTGCATGACGCGTCGTATCCCGTTTGCCGGCAGTGACCGGCATCGGGCCTCCGGTTTCAGCCACCGGCCGCGGCCGGAGCCGGCGCCGGGGCGGATGCGCCGCTGGCGGCTTCGCGCTCGCGGAGCTTGTCGATGGTGTCCTTCGAATACCAGCGGTCGTCGATGCGGACCATTTCCGAGCGGGTCTCCATGGGCGTGCCGAGCAGCGTGTAGGCGATGCGCACGCTGGCCTTTTCGCCATCGCGGGAAACCACTTCGGTCTTCACCGAATCGAGCATTTCATCGACCGAGAAATCGAATACCGCGAGCACCTTCTTGAATCCGTTGAAGGCGATCTTCAGTTTCGGCGCGGATTGCTCGAAATCGAGCGCGCGCGCCTCGTCCAGGGTCTTCAGGTTGAGCTGGCGCGCGCTGTCGCTGATGATCGCGAGGGCCTGCTTGACGCGCTCCGGGTCGGTGAAACGGGTCTTCTCGACCCACTGGGCGAGCGCTTCGACGACCTGGTTGGCCTGCTCCTTTTCGCCGGCGCTCAGGTCCTGGCTCTGCTGCACGAGGCCACGCAGGTAGCTGCGGCCCATCGAGACGATGGTCGGGATCTGCTGCTGGTATTGCGAATCGAACTGGCGGATATCGGGCTCGATCTCGGCATAGATCTTGTCAACGGCGTCGGGAGAAGTCAGCTTTTCCATCATTTCGGCAAACTTCTGGCGCTGCGCCGCGGTCGGCTCGGCGTCGTCCTTTTTTTCGTTCCACTCGGCCTTGACCCGCGCGAACTCCTCGGGCGGCAGCATGTGTTCGATGAGGCCCGCCACGTCGCCCTTGCGGGTCAGTTCGACCGACTGCTGCACGGTCTGCGCCGGATCGGCGTTCGCGCCGCCGGCATCCGGGCCGGAGTCGCGATTGCAGGCGGCGGCGGCGAGAGCCAGGGTCGCCAGCACGGAAACACGGGCAAGGAGCTTCAACATGGATGTTCCGCAAAAGGGGGAGGCGCGCACTCTACCAGCCCGTTTCGAATGCGCAAAAGAAAACCCAGAAGGCCGGAGCCGTCTGGGTTGAATCCGGCAACGCCGGAGGGGGAAGCAATACGTCGTTATCTGCGGTGTGTAGCCAGGTCCGGGTGCTGCAGGCATCCCTGAATTCGTGATGGGCATGTTACTTATCTGTTATACCTAATGCAATACCTTAAGTGCAATCGGTTAACCATATGAATTTAAAGGATATATTAAGCCAGGGCCGCTAGTCGGTTCGCAGCCACGCCCGCTTGGCGCGGCGTCGCTCGCCGGCAGGCAGGCTCCAGTCGTTGTTGAACAGCGCCGGTTCCCACGATCCGTAGGTCGGATTGGGCAGCACGAACCAGCGTTCGCCGATCCACTCGAGGTAGGGCGCGACCACCTGCTCGCGACCTGCCGGCGTATTGGCCAGCACGTCGACGAAATCGCCGAGCTGGTCACCGATCTGCATGAGCACCCGGTACTTGCGCGAAATCAGCTCGCGCCGGCAACCCTTCTCGCTGCCGTTCTGCTCGCAACCGGAGACCACCGTGCCGAGCCCGAGGAATACCTGCTCATTGGCGGCGATCGGAAAGTCGAGCTTGCGCAGGTTGGCCAGGGTGGCTTCGCCGAGGTCGCTGGCGCGATTGGACAGGTAGAACACGGTCACGCCCTTGCTGCGTGCCAGGCGGGTGAACTCGAGCGCGCCGGGAATGGACCGGGCGGCTTCCTCGCGGCACCACTGGGCCCAGCTGAACTCGTCATACTGGCTGCCATTGCGGACCAGGCGCGCCTGGTAGGGTGAGTTGTCGAGCGTGGTCTCGTCGATATCGAGGATCACCGC
>DAIMYT010000098.1:0-4163 GCA_036734345.1 Dokdonella sp. | reverse complement strand
GAGTTTCGCCGAAATCCGCGACACGCGCATGACTTCCCGGGCTGGCAATGCGGCGCGCCGGCTGACAGACTGCGCGCCGCCATCCGATTGCGAGAGCACATGCTGCTTCCTCCTTCGATCCTGCCCTTGCGACTCGCCCAGGCCAGCTACCTGCTGGCGGCGGTTTCGCTGTGGCTGATCCTCGAGTTGCGCCTGCTGCCGGTCCTGCTCGCCGGCCTGCTCGTGTACGCCCTGGTCAACGCGCTGGCGCCTTCGCTGCAACGCCACCTGCCGGGCACCCGGGCGCACTGGCTCGTCGTCGCGCTGTTTGCCGTCATCGTGGTCGGCCTGCTGACCCTGGCCATCGCCGGCGGCCTGGCCTACCTCGGCTCGGAACACGGCAATCCCGCGCAACTGTTCGAACGCCTGACGCCGGTCGTCGAGCGCGCCCGCGCACAGCTGCCGGCGATCATCGTCGATCACCTGCCGGACAACTCCGAGCAGGTCCGCGTCGCCGTGATGGGCTGGCTGCGCGAACACGCCGCCCAGTTGCAGCTGGCGGGCAAGAACGCCGCACGCGTCATCGTGCACCTGCTGATCGGCATGATCCTCGGTGCCATGCTTGCGTTGCAGACCGCCATGGCGCGCGATTCCGCCGGGCCGCTGACCATCGTGCTCAATGCGCGCTGCAGCAACCTCGTCACGTCCTTCCACGACATCGTGTTCGCCCAGGTGAAGATATCGGCCTTGAACACGCTGTTCACGGCGATCTTCCTGCTGATCGTGCTGCCGCTGTTCGGCGTCAACCTGCCGCTGGCGAAAACGCTGGTGGTGGCCACCTTCATCTGCGGCCTGCTGCCGGTGATCGGCAACCTGATCTCGAACACGCTGATCTTCATCATCGGCCTGTCGGTGTCGCTGTGGGTGGCGATCGCGGCCCTCTCGTTCCTGATCGTCATCCACAAGCTCGAGTATTTCCTCAACGCCCGCATCATCGGCGGGCAGATCCGCGCACGCGCCTGGGAGCTGCTCATCGCGATGCTCGTCATGGAGGCGGCATTCGGCATCGCTGGCGTGATCGCCGGGCCGATCTACTACGCCTATCTGAAGCGCGAGCTCGAGGCCGGCAAGCTGGTCTAGGCTGCCCGGGCCTGTTCGCTCAATCGTCGAACAGCGCGGCCAGCTTGGCCAGGCTCGAACTTGCGACTTCCTTGCGCTGGACTTCATCCTGCTCCGCATCGCGGCCCGACCAGTGCAGGTCGGCGGCCGGCAGCTCGGCGAGAAAGCGACTCGGATCGTTGGCGATGATTTCGCCGAAGCGGCGCTTGCGCCGGGCGAAGCTGAGCGCCAGCTGCTCCTTGGCCCGGGTGATGCCGACGTACATCAGGCGGCGTTCCTCCGCCAGGCGCCCTTCCTCGATGCTGGCTTCATGCGGGAACGAACCGTCCTCGACACCGACGATGAAGACGAAACGGAACTCCAGGCCCTTGGCCGAATGCAGGGTCATCAGGCGCACGGCGTTGCCCGGATCATCGCGGTCGCCATGCGTGAGCAGGGCCAGCTGCGCGGCGAGATCGCCGGCGGCACCGTCCTTCTGCATGGCACGGAACCAGTCACTGAGCTCCTTGAGGTTCTCGATGCGGCGCGCGCGCAGGCCCGGCTCCTTGAACTGGCCTCCGACGTGCTCGGCGTACCCGGTGCGCTCGATCAGGCGGTCGACCAGGTCAGCCGCAGCCGTGTGTTCAGCGCTCCTTGCCAGCTCGCGCATCAGCTCGACGAAGCCGGCCAGGGCCGAAGCCGGGCGCGCCGACAGTTCGCCGAGCAGCGTGTCGTTCTGCGCGGCGCGCAGCATCGAGATGTGCCGCGTGCCGGCGAGCTGGCCGAGTTTTTCGAGTGAGGTCGCACCGATGTCGCGGCGCGGGATGTTGACGATGCGCAGGAACGCCGCGTCATCATCGGGATTGTTGATCAGACGCAGGTAGGCGAGCAGGTCCTTGACCTCGGCGCGCTCGAGGAACGCGGTGCCGCCGGTCAGGTGATAGGGCACGCGGGCGATGCGCAGGGCCTTCTCGAGCGCGCGCGACTGGTGGTTGCCCCGGTACAGGATCGAGAATTCGTTCCAGCGCGCCTTGTGCTTTTCGGCCAGGTGGGCGATCTCGGCGGCGACGCGTTCGGCCTCGTGCTCGTCGTCGCGGCATTCGAGGACCCGGATCGGTGCACCTTCCGGCCGTTCGCTCCAGAGCTTCTTCTCGAACAGGTGCTCGTTGTTGGCGATCAGGGCATTGGCCACGCGCAGGATGCGCCGGCCGCAGCGGTAGTTCTGCTCGAGCTTGATGACCTTGAGCTTCGGATAATCGCGCGAAAGTTCATCGAGGTTCTCCGGGTTCGCACCGCGCCAGGCATAGATGCTCTGGTCGTCGTCGCCGACTGCGGTAAACATGCCGCGGGAGCCGGCCAGTGCCCGCACCAGGCGGTATTGGGCGGTATTCGTATCCTGGTACTCGTCGAGCAGCAGGTAGCGGATGCGTTCTTGCCAGGCCGCCCGCGCTTCGTCGTCGCCTTCGAGGATCTGCAGCGGAAGGCGGATCAGGTCGTCGAAATCGACCGCATTGAACGCGGCCAGCCGCTTCTGGTAGGCCGCATAGATCCCGGCGGCTTCGGATTCGCGCGCGCCGCCGGCCGCCTGCGCCGCCTGTTCGGGCGTCAGGCCCTCGTTCTTGGCGCCCGATACCAGCGACTGCAGCGCCCACAGCGCGTCATTCTTGATGCCCTTCGGCGCGAGGTCCTTGAGCAGGCCCTGGCTGTCGTCGCCATCGAGCACCGAAAAACCGCGACGCAGGCCCGCCCGCGCGTGCTCGAGCTGGAGGAACTTGAGGCCCAGGGCGTGGAACGTGCACACGGTCAGGCCCTCGGCGGCCGGCCCCTGGATCAGCTTGCCGACGCGCTCGCGCATCTCGCGCGCGGCCTTGTTGGTGAACGTGATCGCGGCGATCTTCGAGGCCGCGAGGTTCCTGCGCCGGACCAGGTGCGCGATCTTCTCGGTGATCACCCGCGTCTTGCCGGAACCCGCGCCGGCGAGCACGAGCAGGGGGCCATCGCAGTACTCGACGGCGGCACGTTGTGGGGGGTTGAGCATGGGAGGCCGGGGAACGGGAATGGAGAATGGGGAACGGGCAGAGCGGATAGCCGCAATTGTGCCCGTGCGGCGCCCATCCGTCATGCGCGAAGTCGCCGATCAATGTTGATATGACAGAATCGCGCTCTTGCTCCAGGCCAATTCCCCATTCTCCATTCCCGTTTCCCGGCCTTCCCATGTCCAAACTCTATTTCTATTACTCGGCGATGAATGCCGGCAAGACCACGACCCTGCTGCAGAGCGCCTACAACTATCACGAGCGCGGCATGCGCACGCGCATCCTGACGCCCAGGCTCGACAACCGTGCCGGGGAAGGCGTGGTTGCGTCGCGGATCGGGCTCAGGGCCGAGGGTCTGCGTTTCGGGCACGATGACGACCTGCTGGCCCTGGTCGATGCCGACATCGCGGCACACGGCACGCTCGATTGCGTCCTCGTCGACGAGGCCCAGTTCCTGACCAAGGCGCAGGTCTGGCAATTGACCGACGTGGTCGACCGCCGCGACATCCCGGTGCTGGCCTATGGCCTGCGCACCGATTTCCGCGGCGAACTGTTCGAGGGCAGCCAGTATCTGCTGGCCTGGGCCGACAACCTCGACGAGATCAAGACGATCTGCCACAGCGGGCGCAAGGCGACCATGGTCGTGCGCGTCGACGAACACGGCCGCGCGCTGACCGACGGCCCGCAGGTCGAGATCGGCGGCAACGAGCGCTATGTCTCGGTGAGCCGCGCCGAGTTCAAGAAGATCGTCGCCGGCGAAGGCCGCATCGAGTTGCAGCAGCCGGTGTTGCCGCTTTGACGGGAATGGAGAATGGGGAATGGGGAATGGTTAGGAGCGGGAAGCGGATTTGCTTTGCGATTTTGCTTCAACCCATTCCCCATTCCCCATTCCCCATTCCCCGCCCTCAACGCTGGCAGCGCGGGCAGTAGAAGGTCGAACGCTGGCCCAGCGTAATGCAGCGGATTGGTGCGCCACAATTGCGGCAGGCTTGGCCGGCCCTTCCGTAGACGAAGAGTTCCTGTTCGAAATAGCCGGGCACGCCATCGGGC
>DAIMYT010000097.1:0-12384 GCA_036734345.1 Dokdonella sp. | reverse complement strand
GCCTGATATTGGCCGCGCCTTCGTCGCCGACCGGGAGGCCGCGTTCCCCATCCAGATCGTCTGTCACACCCGGCTTGCCCGTTGACGGGCATCCGACACGACGCGGAGCGCGCTCGTCACCGCGGCACGCTTCGGGATTCGCCGCAACGACGAGTCCCTGCACGTCGACGCTTGGCGTAAAGCAGCCGCGCACGCCGGAACTTCGTCCGGCCCGCACACGTCAAAAGGGAGATCGAATCATGAATCCGCCCACTCTGAGCCCCGACCTGTTGCGTCGCATGGATGCCTACTGGCGTGCCGCAAACTATTTGTCGGTCGGTCAGATCTATCTGCTGGGCAATCCGCTCCTCCGTGAACCGCTCAAGCGAGAGCACATCAAGCCGCGGCTGCTTGGTCACTGGGGGACCTCCCCCGGCCTCAACATGCTGTACGTTCACCTGAACCGGGTGATCAAGAAATACGACCTCGACATGATCTATGTGTGCGGTCCCGGGCACGGTGCACCGGCCGTTCTCGCCAATACCTATCTCGAGGGCAGCTACAGCGAAATCTATCCCGAGATCAGCCGGGACGAGGCCGGCCTGCAGAAACTGTTCCTCCAGTTCTCGTTCCCGGGCGGCATTCCGAGCCACGCATCGCCGGAGTGTCCCGGCTCGATCCACGAGGGCGGCGAACTCGGCTATTCATTGAGCCATGCCTTCGGTGCTGTCTTCGACAACCCCGATCTGATCGTTGCCTGCGTCATCGGCGACGGCGAGGCCGAGACCGGACCGCTGGCCACGGCCTGGCATTCGAACAAGTTCCTCGACGCCGCGACCGATGGTGCGGTGCTGCCGATCCTGCATCTGAACGGCTACAAGATCGCCAATCCGACCGTGCTTGCGCGCATTTCCCGCGAGGAGCTCGATCAGTTGTTGCGTGGCTACGGCTGGGCGCCGATCTTCGTCGAGGGCGACGATCCGGCGCTCATGCATGAATCAATGGCAACCGCGCTCGATGCGGCCGTCGAGCAGATCCAGGCATTCCAGCGCGATGCCCGCGAGCACGGCAACCAGGAGCGTCCGCGCTGGCCCGTCATCGTGTTGCGATCGCCCAAGGGCTGGACCGGACCCAAGATGGTCGATGGCCGGCAGATCGAGGGCACGTTCCGCGCACACCAGGTACCCATATCGATCTCCGCCTCGAAGCCCGGCCATCTGGCCCTGCTCGAAGCGTGGCTGAGGAGCTACCGGCCCGAAGAACTGTTCGATGAGAACGGCCGATTGTTGCCGGAACTGGCCGAACTGGCACCCGACGGTGCACGGCGCATGGGCGCGAATCCGCATGCCAACGGCGGCATCCTGCTGCGCGACCTCGAATTGCCGGACTTCCGCGACTATGCCTGCGAGGTACCGACACCCGGCATTGGTGGACCCGGCGATACCCATGTCATGGGCCCGTTTCTGCGCGACGTGGCGGCTCGCAACATGGCGACACGCAACTTCCGCGTTTTCGGCCCGGACGAGACGCTGTCGAACGGGCTCGAAGCGCTGTTCGACGTGACCGAGCGCCAGTGGGATGCGGCCACGCTGCCCAATGACGAATGGCTGGCGCCGACGGGAAGGGTGGTGGAGATGCTCAGCGAGCACCAGTGCCAGGGCTGGCTGGAAGGCTATCTGCTGACCGGACGGCACGGCCTGTTCAATTGCTATGAGGCCTTCGTCCACATCGTCGATTCGATGTTCAACCAGCATGCCAAATGGCTCGAGGTCGCCCGCCACCTGCCCTGGCGGCGCAGGATCGCCTCCTTCAACTACCTGCTCGCCTCGCATGTCTGGCGCCAGGACCACAACGGCTTCACCCACCAGGATCCGGGCTTCATCGACATCGTCATGAACAAGAAGGCCTCGGTCGTGCGCATCTACCTGCCGCCCGATGCCAACTGCCTGCTGTCGGTCATGGATCACTGCCTGCGCAGCCGCCACTATGTGAATGTCGTCGTCGCCGGCAAGCATCCGGCGCCTCAATGGCTGAGCATGGACCAGGCGATCGCACACTGCACGAAGGGCATCGGCATCTGGGGCTGGGCCGGCAGCGACGCCGGCGTCGAACCCGACGTGGTGATGGCCTGTTGCGGCGACGTGCCGACCCTGGAAACGCTCGCGGCCGTTTCGATCCTTCGCGAACACCTGCCGGAACTGAAGATCCGCGTGGTCAATGTCGTCGACCTCATGCGCCTGCAGCCGGAGATCGAGCATCCGCATGGACTGAGCGATGCCGACTTCGACGCCCTGTTCACCAGCGACAAGCCGGTCATTTTCGCTTTCCATGCCTATCCGTGGTCGATCCACCGGCTGACCTACCGGCGCACCAACCACGACAACATCCATGTGCGTGGCTACAAGGAGGAGGGTACGATCACCACGCCCTTCGACATGACCGTGCGCAATGATCTCGACCGCTTTCACCTGGCCATGGACACCATCGACCGCCTGCCGCAGACCGGCGAAAGGGGCTTGCAGCTGAAACGGAACCTTGCCGAAAAGCTCGTCGCGCATCGCCGGTACATCAACCTGCACGGTCGCGACATGCCCGAAATCCGCGACTGGAAATGGACGCCATGCGCGGCGTGACCGACGCATCGCGCCGGCAGGCCGCGATGGAATCCGGTGCAGGCCGCAGCGGAGCGCCCGCCGCATCCGCCACGCCGGCAGCGCAGGCGGCGAATTCGGGCGTGGTGGTATCGGTGCGCGGCAGCGTGGTCGACATCCGTTTCGAGGCGCGGCTGCCGACCATCCATTCGATGCTGCGGGCCGGGACCGATGGCGAGATCGCCATCGAAGTGCTGGCCCATCGCGATGCCAGCCACGTGCGCGGCATCGCCATGACGCCCACCCAGGGGCTGGCCCGCGGCAGCCTCGTGGTGGATACGCAACGTCCGCTCGAAGTACCGGTCGGCATGGGCACGCTCTCGCGCATGTTCGATGTATTCGGCGAGGTCATCGACCGCGGTCCCGCGCTGTCCGGCGTGGAGCGGCGTTCGGTCCATCGCGACCCGCCTGCGCTGGCGCGGCGCTCGACCCGATCGGAGATCTTCGAGACCGGAATCAAGGTCATCGACGTGCTGGTTCCGCTCGAACGCGGCGGCAAGGCCGGCCTGTTCGGCGGAGCGGGCGTCGGCAAGACGGTGTTGTTGACGGAAATGATCCACAACATGATCGGCCACCATGCCGGCGTAAGCATCTTTTGCGGCATCGGCGAACGCTGTCGCGAAGGCGAGGAACTCTACAGCGACATGAAGGCCGCCGGGGTCCTGCCGAACATGGCGATGGTCTTCGGCCAGATGAACGAGCCGCCCGGCAGTCGCTTTCGCGTCGGCCATGCGGCCTTGACGATGGCCGAGTATTTCCGCGACGACGAACATCGCGATGTCCTGCTGCTGATCGACAACATCTTCCGCTTCATCCAGGCAGGCATGGAGGTTTCCGGATTGATGGGACAGATGCCTGCGCGCCTCGGCTACCAGCCGACCATGGGCACCGAGCTGTCAGGTCTGGAGGAGCGCATCGCCAATACCGACAGCGGCGCAATCACCTCGATCCAGGCGGTCTACGTGCCGGCGGACGACTTTACCGATCCCGCGGCGGTCCATGTGTTTTCACATCTGTCCGCGTCGATCGTGCTCTCGCGCAAGCGTGCGGGCGAGGGCCTGTATCCGGCCATCGATCCGCTGCAATCGAGTTCGAAGATGGCCACCCCCGGCATCGCCGGCGAGCGCCATTACCGCCTGGCTCAGGCCGTCAGGCGCACGCTGGCCCAGTACGCCGATCTCAAGGACATCATCGCCATGCTCGGACTCGAACAGCTTTCGCCGGACGACCGCAAGGTCGTCGCCCGCGCGCGCAGGCTGGAGCGGTTCCTGACCCAGCCATTCTTCACCACGGGACAGTACACGGGACTGCAGGGAAGGCTGGTCAGCCTGGCGGATGCGCTGGATGGCTGCGAGCGCATCCTGGCCGACGAGTTCCGGGATCTGCCGGAGAGCGCGTTCTACATGATCGGCGCCGTCGACGAAGCAAGGGCGAAGCCGGCAGCGGCGCGCAGCCAGGACGCCGCGAACCCGAAGGCAACTGCGCATGAAACTTGAGGTGTTGCTGCCGTGGCGGGTATTCCTCGACAACATCGAGGTCTCGCGCATCGTCGCCGAGACCAGCGAGGGTTCCTTTGGCGTGCTGCCGCGTCGCCTCGACTGTGTCGCCGCACTGGTTCCGGGAATCCTGATCTACGAGACAGAATCGGAGGGTGAAGTCTTCCTCGCCGTGGACGAAGGCATCCTGATCAAGACGGGCGCGCACGTCCGTGTATCGGTGCGCCGAGCCCTGGCCGGAAAGAATCTCGAATCGCTGCAGAAAACGGTGCGACAGGAGTTCCTGAGGCACGATGAGCAGGAGCAGGACATGCGCTCGGTCATGGCCGGACTCGAGATCGGCTTCATGCGTCGCCTCGGGCAGTTCCGCCATGAATAGCGATCCCGCCGGCAAGCGCGCGAAAGACGAATCGGCCTTCGTCGCGCTGGTCAATGCCAAGGCGGCGCGCAAGCAGAAGGCACGCGACAATCCCGCGCCGGGCGTCTGGTTTGGACTCGGCATGATGGGCCTGATCGGCTGGTCGGTGGTCGTGCCGACCCTGCTCGGCGCGATGCTCGGCCTGTGGCTGGACCGCAACTATCCGGGGTCGCATTCGTGGACCCTGGCCCTGCTCGTCGGCGGACTCGTGCTCAGTTGCGCGAACGCCTGGCACTGGGTCTCCCGCCAGGACCAGGCGACCCGCGAGGAATCGCGCGATGACCATGAATGAGGTGCTGCCCCTGCTGCTCGTCGCGTCCGCCGGTTTCGCGCTTGGCCTGGTCTTCTTTGGCGGCCTGTGGTGGACGATCCGGCGCATGCTGCACTCGGCGCGACCGGTGCTCTGGATGCTCGGCAGTCTCATTCTTCGCACGGGTATCGCCTTGTCCGGATTCTGGCTGGTTGCCGGCCACGACTGGAAGCGCCTGCTGGCCTGCCTGGCGGGATTCTTCATCGCGCGCCTCACGCTGACCTGGCCAACCCGGTTCGGACCCAGCCAACCAACGGATGTCACCGCGGAGGATCGTCGTGGATCTCAGCCCTGACGCCATCGTCTACTGGCAGTCCGGGCCGTTCAAGCTCAATGCCACGATCGTCTTCACCTGGGCCATCATGGTCGTTCTGGTGGTGGGCTCGCGACTGGTCACGCGCCATCTGTCGATGGGTCTTGAGCGCGCGCGCTGGCAGAACCTGCTCGAAATCGTCGTCACCGGCATGACGCGCCAGATCGCGGACATCGGCTTGCTGCAAGCGCGCACCTACCTGCCGTTCCTCGGCACGCTGTTCCTGTTTCTCGCCACGATCAGCCTGGCGACGATCATCCCCGGATTCGAGCCGCCGACAGGATCACTCTCGACGACCGTCGCGCTGGCCCTATGCGTGCTTGCGGCAGTTCCGTTCTTCGGCATCCGCAAACAGGGCCTGGGAGGCTATCTGAAATCCTACATCGAGCCGACGATCATCATGCTGCCGTTCAACATCATCAGCGAGGCCTCGCGCACGCTGGCCCTGGCCGTGCGTCTGTTCGGCAACATGATGAGCGGTACGATGATCATCGCGATCCTGCTGACCATCACGCCGTTTCTCTTTCCGGTCGTCATGACTGCGCTCGGGCTGCTCACCGGGATGGTCCAGGCGTATATTTTCAGCATTCTTGCCGCGGTCTATGTCGCCGCCGCCACGCAACCTTCGAAATCGAAGACCACGGCCGCAGCTCAGGGCTCGGCATAGCCAAGGGAAACACCATGGACAGCATGACGATCATCGCGGTGGCCTCCATTGTCATCGCAGGCATCACCACCGGATTCGGCACGATGGGGCCGGCACTCGCCGAAGGGCGTGCCCTGGCCACCGCCCTCACCGCCCTCGCGCAGCAGCCGGATGCATCGGCGACGATCAGCCGGACGCTGTTCGTCGGCCTGGCCATGATCGAGTCGACCGCCATCTACTGCTTTGTCATCTCGATGATCCTGATCTTCGCAAATCCGTTCTGGAACTACGGCGTCGCCCTCGCCACGGGCAAGTAAGCCATGCTCATCGACTGGTTCAC
This sequence comes from Dokdonella sp., assembly GCA_036734345.1. Taxonomy (GTDB): domain Bacteria; phylum Pseudomonadota; class Gammaproteobacteria; order Xanthomonadales; family Rhodanobacteraceae; genus Dokdonella. The sequence continues at coordinate 6,231 of DAIMYT010000097.1, read as the reverse complement.
GGTAGCTGCGCAGGCGCTGAATTTCCTCATCCTCCTGTGGCTGATGAAACGGTTTCTGTATGGTCCCATCCTGCGCGCCATCGATGCGCGCGAGCAGCGCATCGCGGCACAGCTCGAGGATGCCGAAGCGAGCAAATCGGAAGCGAGCAGGGAGCGCGACGAATTCGAGCGCAAGAACGAAGCCTTCGACCGGCAGCGTGCCGAGCTCCTCGGCAAGGCCACGGAAGAGGTTGCAGCGAAGCGCCAGGCCATGCTCGACCAGGCGCGCGAGTCCGCCGACCAATGGACGGCAAGGCGGCAGGAAGCCTTGCGGGCACAAGCCGATGGGCTGAGCCGTGCGATCGAAGACAGCGCGCGCGGTGAAGTCCTCGCGATCGCGCGCAGGGCCTTGCAGGATCTCGCCGGGTCCGACCTCGAATCGAGCATGGCCGAGGTCCTCATGCAGCGCTTGCGGGCCCTGGACGGACAGGCGAAGACGGACTTTGTCGCCGCCCTGGGGACGGCGAAGACGCCGCCGACCGTGCGCAGCGCGTTCGCACTGCCGGACGGATCGCAAGGCGCCATCCGGGAGTTGCTGCGCGCCTCGTTTTCCTTCGATGCGCCGCTGCGTTTCGAGGTCCGGCCCGACCTCGTCTGCGGCATCGAGCTCGGTGCCAACGGACAAACCGTGGCCTGGAATGTCGATGCGTACCTGCAATCGCTGAGGAAGGAGATCGGACGGGTTGCCGGCGAGCGCGAGGCGCAGGCGAATACTGCGCCGTCGGCTCCGCTGGCGCAGGGCGAGCCGGCGGGGAACGACACGCACGCGGCCGTGTCCAGCACTGGCGAGGACCCGAACACAGGCGCGGCTTCGCCAGGGAAGTCCAGCCTCGAATGATCCCCGGACCGCCAGACCTGCGGCAAACCGTCGAACGCGCGATTCGCGATATCGGCGAGGCCAGGGAAGCTCTTGCAGCGCAACTGCAGGTGCAGGAAGTCGGCACGATCACGCGCATTTCCACCGGTATCGCCCGCGTCTCCGGCCTGCCGCACGTGGGCTCCGACGAATTGCTTGCGTTTTCCGGCGACGTATTCGGCATCGCCTTCAACCTCGACGAGGACGACATCGGCGTCGTCCTGCTCGGCGACTACGCGAACCTGCGTGCCGGCGATCGCGTCGAGCGCACCGGACGCGTCATGGACGTGCCGGTCGGCGAAGGATTGCTCGGCCGGGTCATCGATCCGCTGGGGCGGCCGCTGGATGGCAACGGCCTGGTCGCCTCCAGCGCCCGGCTGCCGATCGAACGCCCGGCCGCGGCGATCATGGACCGGGCGCCGGTCAGCGTGCCGCTGCAGACCGGCCTGAAGGTCATCGATGCGCTGATTCCGGTCGGTCGTGGCCAGCGCGAACTGATCCTCGGCGACCGGCGTACCGGCAAGTCGGCGATTGCGATCGATGCCATTCTCAACCAGCACGGACGCGACGTGGTCTGCGTCTACTGCGCGATCGGCCAGCGTGCCTCGGCGGTAGCCAAGGCAGTGGCCAACCTGCGTGCAAAAGGGGCCATGGAATACACGATCGTGGTCGTCGCCGAGGGCAACGAGGCTCCGGGGCTGGCCTATGTCGCGCCCTATGCCGCGACCAGCATCGCCGAGCATTTCATGGAAGCGGGCCGCGACGTGCTGATCGTCTACGACGACCTGACCCACCATGCCCGCGCCTATCGCGAGCTGTCCCTGCTGTTGCGCCGGCCACCCGGCCGCGAAGCGTTTCCGGGCGACATCTTCTACCTGCATTCGCGCCTGCTCGAGCGTGCAACCCACCTGAGCGAGGCGCGTGGCGGCGGCTCGCTCACGGCGCTGCCGATCATCGAGACCGAAGCGCAGAACATTTCGGCGTATATCCCGACCAACGTCATCTCGATCACGGACGGCCAGATCTACCTGTCGCCTGCGATGTTCGAACTGGGCGTGCTGCCTGCCGTCGATGTCGGCAAGTCCGTATCGAGGGTTGGCGGCAAGGCGCAATGGGCCGCTTTTCGCGCGGTCGCCGGCGATCTCAAGCTGGCCTATGCGCAGTTCGAAGAGCGCGAGACCTTTTCGCGCTTCGGCGCCCAGCTCGATGCGGACGCACGCGCCATCATCGAGCATGGCAAGCGCATCCGCGCGTGCCTGGGCCAGGCGGAGTCTTCGCCGGTATCCGTTGCCGCGCAGATCATGATCCTGCTCGCGCTGTCCGAAAGGCTGTTCGACAACGTACCGCTCGAGCGCATGCGCGAAGCCCAGCAGGCCCTGCAGGACGCCGCCGCAAAACTTCCGGCGGCCGTTTGTGCGCGATTCGAAAGCGCTGAAAAGCTCGGCGAGGAGAACCATGCAATGATAGTCGACCTCGCCGGCGAGGTGCTCGCCCCTTTTGCGTCCACAGCCCTGCCCGGCGCGCAGGCGAACCGGCACCTCGCCGAGCCGGAACAACCGCCGGCAACGGCCGCAGGCGCGACCGCCCTGAAACTCCCGGCACATCAAGGCGACAGCGCAGCGGTGCCGGCACCTGGCGCGAAGGCCGGTACGCATGCGCCCGGCAAACAGCCCAACCACCCCAGACGGAGAAGCCCATGAAGATCCAGATCAATACCGACCACACCATCCAGGGTCGCGAAGCACTGGCCGAACGCTACAGTGATGATGTCGCCGGCGCACTGGCCAACGTCAGCAGGCACGTGACCCGCGTGGAGGTCCACCTCAGCGACGAGAACGGCGAAAAAGGCGGGCAGGGCGACAAGCGTTGCACGATGGAGGCCCGTCTCGAAGGGCGTCAGCCGATTGCGGTGACCGAACACGCCTCGACGCTGGACCTGGCCTTGCACGGCGCCTGCGACAAGCTGGCCAGGAGGATCGGCGACATCGTCGACGCGCAACGCGACAGCAAGCGCCAACCCGTGGACATGCCGGTCGACGGGTCCATCCCTGCGGAGGATTGATGAGCGTCACGGCTGCAAGCCTGGGCAGGAAGATCGCCAGCGCCGGCGATCTGCAGTCCGTCGTGCGCACGATGAAGGCCGTGGCGGCCGCAAACCTCGCCCAGTACGGGCAATCGGTGGGCGCGCTGGCCAGCTATGTGCAGACCGTGGAACTCGGCCTCGGCGTCTGCTTCAGGCAGGTCGGGACGCCGGCAACGGCGGCCGCGGATATCGATTCCGGGGACCACGGATCGCCCAGCGCCATCGTGTTCGGTTCCGACCAGGGACTCGTCGGTCGCTTCAATGATGAAATCGCGGACTTTGCCTCGACCTCCCTTGCCGGACTTCCAGGCGAGCCGCGCGTCTGGGCCATCGGCGAGCGCGTCCATTCCCGTTTGCTCGAGGCTGGCCTGCGACCCGTGGGATTGCTCCCTGTTCCGGGCTCGATCCACGACGTGGCAGCGCGGGTCGGGGAAATCCTCGTGCGCTGCGTCTCGCCGCAAGCGCAGGGCGCCGAACTTCATCTGTTCCATCAACGGCCGACCGCATCGGGGAGTTGCGTGCCGACCAGCCTGCGCCTGCTTCCGCTCGACCGGGAATGGCGCGGCGAAATGGCCCGCAAGGCATGGCCGGGACGCAGCCTGCCCGACGTGATCGGTGGCGTTTCCGCGACCTTGCGCGCGCTCATCCGTGAATACCTGTATGTCTCGCTTTTTCGGGCCTGCGCGGAATCGCTGGCCAGCGAAAACGCGAGTCGTCTCGCCGCGATGCGACGCGCCGACCGGAATATCGACGAATTGCTCGAGAACCTCAGCATGACATTCCACACCGTGCGCCAGAACGGAATCGACGAGGAGCTGTTCGACGTAATCTCGGGTTTCGAAGCGCTGAATACGACCTGATGGGTGCGCAGAATGCCGATAGGTGCCCTCGTATCCTCGCCCCGCTGAATTCCCCGCCCGGCGATTTCGCACCTGCCGCTGCACGTTGTGGCGCACACTGCCTCGCGTGCCGAAGACATCCGCGTCCCGGCACATGCGCTCATGGCAAGGACAAGACATTGATGCGCAATCCAGAGAACGGCGTCCTCGCATGGTGAGGCCCGCATGAACCTGAAATCGGTCAGTGACTACCTGCGCCGGGCGCGCCATGGCGTCTCCGCACCCGCGCAAGATACCGAGGACGAATCGCCGCTGCGGGCGCGGCTGCTCAGCGCGGAGCAGATGGAGCGCCATGGCAAGCACCTGGCGCGAGGCCACCGGATCGGCCCTTCGTCTTCGCCCGACCTGTTGCTCGTCCGGCTCAGCGAAAACCGGGACCTGATCGAAAAGGCCTGCAGCCTGCTCGGAGCAGCGTCACAGTCCAGCAGCCGGCTCACGCCGGCAGACGAGTGGATGCTGGACAACATCTACCTGATCGAGGAGCAGATCCGCATCTCGCGGCGCCATCTGCCGAAAGGCTACAGTCGCCAGCTTCCGCGGCTGACCGGCGCCGGCGCCGAGATTCCGCGGGTATACGACATCGCGCTTGAAGCCATCTCGCATGGCGATGGCCGCGTCGATGCCGAGGGCCTGATCCGTTTCGTCGCCGCCTACCAGACGGTCACTCCGCTGAACCTCGGCGAATTGTGGGCGATCCCGATCATGCTGCGCCTGGCCCTGATCGAGAACCTGCGCAGGGCGGCCGCGCGCATCATCGTCAAGCGCACCGATCGCAACCTGGCCGATTTCTGGGCCGACCGCTTCACCGCGATGGCAGCCACCGATCCGAAGAACCTCGTGCTGGTCGTTGCCGACATGGCGCGCTCCCATCCGCCCGTGGCCACGACGTTCGTCGCCGAACTGGCGCGCCGGCTGCAAGGACAGGGACCGGTGCTCGCCTTGCCACTGACCTGGATCGAGCAATGGCTGGCCCAGGCCGGCCAGACCATCGAGGGGATGATCCATTCGGAAAGCCAGCAGCAGGCGGCGGACCGCGTCTCGATCGCCAACAGCATCGGCAGCCTGCGCTTCCTGCAAGTGCTCGACTGGCGCGAGTTCGTGGAATCGCTGAGCGCGGTGGAGGCCATCCTGCGCAAGGATCCGGACGGCACCTACCTCGCCATGGATTTCGCCACGCGCGACAACTATCGGGGCGTCGTCGAACGTCTCGCCCGTCGCGGCCGGCTGGCCGAAAGCGATGTCGCCGCCAGGGTGCTCGATCTGGCCCGGCAGCAGGCTGCCGCGGGGACGAAGGATTCGCCCGGCGCGCATGTCGGCTACCACCTGATCGATGAGGGCCTGGCCGGCCTGGAAACGGCACTGGCGCTTCCCGTTGGATTGCGTGGCCGCCTGCTGCGCCTGCTCAAGCGGGTGCCCTTGCTCGCCTACATCGCACCCACCGCGATCGTCGTGTCCCTCTTTACCTACGGCATGGTCGCCGAAGCACATGCGCAACTCAGCGCATACGGCCTGGTCTGGCTGGCTGCCATCCTGTCCGTGATCGCCTACAGCGAACTCGGCGTCGCACTGGTGAACCGGCTTGCGACCGGACTCGTGCGTCCCAGTCCGTTGCCGCGACTGGACTTCTCGAAAGGGATTCCCGACGACGCACGCACCGTCGTGGTGGTGCCGACCATGCTTGGCAACGTGCAGGCCGCGCAAAGCCTCTGCGAAGCGCTGGAGGTGCGCTACCTCGCCAATCGCGACCGCAACCTGCAGTTTGCCCTGCTGACGGATTTCCTCGACGCGGACCAGGCTGAATTGCCGGCTGATGCCGCCATCCTCGACGCGGCGCAGCACGAGATCGAAACCCTCAACGCGCGCTATGCCGAAAACGGCAGGGACGTGTTCTTCCTGCTGCATCGGCCGCGCCTGTGGAATCCCGCCGAGCGCAAGTGGATGGGCTACGAGCGCAAGCGCGGAAAGCTGGCCGCACTGAATGCCCTGCTTCGCGATGGCGACGCGGCAAAGTCCTTCCTGCGCGTGGTCGGCGATCCCCGCTCGCTCGATCGTATCCGCTACGTGATCACGCTGGATACCGACACCCGCCTGCCGCGCGACGCCGCGCGCAAGCTGGTCGGGACCCTGGCCCATCCGCTCAATCGTCCGCGCTTCGATGCGCGCAGGCGGGTGGTGACGCGCGGTTACACGATCCTGCAGCCGAGGATCGACATCTACGTCGGCGCTTTCCGGCGTTCCTGGTATGCACGCCTGGATGGCAGCGAACCAGGCATCGATCCGTACACGCGGATGGTTTCGGATGTCTACCAGGACGTGTTCGGCGAAGGGTCCTTCATCGGCAAGGGCATCTACGA
>DAIMYT010000096.1:0-12624 GCA_036734345.1 Dokdonella sp. | reverse complement strand
GTAGCCGACCACGTTCTTCTCGACGGCGTTGAGCGCATGGATGACGGCGCGCCGACAGGCGTCGCCGGCGGCCCAGCTCTTGCGCGGCCCGGTGTTCGGCGCATGCCGGTAGGTACGCAGCACGCCGTTGTCGATCCAGCTGTGCGAAATGGCCGTGACGATCTGCTCCTTCGTGCCGCCGAGCATGGCCGTGACCACGGCGGTCGAGGCCAGGCGGACGAGGATGACGTGGTCGAGTCCGACCCGGTTGAAGCTGTTCTTCAGGGCATAGCAGCCCTGGATCTCGTGCGCCTTGATCGCCCAGGCAAGGACATCGCGTACGCTCAGCACCTTGCCGCCCTCACGCTCGGCCTTGCGCGAGAGGTAATCGGCGACCGCGAGGATCGCACCGAGATTGTCCGATGGGTGTCCCCACTCCGCCGCCAGCCAGGTGTCGTTGAAATCCAGCCAGCGGATCTGCGTGCCGATGCAGAAGGCGGCCTGGACCGGATCCAGCTCGTGGCTCGTACCCGGGATGCGCGAACCACCGGGAAGCACCGCGCCCGGCACGATCGGGCCAAGATGCTTGACGCAATCCGGAAACTTCATCGCCAGCATCGAGGTGGCCAGCGAGTCGAGCAGCATGTTGCGCGCGGTGTCGTAGGCCTCGGTCGAGTCGATCACGTAGTCGGCGACGTAGTTGGCGATATCGACCATGGGCTGATCGGGATCCGGCCTGGCGGCCGAGCGGATATCATGTCCGGACATTGAGGTTTCCGTTGGATGTGGGCGGGGGAGCCGCAGGCCGCACAGGGCGGAGCTGCGAAGCCGCCTATTGTGCCAGATGGCTGCATCCGCCGCGCCTCTGCGGGCGATCGCCGCCGCTCTGCTTGGCGCTGACGCGACAAGCCGGCAAAATGATCCACCCTCGCGGATGCCATTCGCCTTGTCCACGACGTCGCTTCTCGATCGCATCCTCGAACTGAGCCGTTTCGACGACGACTCTGCAGCGGCGTTGCGCGCACTCCACCGCTTTTTCTCTTCGCGCCTGCCGGACTGCTCGCTCGCCCTGCTGCTGGTCCGCGGACTGGAACGCGGCCAGTGCCGGCTGGCCGGATCGATCGCGGCAGACGGCCGTGAACACGTGCCCAACGTGGATCCGCTCGGACAGAAATCGATCCTGCCGCTGTTCGACGATGCGCTGGCGAGGCGACTGCTCGATGGCACCCGCGCCAACCTGCTGCGCCTCGTTCCCGGCGAGGAACAGCTGCCGCTGGCCATGGCGTTGTTCACGCCACGAAGCCTGCTGGGCGTGCCTATCGTCAACAGCGGCGAGGTCACCCATTGGCTGGCGTTCGGCAGCGCCACGGAAACCGCGCTGGACCACCTCGACCTGGGCCGGCTGCTGCTCGAGGTCAATCTCGCCGCGAGCCTGATCATCCGACCCATCGCCACCCGCGCGCTGCGCAATGAAAGCGAACGCCAGCGCATGGCCATCGAAGGCCTGGCCGACGTGCAACGCCAGCTGTTGCCGGACAACCCCGAGATCCGCGGCCTCGATTACGCGGTGCACTGGCAACCGGCAGAGACTGCCGCCGGCGACTATTACGACCTGATGCCGCTGAATCGCCTGGCGCCCGCCGAAATCGTCTCCGATAGCGTTGACATCTGGGGCGTCATCCTGGCCGACGTATCAGGACACGGCGCCGCAGCCGCCATGGAAGCCGCGCAATTCGACGCGATTCTGCGCACCTACAAGGGCGATTCCGATCCCGGCCCGGCCGGTGCGCTGACCTATGCGAACCGCCACTTCTTCTCGCGCCGTACTCGACACCATTTCCTGACCGCCCTGGCCCTGCTCTATCGGCCCGACCTGCGCAAGGCGTTCTATGTCTGCGCCGGACATCCGCCACTCCTGCACAGACGCGGGGCGGAAGTGTCTGCGCGCGACTCCGGTGGGCAGATTCCGCTTGGCGTGCTGCGCGATTTTGCCTGGACCAACCACGAATTCGATGTCGAGCCCGGTGACATGCTCGTGTTGCATACCGATGGCATCGTCGAAGCGCGCAATGCCGCCGGGGTCGAATTCGGCAGTTCGCGTCTACAGCAACTGGTCGCGAACGGGCCGGACGAACCCGGTGCCCTTCTCGCGATCTTGCGCGACGCCGTATTCGCCCACCAGGGTGGACCGATCGGCACGGACGACCAGACCGTGATCGTCCTGCGCATCAACTGACGCCAGACCGAGGCGTGGCGGGCATGGTCGCGAATGCGGGCGGGCGCGCCCCGCCTCGGTGCCCGCCGGACGGGTCCGGCACTTGCTCCCGGCCGTGCCCGCTGGCATCTTAAACGGCCGTTTGAATCGTGGAAGGCCCGTGGACTACCCCCACCTGTTCGCCCCGCTCGACCTCGGCTTCGCCACCCTGCCCAATCGCGTGCTGATGGGTTCGATGCATACGGGTCTCGAGGAACGCGCGCGCAACTACGACAAGCTCGCGGTCTATTTCGCCGAACGCGCGCGCGGCGGCGTCGCGTTGATGGTCACCGGCGGCATCGCGCCGAACATCGAGGGCTGGCTGAAGCCATTCGACGGGCGACTGTCGATGCCCTGGCATGTCGCGCGCCATCGCAAGATCACCGCCGCGACGCATGCCGAGGGCGGGCGCATCTGCATGCAGATCCTGCACGGCGGCCGCTATTCCTATCACCCGCTGTCGGTGGGCGCATCGAACATCAAGTCGCCGATCACGCCGTTCAAGCCGCGCGCGTTGTCCGGGCGGGGCGTCGAACGCACGATCAGGGATTTCGTCAGCTGCGCGAAACTCGCCCAGGATGCCGGCTATGACGGCGTCGAGATCATGGGATCGGAGGGCTACCTGATCAACCAGTTCGTCACCGCGCGCACCAATACGCGCGAGGACGACTGGGGTGGCAGCGCGGAAAAGCGCATGCGTTTCCCGATCGAGATCGTGCGCCGCACGCGCGCGGCGGTCGGCCGCAACTTCATCATCATTTACCGTCTTTCCATGCTCGACCTCGTCGACAACGCGCAAAGCTGGGACGAGATCGTGACCCTGGCCAAGGCCGTGGAAGCGGCCGGCGCGACGATCATCAACACCGGCATCGGCTGGCACGAGGCGCGCGTGCCGACGATCGTCACATCGGTTCCGCGCGCAGCCTTCACTGCAGTCACCGCGAAGCTGAAAGGTGAAGTCGCCCTGCCCCTGATCACGACCAACCGCATCAACATGCCCGGCGTCGCCGAGCAGATCCTTGCCCGCGGCGATGCCGACATGGTGTCGATGGCGCGACCACTGCTGGCCGATCCGGAGTGGGTGAACAAGGCGCGCAACCAGAAGGCGGACCGCATCAATACCTGCATCGCCTGCAACCAGGCCTGCCTCGATCACGTCTTCGAAAACCGCCATGCCACCTGCCTGGTCAATCCGCGCGCGTGCAACGAGACCGAGCTGCTGATCAAACCGGCCGCGGAGCGCAAGCGCTATGCGGTGGTCGGCGCCGGCCCGGCCGGGCTCGCCGCCGCGACCACGCTGGCCGAACGCGGCCATGCGGTCACCCTGTTCGACCAGGCCAGCGAAATCGGCGGCCAGTTCAACATGGCCAAGCGCATTCCGGGCAAGGAAGAATTCCACGAGACGCTGCGCTACTTCGGCAATCGCATCGGCGACACCGGCGTCGAGTTGCGCCTCGGCACCGCGGCGGCCGCGGCCGCGCTGAGCGCCGCCGGCTTCGATGCCGTCGTGGTCGCCACCGGCGTCAGGCCGCGCGCGCTGCACACCCCAGGCTTCGATGATCCACGCGTGCTGAGCTACCTCGACGTACTGCGCGACAACCGGCCGGTCGGCAAGCGCGTAGCCATCATCGGCGCCGGCGGCATCGGTTTCGATGTCGGCGAATTCCTCGTCGAGAATGCCCCGTCGCCGACCACGGACATCGGCCGATGGACGACCGAATGGGGCGTCGACCTCAGCATCGGCCATCGCGGCGGACTGGTCCCGGCGCATCCCGAGGCGCCCGCGCGCCAGGTCTGGTTGCTGCAAAGGACGGAAGGCCGGCCCGGCGCACGCCTGAACAAGACCAGCGGCTGGGTGCACCGGGCCACGCTGAAAGCCAAGCGCGTGAAAATGCTCGGTGGCGTCAGCTATGAACGATTCGACGACGCCGGCCTGCACATCAGCATCAACGGCGAGGCGCAACTGCTCGAAGTCGACAACGTGGTCGTCTGCGCCGGCCAGGAACCGAACCGCTCCCTCGCCGACGAGCTGATCGCCGCCGGTGTGACGACCCATGTCATCGGAGGCGCCGACGTGGCTGCTGAACTCGACGCCAAGCGCGCGATCGACCAGGGAACCCGGCTCGCCGCGGCACTCTGAAACGCGGGAAACATGCGTTTGTGCTCCAATGCGGAATGTCGACCAGGCCACACTTTGACGGTCGACGCTGTCTCGATTTGGCGTCACTTCGCGTTCTAGAGTGAAACTTCCACGACCTGGGGATCGTCATATGAATGCGTTTGCGTACAGGGGTTTTGTCCTGGCCGGCGGCATCACGGCCTGCCTTTTCGCCATTCCGGGGGAGCCCGCCATGGCCGCCGTCGGCAGCTGGACGACCGCCGGCCCCTACGGCGGTTCCACCAATACCCTTTCCGTGTACGAGCCCGCGCCGAGCACGCTGTTCGCGTCGGGTCGCGGCGGCCTGTTCCGCAGCCTGAGTTCGGGCTCCAGCTGGCAGCGCATCGAGGTCGGCCTGCCCGACGCACTGTATGTCCAGTCCCTGAGCGTCGGCACAAGCGCACCGGTGCTTTATCTGTCCAGCTACTTCCAGCTGTTCCGGTCCGGCAACGGCGGCGATCTCTGGGTACCGCTGGGCACGCCGCTGCCTGCCGGCAATTTCATCGAAGACGTGTCGCTGCGCCGCGGCACCACCAACAGTGTCGCCATCGCGACCACCCTGGGTGCCTATGTATCGACCAATGGCGGCGGCACCTGGATCGGCCCGGGCGCCAGCGGCACCGCGGCCCAATTCAGCAAGATCGTGTTTGCCGCCGACGGTTCGCTTTACCTTGGCCTGTCCTACACCGACCCGTCCTTCTTCGGCGGTGCCTCGGTGCTCAAGAGCACCGATGGCGGCGCCAGTTGGGCGCCGCTGGCCGCCCAGCCAACCGATGTCTTCGGTGTCCGCGTGCTGATCACCTCACCGGCGGATCCCCAGCGCCTCTATGTCGGGGATGGCTACAACGCAGTGACCAGCAGCAATGGCGGGGCGAGCTGGAGCGCGGTGTCCCTGCCCGCCTCGGGGCCAGGCTGCGGACCGTTCCGCGCGATCATGCCGGACCCGGCAAACGCGCTCTCGGTCATCGTTGCCTGCAGCAACAACGGCGTGCATTTCACCGCGGACATCAACGCGCCGGCCTGGATATCGTGGACCCCAGGCAACGGCCTCACCGTCAATGGAACCGATCCGGTGCAGGCCAGCGCGGTCGCGATCCACCCAGCCTTCCCGACCACGCCGACGCTGTGGGCCGGCACGGTCGATGGCGGTCTGTTCCGCTCGACCAACGGCGGCAGCACCTGGGGCACGATCAACAACGGCTTCGAGTCGGTCAACATCCGCGCCCTGGCCACCCATCCGCTGGATACCAATCCGGCCGGCGCGGTCATCCTGGCCGGCTTCGGCGATTCGTTCACGACCTCAAACGCGATCTACAAGTCATCCGACGGCGGCAGTTCCTGGGCGCCGTCCCTGAGCGGACTCAACGCCGAGCAGATCCGGACCATCGCCATCGATCCGACCACGGTCGACAATGACCTTCTGACTGCCGAAAACTTCACCGTCTATGCCGCCGGACGCTCGGAGCGCCTGCCGACCTCGGCCAGCAAGGATGGCGGCATCTACAAGAGCACCAACGCCGGCAACAGCTGGACCACGATCGACAACGGCATCGCCCTGATCGGGGGCCGACCCGACATGGGAACCGTCCGCACGATCGCCCCTGATCCGAGATCCTGCGCCGCTCCACCGCCAAGCGGGCCATGTCCGATCGGCAGTAGTCCACTGCAGACCCTGTTCGCTGCCGGCAGCGGCCGTCCGAACGTCAGCGCACCCGGGCTGCCCTACAACTCCGCGCGAATCTACAAGAGCACGAATGCCGGCGGACTCTGGGCGCCTTCCGACAATGGATTGCCGCTGCCGCAGGATCTCGGCCCGGCGGGTGCCGGCAACTACGCCTACATGGGCGGTATCGTCCCGCTCGTGTTCGACCCCTCGAACACGCAGACCCTCTACGCCGGCAGCTTCCTGATCTACGACTCGAGCATCGCAGGAGCCAGCGAACCGTCGATCGCCAATGGCGTCTTCAAGTCGACCGATGGCGGCGCGAACTGGGTACATTCCAGCAACGGCATACCACACATCCTTTCGCCGACCAGCTCGCAGTACGACGTGCTGGCCCTGGCCATCAACCCGGCCAATCCGCAGGTCCTGTATGCCGGCGTCATCAATTTCTACTCGACCACGACCATCGGTCGCGTCTACAAGACCGTCGACGGCGGCGCCAACTGGACCGAATCCAGCACCGGAATAGCCGGCCAGGACGTACGTGCCCTGTTCATCGACCCGATGGATCCGACCGGTGATACGGTTTATGCCGGCACCGGCGGCGATGGCGCCAATCCCGGCGGCGTCTACGTGACGACCAACGGCGGCGCCAACTGGAATTCGCTCAGCATCGGCCTGCCGGCGGACAGCGCGACATCGCTGGCCCTTCCGGCGCGCAGCGTGGGCGCCCCGGCGCGCATCCTGGTCGGCACCAACGCGGGCATCTGGGACTACACGGCGGCCGCCGACCCGGACTCGGACGGATCGCCATCGGCTGTCGAGAACGGCGTGCTCGGAGGCGACGGCAACGGTGACGGCATGCAGGATTCCAGCCAGGCGTCGGTTGCCTCGATCTCCGCGCCGGGCAGCTCGGCCGAACCGGGAACAACGGCGCCCAGCGGTTCGATCGTGCAAACCACGGTTGCGATCGTACCGTCCCCCGGCGGCTGCACCCAGCTCAACGACAGCGCGAGTCTTCAAGCCAGCCTGTACCCGCCGGATCCGGTCGGTGCGGCCGGCAGTCATGCGCCCTGGGGCCTGGTCAGCTTCTCGCTGCCGAACTGCAGCTTCGCCAAGGTCCGCGTCACCTTCCACGGCGCCAGCTTCGACTCGAACTGGATCTGGCGAAACTACGGGCCGCGTGTCCCGGGCAACGCCGCTACCTTCGGCTGGTATTCCTTCGCCGGCGCGCAGCGCATCGATGCCGAGACCTGGGAGCTTTCCGTCGATGCCCTGCGCCAGGGCAACTACCGCAACGATCCGAACGACATCCTGTTCGTCGGCGGGCCGGGCAACCTGCCCGACGTCATCTTCGGCAACGGATTCGAATGACCGGATCGGCCCGGCCACGCCGCCGCCGGTCGCGACCGGGCAGGATGCCGTCGAAGTGAATGGAATCCGGAGCTTGCCGGGAGCGCGACTGCGTTCTCCCGGCCAGGCGGGCAGCCCGCTCCCCGCCCGCGGCGGCGCCGTTCGGCCGGCATTCGATCGCTGCCGGTACCTGTGAAGTTCGCAGACCCCCTATGATGCGCGCCTGCAGTAGAATTGCCCGCTGTCCACCCGCGAAGGCCCGGCAGCCGGATTCGTCAGATCCGGGCACCACGGGCACGCCTCATCGATTCTTCCGCTCCATCCATGACTTCGATCCACTACCGCTTCGGCACCTTTCGCCTGAATCCGGAAAGCCGCGAACTCTGGCGCAATGACCAGCTCGTCCAGCTTCCGCGCCGGAGTTTCAATTGCCTGTTGCACCTGCTCGAGCACCGAGACCGCGCCTGCAACCGCGATGAGCTGGTCGGCGTAGGCTGGGGACACACCGGCGTCTCCGATGCCCAGCTCGGCCAGGTCGTGCTGCGCCTGCGTCGCTCGCTCGACGATGACGGCCAGGTCCAGCAGGTCATCCGCACCGTACCCGGATTCGGCTACCGCTGGGTCGCGCCAACCGAAGCCATCGAACTTTCGGCCGACACGCTGGCGGCGGATCCCGCTGCATCCACGGTTGCGGCGATCGAAGCCGCGCCGGTAGTGCCCGGCAACAACGCACCCCCGGAGCCATCAGGCAAACCCCGGCCAATGAGCGAGGCCGGCGGACGCCCAACCCGGCCGCTTCTCTGGCTGGCCGCGTTGGCGCTCGCCGTGGCAGGCGTTGCCTTGCTCATTCATCGCATTGGCGACGCCGGCACTGCCGGTCACGGCCCGCCGAGCGAAGCGGTCGCACCGCGCGCGGTCGTGCTTCCGCTCGAAGTCAACGGATCGGCGGATGCCAGTTGGCTGCGGCTTGGTGCCATGGACCTGGTCATCCATCGCCTCCGCGAAGCGGGACTCGGCGCGCTGCAGAGCGAAACAGTCCTTGGACTGCTGGCGAATGGCGACGACCGTTCCACCCTGGCGGGCTATCTGGTCGTGCGCGGCACCGCGGTCCAGAGCGGATCCCGATGGCGGGTGACGCTGGATGCGCAGGCGCCGGATGGCTTCGCGCACCACGCCAGCGCGGAAAACGACGACCCCATCCAGGCCGCGCGCTCCGCAGCCGACTTGCTGACCGCTGCGCTCGGTCGCCTGCCTGGCGACAAACGCAATTCCTCCGAGGCCAGCCTGCAGACGCGGCTGCAACGCTCGCAGGCGGCCCTGCTGGCCAACGAGCTTGATGCCGCCCGCGCAATCCTGCTCGATGGCTCGCCGGCGGATGACGCCGCGCCAGCCCCCGTGCGCTATCGCCTGGGCCAGATCGACTCGCGCGCGGGCAACTTCGCCAGCGCCGAGGCGGCTTTCGACCGGCTGTTGCGGGAACCGGCGATGCACGACGATGCGCAATTGCATGCCCAGGTCCTGTGCGCACGCGGCGCACTGTATGGGCACCTCGACCGCTTCGCCGAAGCCGAGCGCGACTTCGACGACGCGGCAGGAATTGCCCGGGCCGGCGCATTCACCGAAGAGCTGGGTCGCGCCCTGAACGGTCGTGGCGCGGCGCGCAGTGCCCTGCAGAAATTCGACGAATCGCTCGCCGATCTCGGCCAGGCGCGAATCGAATTGGGCAAGATCGGCGATGAACTCGGCATCGCCCGGGTCGACAACAACATCGGTGCGCTCGAGAGCGAAAGGGCACGCCCGGCGCAGGCGCTGCCGTTCTTCCTCGAATCTTCGGCCCGATTTGCCAGGCTCGGCGCGATCAACGAACAGGTGACCGCACTGATCGGCCTCGGCAACGTGCAGGCATCGTTGCTGCAATGGCGCGAAGCCCTGCAGACGGCAACACGTGGCTGGGCGCTCGGCGACAAGGTCCGCGACCCCACCCAGCGCATCCATCTGGCAGTCGGCCTGGCGGAGGCCTACCTGGCGCTTGGCCGGCAAAAGAGCGCCGGCGACGCCCTGCGCGCGGTCGACCCGCCGACCCAGGCAACCGATGGCGCATCGCTCGGCCGCCTGCGGGCGATGGAAGCCGAAATCGCCTGGCAGGAACACCGTGACGCCGACGCGGTCGTCGCCGGCCGCCAGGCCTTGGCCGCCTGGCCCGCAGATCCCCACGACGCTTGGCGCGCGCGCGCCGCGCTGACCTACCTGCGCGCGCTGATCGGCAGCGGTCAAGCCGACCCCGACAATCCGCCGCGCGAGCTCGGCCTCAAGGCGGGCGATAGAGTCTTCGACGACAGCCTGCCCGCGCACGTACTGGCGCTGGCGGAATGGGCGGAGTTCACCGGCAGGCCGGGGGATGCCGCGGAGCTCTTCGGCCGTGCAGCCTCGCTGGCGGAAGCACGCGGCATTCCGGCGGAAATCGTCGATACGGTCGATGCATGGGCCCGCCGCCTGCTTGCCAGTGGCCGGATCGACGAATCCACGCCACTGGTCGGGCGCATCGCGGCATGGGCAAGCACCGACTATCCGAGTGCCATGCTGCAGGTCCGGCTTTTCCATGCCACCGGCCAGACCCGCGCCTGGCAGCAGGCGGTCGAACAGGCCACCCTGCTCGCCGGGGAGCGGCGCATGCCCGCGGCCCTGGCAGATCCGCCACCCGCCTGAACAATCCCTTTCCATCACGCAGTCGCAGGCAATTCATAGCGACTTTGTAGTGCCAACGTAACGCCCGCCACGACGCCCGCCGCTAGTGTGCGTGCAGAGGAGGCCCCCACGGGGCCGCTTGCCCGCGTGCCGGACCCGGTATGCGCAAGCGGCAGTCACGGTTCGCCCTGTCCTCCTTGCCCCTACAGGTGCCGCCTGCGGCGACCTGCCCCCAAAGCGACGTGGAGAATGAAATGCGGATGAAAATGAACTGCGCACTGGCTGGTGCGCTGCTTGGCTGGAGCGCGCTGTCGTTCGCCGCTGCGCCCAATGACTGGCTGGTGGCTTCGGTCGACGGGACCTGCGACGCAACCGACGTGGATTTCTCCAGCACGCCCGAAGGCTTTGCGACCTGCGCTTTCAGCAACGTCATGACGACCAGCGATGGCGGGCTGAGCTGGCAGGTCCGGTCGACCGACCTCCAGCAAAGCCTGCTCTGGGCGCATGCCGAAAGTGCGGACGTGCTCTATGCCGCGCGGCGTGGCCTCTATCGCAGCGCCGACGCCGGCCTGACCTGGACCGAACTCGGCAACCTGAGCAGCTTCGACAACTCGATATTCGATGCACACTGGTTCGACCAGCAACACATTTCCCTGCTCAAGGGTGCCGACCTGCTCTACAGCGACAATGCCGGCAACGACTGGACCGTGGTCTATCCGGCGCCGTTCCAGGTCTACTTCAGCAAACTGCACTTCCCGACCAGCCAGGCCGGGTTTGCAAGCGGTGGCATCACTACCGGCGCGGGATCGCATGGCAACGTCGCACGCACGGTCGATGGCGGATTGAACTGGACCCTGCTGACGTTTCCGCATAGCCGGATCTACGCCGCCGACTTCTTCGATGCCCAGCACGGCGTGGTGGCGACCCAGGACAACGAGCTGTACGTGACGTCCGACGGCGCCGACTCCTGGCAACTGCTGGGTCCCACGCCAAACAACGAATTGCTGATGGACATCGACCACCGCGACGCGCAGCACTGGTACGCCGTGTCGTTCAATGGCTCGATCCATGAAACGCACGACGCCGGCGTGACCTGGGAAACGGGCTACCAGGATGCCCAGGGAAGGGCCCTGATCGCGCTCAGCGTGAAGGACGGCGCGGTGGTGGCGGTGGGCGACGGTGGCCAGGTCCTCTATGAAGATCGCGTGATGCGCAATTCATTCGAATGACCGCAATCCACGGACGCCTGCGCTCGCAGGCGTCCGCACGGCAGCGAACGAGATGCCGGTCGCTGCCGGAACAAGGCCGCGCAGTGCGCGGCTTTTTCGTGGAAGCCAGGCTCAGCGTTTGTCGATCGGGACGAACTTCAGGTCCTCGGGGCCGGTGTAGTTGGCGCTCGGGCGGATGATCTTGCCGTCGGTGCGCTGTTCGATCACATGCGCGCTCCAGCCGGCGGTACGCGAGATCACGAACAGCGGCGTGAACATGGCGGTCGGCACGCCCATCATGTGGTAGCTCACCGCGCTGAACCAGTCGAGGTTCGGGAACATCTTCTTCGCTTCCCACATCACCGATTCGAGGCGCTCGGCGATGTCGAACATCTTCATG
This sequence comes from Dokdonella sp., assembly GCA_036734345.1. Taxonomy (GTDB): domain Bacteria; phylum Pseudomonadota; class Gammaproteobacteria; order Xanthomonadales; family Rhodanobacteraceae; genus Dokdonella. Next base: position 924 of record DAIMYT010000096.1, on the reverse strand, counting down.
TTCTGCTGGGTCTTCGAGAGGTCGCGCGCGACCTCCTTGATCACCTCGTTGCGCGGGTCGCTGACCGTGTACACCGGATGGCCGAAGCCGATCACGATCTCCTTGCGCTCGATGCGCGCGCGGATGTCCGCCTCGGCCTCGTCGGCGGAGTCGTAGCGTTTCTGGATCTCGAACGCGACCTCGTTGGCGCCGCCGTGCTTGGGTCCGCGCAGCGCGCCGATGCCGCCGGCGATGCTCGAATACATGTCGCTGCCGGTGCCGGCGATGACGCGCGCGGCAAAGGTCGATGCATTGAATTCGTGCTCGGCGTAGAGGATCAGCGAGGTGTGCATGGCCCTGGTCCACTGCTCGCCCGGCGGCCTGCCGTGCAGCAGGTGCAGGAAGTGGCCGCCGATCGAGTCATCGTCGGTTTCCACATCGATGCGCTTGCCGTTGACCGCGAAGTGATGCCAGTAGAGCAGGATCGAACCGAGCGACGCCATCAGGCGATCGGCGATGTCGCGCGCCCCCGGATGATTGTGGTCGTCCTTTTCCGGCAGCAGGCAACCGAGAGCCGAAACGCCGGTGCGCATCACGTCCATCGGGTGCGCCGAGGCGGGAATCTGCTCGAGTGCCACTTTCAGCGCCGCAGGGATGCCGCGCAGCGACTTGAGCTTGTCCTTGTACGCGACAAGCTCGGCCCGGGTCGGCAACTTGCCGTGGACGAGCAGATAGGCGATCTCCTCGAACTCGCAGGTTGTGGCGACATCGAGGATGTCATAGCCGCGATAGTGCAGGTCGTTGCCGCTGCGGCCCACCGTGCACAGCGCGGTATTGCCAGCGGCAACACCGGAAAGGGCTACGGATTTCTTGGGCTTGAACGGGGTCGCAGGTTCACTCATGGTTTTCTCCGTTGGGATCCGGCGGCGCGCGGCCGCCGGTCGT
>DAIMYT010000095.1:0-12756 GCA_036734345.1 Dokdonella sp. | reverse complement strand
GGCGCGTTCGGCATGGCGCTGGCGCATTCCATGTGCATGCGCCGCCTTCCGGGTGCCATTGCGATCGGCTCGGTCATGCTGCCCAGCCTGGCCCTGCTCTGGTCGGGTGTCGCGCCAGGCGTCGGCCTGATGTGGTCGGTGTACATGACCTACATGCTGCTGGTGCTGGGCCGCAGCCATCGCGAATACCACACGCGCCTCGAACTCGAGGTGGACCTGCGCGAGCAACGCGACCTTTTCGAAAAACAGAGCCTGCTCGACAGCCTGACCGGCATCGCCAACCGGCGTGCCTTTACCGACGCGCTCGCCAGCGCCATCCTGCGGGCACAGCGGGGCGGTCGGGCCGCGCTGCTGATCCTCGATATCGATCACTTCAAGCGCGTCAACGACAGCTTCGGCCACGTCGCCGGGGACGCCTGCCTGTCCGCCATGGCGAAGCGCCTGCAGGAGCATTTCAATCAGCCGCGCGATGTGATCGCCAGGCTGGGAGGCGAAGAGTTCGGCGTCGTGCTTGATGGCGATGGCGACACGGCCTTCGAACGCGCCGAGCGCTTCCGCCAGGACCTCGAGTCGCAGCCGCTCTCATTCGACGGCAACCAGGCAGGCGTGACGGTCAGTATCGGCTGCGGCAGCTTCGATGCCGCGCGCCATGCCGACTCCGACGCGTTCTATCTCGCCGTGGATGGCGCCTTGTACCGTGCCAAGCATTCGGGAAGGAACCGGACCGAACTCGCCGAAGGCGACGCCAGGCCGGTTCCGGCGGACATTGCGTCCGCCGGATAGGTGCTATCGGATCAGTAGCGGTAGTGCTCGGGCTTGTAAGGGCCTTCGACCGGCACGCCGAGATAATCCGCCTGCTCCTTGCTCAGCCTGGTCAGCTTGACGCCGATCTTCTCCAGGTGCAGGCGCGCGACTTCCTCATCGAGCTTCTTCGGCAGGATGTAGACCTTGGGCTCGTAGGTGTCCTTGTTCGCCCACAGGTCGATCTGCGCCAGGGTCTGGTTCGAGAACGAATTGGACATGACGAAGCTCGGATGGCCGGTGGCGCAACCGAGGTTGACCAGGCGGCCCTCGGCGAGCAGGAACATCGCGTGGCCATCGGGGAACACGTACTTGTCGACCTGCGGCTTGATGTTGATCTTCTTCACGCCGGCCAGCTTGTTCAGCGCATCGACCTGGATCTCGTTGTCGAAGTGGCCGATGTTGCAGACGATGGCCTGGTCCTTCATCGACTTCAGGTGCTCGATGGTGAGGACATCCTTGTTGCCGGTGGTGGTGACATAGATGTCGCCACGGCCGAGCGTCGATTCGACCGTGTTGACCTCGAAGCCTTCCATCGAGGCCTGCAGCGCATTGATCGGATCGATCTCGGTGACGACCACGCGCGAACCGTAGGCGCGCAGGCTGTGCGCGCAGCCCTTGCCGACATCGCCGTAGCCGCAGACCACGGCCAGCTTGCCGGCCAGCATCACGTCCATCGCGCGCTTGATGCCGTCGACCAGCGACTCGCGGCAGCCGTAGAGGTTGTCGAACTTCGACTTGGTCACCGAGTCGTTGACGTTGATCGCCGGAACCAGCAGCTTGCCGGCTTCGAGCATGTGGTAGAGGCGATGCACGCCGGTGGTAGTCTCTTCGGAGACACCCTTCCAGTCCTTGACCACGTTGGTCCAGAAGCCCGGACGCTCCTTCGCCACGCGCTTGAGCAGGTTCTTGACCACCTGTTCCTCGTGCGAGGAAGCCGGCTCGTCGACCCACTTCGAACCCTTCTCGAGTTCGTAACCCTTGTGGATCAGCATGGTGACGTCGCCGCCATCGTCGACGACGAGTTCGGGGCCCTTGCCGCCCGGGAAGGTGACCGCGTCGAGCGTGCAGTCCCAGTATTCCTCGAGCGTCTCGCCCTTCCAGGCGAACACCGGCGTGCCGGTCGCGGCGATCGCGGCAGCGGCATGGTCCTGGGTCGAGAAGATGTTGCACGACGCCCAGCGCACGTCGGCGCCGATGTCCTTGAGGGTCTCGATCAGCACGGCGGTCTGGATCGTCATGTGCAGCGATCCGGTCACGCGCACGCCCTTCAGCGGCAGGCTCGACGCGTACTTCTTGCGGATCGACATCAGGCCCGGCATCTCGTGCTCGGCGATGTCGATCTCCTTGCGGCCGAATTCGGCCAGCGAGATGTCGGCGATCTTGTAATCGGTGTTCGGGGTGTTCTTTACGACGGCATTCATGCGGTTCGCTCCGTTCAATTGGGGCGGGCGCCGTTTCACTGGAATCGCGTGCCGAGCCTGTGTCCGGTTCCGTATCAGGAACTGACCTGCAGCGCCCCTCGGCAGCGAGAGGGGCCATAGTATATCGCTTATTCGCGATGAAAGGATATGCTTTGGCCCGCTTCGTTCAGGTCATGGCCGCGCGCAATGTTCCGACGGCAGGCACGACCCGGTTGCGCATCGACTCGATATGCACTGGCGCACGGGTCATCTGTTCCAGCGGTGCTTCGAGGCGATCCTTGTCGACGCGGATGCTTGCCCGCCGGAACTGACGTGCCATGTCGTGCTCAATCCCGTGCGCAGTCCACACCTGTTCATCGACGCCAGGCGAGACTCAATCCGATCGAACCCGCCACGCCTCGGCCAGCGAGATCACGCCGCTGCGCGCCAGGGCGACGGCGGCCTGGGTAAGCGGAATCATGCCTTCGGCGACCGCCGCCGCATGCAGGGCGTCGGCATTGGCACCGGGAACGATCAGCTGTCGCATGCGCGGCGTCATTACCATCAGCTCGTAAACGGCCTGGCGGCGGAACACGCCAAGACCTTCGCAGTGGTGGCAGCCGCGACCGGTCTGGAACACTTCCTCCGCACCGACGCCGAGTTCTTCGCGCACATGCCGATCGACTTCTTCTTCGATCCGGCAGTGCGGACAGGTCAGGCGCACCAGCCGTTGCGAGATCACCCCAAGCAGCGAGGCACGCAGCAAATACGCTTCGACGCCGAGGTCGAGCAGGCGGGTTATCGTGGTGGCTGCCGTGTTCGTGTGCAGCGTGCTCAGCATGAGGTGGCCGGTGAGCGCGCTTTCGACCGCAATATCGGCGGTTTCGCGATCGCGGATCTCGCCGACCATGATCACATCGGGATCATGCCTGAGGAAGTTGCGCATCGCGCTGGCGAAGGTGAAGCCGGCGGCGCGATTGACCTGCATCTGCTGGATGTCGGGGATATGGAACTCGACCGGATCCTCGATCGTGAGGATGTTGATGCGTTGCTTGCGCAGCTCGAGCAGCATCGCGTAAAGCGTCGTTGATTTGCCGCAGCCGGTCGGCCCGGTGGCGAGGAACATGCCATGGCTGCGCGCCATGACGTCGGTGATGCGCTGGCGGTCGCCCTGGCTGAGGCCGAGCTGGTCGAGGGTCCACAGGCTTTCGGAGGGATCGAGCAGGCGAATGACGATGCTTTCGCCGAACACGGTCGGCAGAAGCGAGATGCGCAGGTCCACCGTTTGCCGGTCGCCAAGATGGAAGGTCGTGCGGCCATCCTGGGGCCGCCGGTGCTCGGCGAGATTCATGCCGGCGAGCACCTTGATGCGGCTGACCACGGCCGGGTTCAGTGCGCGGGCAAGGCGGCGCACCGGGACCAGCTCGTCGTCGATCCGGTAGAGCACGTCGGTGGCATCTTCGCCGGGACGCAGGTGGATGTCCGATGCGCGTCGTGCGACGGCGTCGGCGATCAGGGTATAGACCATGCTGACCACCGGCATCTCGAGGGCGAGGCGCTGCGCCTCCTGCTCGCTCGGGGACTGCCCGTCGATGATGCTCGCATCGATGCCGAGTTGACGGGCCATCGCGCGATCCTCGACCTGGTCGTAGTGGCGCGCGATCGCCTCGCGGATCTGCAGCGGGGATGCGACCAGGGGCAGCACGCGCTCGCGGCTGAGGAAGTCGAGCAGGCGCTGCGCGTCGGGACCGCCGGGATCTTCCATGGCCACGGCGACCATGCCGTTGCATACGCGCAGCGGGATGGCGCGCAGCCGGCGCGCCAGATCCGGCGGTACAAGCCCGAGTGCGTCGGCTTCTGCCGGGATATGCTCGAGTCGCACGAGCGGCAGTCCGAGGCGTCGTGCGGTCGCATAGGCCGGCTCGCCGGCATCCTCGCCGAAGGCCAGCCACGAATCCAGGCTGATCGCCGGATAGCTGCGCTCGGCGTAGAGATTCGGATAGGTGCCGAGATAGGCGTCCAGGGCGGCAGCGTCGGCCAGCACGGGTGGTTCGATCTCATGGATGTCGCGGTTCATCGAAGATCTCGTTGCAGTGTGTGATTGACCGGATGTGCTGCGTGCGGACTCCCGCACATCGGAAGGCCACCGGGCGCGATATGCGCGCCTGCCAGATCGAAGCAAGAACGGGGCCACGGCGCATACGACGGCCAGGCCAATTCAGCCACTCCGTCGAGCCTGCAAGCGGGTCGGCGCAAGGCTGCGGCAATGTGCCGCGCGGTCGGAATGCGTGGTGCATCCTGGCGTGATCGCGAAAGCCGGTTCGCGCCGCTCGCGGGCGATACCGGCCGGTCGAGAGTTTGTCTTTGACGGCGCGGGATGGCCCTGCCGGAGACCCGGAAAACGCTCACGGCCGGAAGTGGCTTCAGTGGATCGAGGACGTGGGACCGCCCTTCCACAGGCTCAGCGGGAACGGCTGGGGTAAAACAGACCTTCGCCTATCATCTCGCGAAGCCCGACTCCGGTGGGCACGGCCGGAGAACGAGGCAAAAAAAACGGGCCGCGAAGCGGCCCGTCTGGTGTTGCGGTGAAGCCTGGCCCCTTACGGAGTCGGCTGGCAGGTCTCGATCTTGAAGTTGTCGATGTACATGCCGTTGGGCGCGGTCGCCGTCGTGTTGGAGTCGGTGACGGCGCGGAAGCGGACTTGCACGGACTGACCGGCAAAGCCCTCGAGGTCGACCACCGAGACCTTGGGCGTCGTGACCGGGAACGGCGTGGGCGCATGGCACCAGCCCAGCGCACCGGCATTGGCTTCACCGGCCGAAACCACGCCATCGTAGGGATCGGTGAACAGGCGGCTGTTCTGCAGGTAGGTGAACGCACCTGCGCCGACCTTGATGTCGAGCGTGCCGTTGTCCCAGCAGCCGGTCGGACCATCGTCCTCGAAGCTGTGGTAGGTCTGGTAGGTCATGAAGATTTCCTGCGCATTGGCAGGGACCGCGATGGACGGCGTCACCAGGCCCCGGTCGCTGGTCGTCGCATTGTTGGGGATGCCCCAGCCCTGCGTCGTCAGGCCGGTGGTGGTCGCGGGGGTCTGCTTGGTCCAGGTTGCGGCACCGGTACCGACCGTGGTCCAGCCATTGTTGCCGGCGGCATTGAAGTCGTCCGAGTACAGCGGCGTCAGCGCCGTTCCGCTCGGGCACTGGCCGATCAGTCCGGTCGTGAACGTGAAGACCAGCGAACTGGTGCCGGCACCGCAGTAGTTGCTCGGCGTGACGCGCCAGTAGTACTGCGTGCTTTCGCTGAGCGCGGTGCTCACTTTCCACGTAGTGCCGACCACCGTGGCGCTGGCCACGATGTTGGTGAAGGCCATGTCGCTGGCCACTTCGACGGTGTAGTTCAGGGCGCCGGTGACCGCGGTCCAGCTCAGCGTCGGCAGGATCTTGATGCCGGTCGCGTTGTTGGCCGGGTTGTTCAGGGTCGGTGCGGCCGCTGCACTCGCCGATATGCCGAGGCTCAGTGCCGTGGAACGGGTCAGCGGGCCGCTGACGCCATTGACCGTGAACGCGTACTCGCCGGGCGCAGCCGCCGCGCCGCCGGTCAGCGTCAACACGCTGTTGCCCGGGGCGTTGATCGGATTCACCGAGAAGTTGGCCGTGGTGCCGCCGGGGTTGCCGACCGCGCTGAGGTTCACCGCCCCGTTGAAGCCGTTGAGCACGCCGGCGCGGATATCCCAGGTCGGATCGCCCGCAGCGGTGGCGCTGCAGACTTCGACGCGGGCCGGTGTCTCGTTGACCAGGGCGAAATCGGCGGTGCCGCAGCCCGGGAACGTGAACGAGCAGACACGGGTGCGCCAAGACGAACTCGAGGTGGTGGCGAGGTACTCGGTGGTGAAGTAGAACCGGCACTGGTCGACCGGGTCGACGCTCATCGAGGAGTAGTCGCCCCAGCGGCCGCTGGTGCTGGTCTGCGAGCCGGTGGTGCCGCCGACGCAGGCCTGCTCATCGCGCATGATGCCGGGCGGATCGCTGGCGGTGCGGCCGGTGACCATGATCTTTGGGTTCAGGGCCGAACTCGACTTCGAATAGCCGAGGCCGATATTGCCGCTGCCATCGATGGCGATGCCGCCCATCCAGCGTGAATCGCCGTCCGGCGAGAACGTGCCCTGGTCGACCAGGGTCTTGGTGGTCAGGGTCTGTGGAACGATCGTCGGCAGGGGCGTGCCTTCATAGCCGTCGCCGAAGATGCGATCGACGACGCCGGTCGGCTCGGTGACAGGCTTCAGGTTGAAGTGCACCCACTTGATGCCGGCCTGCTGGGTATTGCCTTCGACGACATGGTTGACGACCAGCGAGATGCGGGTCGGCGCGGTGATGTCAAACGCGCGCGCCGTGGCCCGGTACATCGTGTTGGAGCCGAACGAATCGAGCGTGCTGGCGGTGCCCTGCTGGGCGATGTCGTTGAAATAGGGGAAGAATGCATCGGCGTCGACGCGGGTCGGGCTGGCCGAAATCGTCGTATTCGCAGGAGTCGTCCAGTCGATGCACATGTCCCAGAAGCGGTACTGGCTGGTGGCGAAATCAAAATGGACGAAGGACGGGCAGGAGCCGGCCGGTGCGGCAATCAGGCCACTGAGGTGGACCGGCTGCACGCCGTAGGCATCAAAGCCCGGGAAGCGCACGACCGCCGCACTCGGATCACCCGCGATCATCTTGTCGCGCTCCATTGCAATCAGCGCAGCACCTTCGAAGGTGGCGCCGAATTCGTGGGTGATCAGTGTGTAGGCGTCCTGTCGACGGTTGTCCTCGGTCCAGACGCCCATCTTCGGGTAATCGCCGAAGATCGGCCACTGGAACTCATAGCGGTAGTACTGGCCCAGGGGATCCGAGGTCTTCGAGACGGCGACGCACTGGGCGAACGGCGCGGTGGTCACGAACTGGCTGATGACCCAACGCTTGGCCTGGGCATCCCACAGCGCCGTCGGATCGCCGGAATTCGTCGTTTCGCACTTGCCGCCGAAGCCTACATAGAACGAGTTGCCGGGAGTCGGACCCTGCACGACTGCGCCGGTCGTCTTGTTGTAGACGGCCCAGGCACCATTGGTGGTCTGGATGTAGTGCTGGTCGCTGACATCACCGTTGGTGTCGGGGGGCAGGCAGCCGCAACCCGAGGTGGCCTGGGTGATCGCATCGAACTGGATGTCGACCGGGGGCGCCAACGTGCCGGATGGCGCCGTCTGCGCGCGCGAGTAGTCGGGCACCAGCCAGTTGGTCTGGTTGCGCGGCTTGATCAGGATATTCGGGATTTCGTAGGGTTCTTCTTCGGTGCCGCCGCCCATCGGCGCGGCCGGGGGCATCATGCGGACGATGTCGCGCATCGGAGCCGAAACGTCGAAACGGGTTGCGTGCATGACCTCGGGAGCCGGGCTGGCTGCTTCGGCGGTGACGCCGAGCGCGAGCAAAGCTGCCGCGCCCAGGATGGTGAATCGGTATCGCAAATGCATGTTGAAGGCTCCTCATCAAGATTCGGGTCGTTCTTGCGCTTCAACAAGCCGGGCCGCTCGGCCGGACTGTCAATGATCGATCACTCGGGTCCCTGCTATTGCGTGGCCTTGCCGGATTGCTCCGGGTCGAGGCGCCGCAACTGATCGTCGAGATATTTGCGTGATTCGCGGTTCAAGGAAGGGTCCGCCAATGCCTCCCCAATTGCCTGGCGTTGCCATGCCGGGAATCCCCTCCCGAGCGCAGCATTGGATCGCTCCAGCAAGAGTCTGTTCGGACTGCGAAGCCAGCGAGCGAGAGAATCCCGGGGTGCGAGGACCTCGCGGATATCGAATACATCGAACGCGAGCAGCACGAGGCTGGTCGGGTCCATGGTACCAGAAGGATATCCATCCAGCGGCGTAGATGCCAGTACTTCCTCGGCAGCTTCCCTCCACCATTTGCCGAATTCGCCCGGGCGCTCGGCTGCGGCCAGCAGCAGCAGGCTGCGCGTGGCCGGCGGGGCATCCGGATTGCGTGCCAGGCGTTCGACGATCTTGCGATCCTTCGCATTCAGCATCCCGCTCATGGCCGGATCAAGCGCGATCTGGCCGGCGGCCAGCGCGCGCACCGCGGCGTCCTCGCCGGCCAGGGCCTTGACCAGGAGATCGAGCAGGCCTCGGCTTGCACGGCCATGCTCGCTGGCGGCAGCCTTGAGGATGCTGCGCAGGGCCGGTGTGTCGGCGAAAAGCGCCGGTTCGATGCCGGAGCTGGAAACAAGTATCGCTCCATCGCGATTGAGCGAGACGCCTGCCGGTGCAAGCTTGTCCCGATGGGTCATCGAGTAGGCGAACACATGCTGCTCGCCGATCGCCACCGACTCGAGCACCGATGGCGACACGCGCACGTCGATCATCTCGGGCACGTCGGTGTAGTCGCTGAATACGTGCGCGCGTTCGAACACGACACGTCCGGCCGGGTTGATTTCGGTGACCTTGCCACTGACCAGCCGCGACTGGTCCGAAAGCAGCAGGTCCAGGGGCGGTTCGACCGGGGCTGCAATCGCCGCGACATGGGCGAGCAGCAGGCCGGCCAGGGTCAACAGGAACAGGGAAGGCGCGCGCGCGCGGGGCGATCGGAAAAGGGACATGCAGTTTCCAGGTGATGGGCCGGCGCTGCCACAAGCCGGGCAGCGCCGTTCGATCATCCAGATTAAGCGATGGGGATCGCCGGTGGAACCCGCCGGCGGTCCCAGGGACGGAGTTACTTGAGCTTCGCGTCGGAACGCAGCGCCTCGGCCTTGTCGGTCTTTTCCCACGAGAACGCGGTGAACGACGAGCCATCGGCCAGCTTGACCAGTTCCGGCGCGCGGCCGAAGTGGCCGTAGCTGGCGGTGCGCTGGTACATCGGATGGACCAGGTCGAGCATCTTGATGATGCCGTACGGGCGCAGGTCGAAATGCTTGCGGATCAGCTTCTCGATCTTCTCGTCGGCGATCTTGCCGGTGCCGAAGGTGGTCACCGAGATCGAGGTCGGCTCGGCCACGCCGATCGCGTAGCTGACCTGCACCTCGCAGCGGTCGGCGATGCCGGCCGCGACGATGTTCTTGGCCACGTAGCGCGCCGCATAGGCCGCCGAGCGGTCGACCTTGGACGGATCCTTGCCCGAGAACGCGCCGCCACCATGGCGGGCCCAGCCGCCGTAGGTGTCGACGATGATCTTGCGGCCAGTCAGGCCGCAGTCGCCGACCGGGCCGCCGATGACGAACTTGCCGGTGGGGTTGATGTGGAACTTGGTGCCCTTGTGCAGCCACTTGGCCGGCAGCACCGGCTTGAGGATGTGCTCGCGCACGGCCTCGATGAGGTCCTTCTGCTTGACCGACGGATCGTGCTGGGTCGAGAGCACCACGGCGTCGATGGCCACGGCCACGCCGTCCTCGTAGCGCAGGGTGACCTGCGACTTCGCATCCGGGCGCAGCCACGGCAGCGGCGAGTTCTTCTTCTTGCGCACCCTGGCCTGCTGTTCGACCAGGCGATGCGAGTAGTAGATCGCCGCCGGCATGAATTCCTTGGTCTCGTTGGTCGCATAGCCGAACATCAGGCCCTGGTCGCCGGCCCCCTGTTCTTCGGGCTTCTTGCGATCGACGCCCTGGTTGATGTCGGGCGACTGCTTGCCGATCAGGTTGAGCACGCCGCAGGTCTCGCCGTCGAAACCGACGTGGGAACTGTTGTAGCCGATGTCGAGGATGACCTTGCGCGTCAGCGTCTCGAGGTCGATCCAGGCACTCGTGGTCACCTCGCCGGCGACGATGGCCACGCCGGTCTTGACCATGGTTTCGCAGGCGACGCGGGCGCGCTTGTCCTGCAGCAGGATGGCGTCGAGCACGGCATCGGAAATCTGGTCGGCGACCTTGTCGGGATGGCCTTCGGAAACCGATTCGGAGGTGAACAGGGTGCTGCTCATTGCGTCATATATCCTTCAATGCGGATGGATGGATGAATTGGGCGCGCATGATACACGGCTACCCGGAATTTTGCAGGGTAGCGAATATTCCGGGCTGCCGCATGGGCCTGCACCCGGCAAGGATGAGTCGCGCGCGCCGGTTGCGGCGGTCCGGGCGCATGCCCGGACGCATGCCGTGCCTGCCCGGCACCGGTGGATTGCCATTCGACGAAGGCGGCCGCTCCGGTAAACTGCAGGTCCGGGGCACGTCGTGCTGCCCGTCCTGATTTTCCGAGGCACTCCATTGGTCGAGTTCACAGGCGCATTGCGCGCCGATCCCGCAGCGCGCTTCGCCATCGTCGCGAGCCGCTGGAATCCCACGATCGTCGAAGCGCTGGTCGACGGCGCGCGCGGTGCGTTGCTCGAGCACGGCGTGGGGGCCGGGGCGATCGACCTGGTGCGCGTGCCCGGCGCCTGGGAGATCCCGGTCGTCGCCGCGCGCCTGGCCGCTGGCGGCAAGCATGCCGCGATCATCGCGCTCGGTTGCGTCGTGCGCGGCGATACCCGTCACTACGAGCATGTCGCCGATGGCTGCTCGGAGGGGCTCATGCGCGTCGCCGTCGAACACCGGATACCCGTGCTCAATGGCGTGCTCGCGGTCGAGATGCACGCCGATGCGGAAGCGCGTGCCGGCGGGCGCCATGGCAACAAGGGTGCGGATGTCGCGCTCGCGGCGCTGGAAATGACCGATCTGTGGAGACAGCTGTGAACCATCCGAATCGTCCCGAGGGCGTCGACCTCGCCGCGCGCTCGCGTTCACGCCGGCGCGCCCTGCAGGCGATCTACGCCTGGCAGGTCGGCGGCAACCGCATGATCCAGGTGATCGAGCAGTTCCGCCACGAGCAGGACATGGAAATCGCCGATCTCGAGTATTTCGAAGACCTGCTGCGCGGCGTCGAGAGGAACCTGGCCGAACTCGATGCCGGCATCCGCACGCATATCGATCGCGAGATTTCCGAAGTCGATCCGATCGAGCGCGCGGTCATGCGCATCGCCGCCTACGAACTGCGCCATCGGCCCGACGTGCCGTATCGGGTCATCATCAACGAGGCGCTCGAGGTAACCAAGCGCTTCGGCGCCGACCAGGGCCATACCTACGTCAATGGCGTGCTCGACAAGCTGGCCGGTGAATGGCGCACGGTCGAGTATCGCGGCAAGGCACGCTGACGGGCGCGATCGGGCCCCGCCGGACATGGCCGAATTCGAACTGATCAACCTGCTCAGGCAACGCTGCGCGCACAGCCGCGCCGACGTGCGCCTCGGCATCGGTGATGATGCCGCCGTGGTTTGCGTACCAGCGGGCTGCGAACTGGTCGTCTGTACCGACACGATGGTCGCCGGCGTGCACTTTCCAGCCGATACCGATCCGGCCGACATCGGCTGGAAGGCGCTCGCGGTCAATCTCAGCGATCTGGCCGCGATGGGCGCGACGCCGGCCTGGGCGACCCTCGCGCTGACCCTGCCATCGGCCGATGCGGATTTCGTCGCGCGCTTCGCGGACGGCTTCTTCGAGTTGGCCAGGTTGCATGACGTTGCGCTGATCGGCGGCGACACGACGCGCGGCCCGCTCACGGTCACGGTCACGGCGCACGGCTTCGTTCCGGCCGGCACGGCACTGCATCGCGATGGCGCGCGTGCCGGCGATGTCGTTTTTGTCAGCGGGACGCCCGGCGATGCCGCGGCCGGTTTGCGCAGTCTCGACGAGCAGCCGGATGCGCGCAGTCGATCGCGTGCGGCATTGATCGACCGCCTTAACCGCCCTCGGCCGCGCATCGCCACCGGGATTTCGCTGCGCGACCTGGCCAGCGCCTGCATCGACGTGTCCGACGGACTGCTGGCCGATCTCGGCCACGTCGCCGCGTGCAGTGGTATCGGCATGGAAGTCGACGCGGCCAGTGTGCCGGCATCGGACGCCCTGCGCGAATGCTTCGATGCGGCGTCGCGCAGGGCACTGCAACTCGCCGGTGGCGATGACTACGAACTCGCCTTTACCGTGGCCGAAGGCGACGTCGAAGCGATGCACGCCGCGCTGGCAGGTGGTGAGGTGCGCGTTACCCGCATCGGCCGCGTCGTCGCAGGCTCGGGCGTACGCGTGCTCGACGCCGACGGTCGTCCGATATCGCTGCCGCGCGGCGGCTGGGAGCACTTCACGTGAAACTCGACAGCGCGCAGCGCCGCGCCGTGTTCGGCCACCCGGCCGGATGGATCGCCAGCGGCTTCGGTTCGGGCCTGAGCCCGTTCGCACCCGGAACCGCGGGGTCGGCGGCGGCACTGGTCCCATGGTTTTTCATGCGCGAGCTGTCGCTGGCCATAGTCGTACTGCTCATCGTGATGGCATTCGCCATCGGCGTCTGGGCATCGAATGTCGTCATCGGTCGGCTGCACATCAGCGACCCAGGCGTGATCGTCTGGGACGAATTCGTCGGCCAGTGGATCACCTTGCTGCCCCTGCTTGTCTTCCCGGCGGGCTGGCCATGGATTGCCGCGGGCTTCTTCCTGTTCCGCCTGTTTGATGTCTGGAAGCCGTGGCCGTGTTCGTGGGCGGACCGCAATGTGAAGGGCGGCTTCGGGG
>DAIMYT010000094.1:207-12829 GCA_036734345.1 Dokdonella sp. | reverse complement strand
AATAAATACAATCGGTTAGGCGATACCTGTCTGCGCGCATCTCTTTGTTGCGCTGGCTTGAAGGACGGCCAGTCCATCTGCGCCAGCGCGCCGTGATCTGCACGCAGACAGGCGTCGTGACGATTGCGCCACTTGATCAGCGTTGCCTTGACCCACCCGCCGCCATCGTCTCCTGCCGGCGCCGCGCAAGAACCTCCGTTTGCGCGCGACCGCGCCACTGGTGGCGCTCGCGCGGTCGGGAAATCGCGGACTTGATCGCCGCACCGATGCGCCCGTTATAGTGCAGCCCATGGAAACATGGCGACTGCTGCCGATTCCGGCATTGAACGACAACTATGTCTGGCTGCTCGCCGACGACCGGGGCAATGCGCTTGTCGTGGATCCGGGCGAAGCGGGGCCGGTTGCGGCGACCCTGGCGCGCGAGCATCTGCGCCTGCGCGCCATCCTGCTGACCCACCATCATCCCGACCACATCGGTGGTGTCGAAGCACTGCGGGAGAATGGCGACATCGACGTGCATGCGCCGCGCGACCCGAGGATCGGCGTTGCAACGCATCGCGTCGAGGATGGCGACGAAATCGTTATTGGCGAACCTGCGCTGCGGTTTTCGGTCATCGCCGTGCCCGGCCATACCCGCAGCCACGTGGCCTACCATGGCCATGGCCTGCTGTTTTCGGGCGACACCCTGTTCAGCGTCGGCTGCGGTCGCCTTTTCGAGGGAACACCGGCGCAGATGCTCGAATCGCTAGAGCGCCTCGCCGCACTGCCCGCGGATACGCAGGTCTGCTGCGGGCACGAGTACACCGTGGCCAACTGCGCGTTCGCCATGGGCGTGGATCCCGGCAATGCCGCACTTCGGCGGCGCGCCCGGAATGCCCAGGCAAGCCGTACGGCCGGCCTGCCTACCGTGCCTTCCCTGCTTGGCGAGGAACTCGCCTGCAACCCCTTCCTGCGCATCGACACGCCCGCACTCATCGATTCGCTGGCTGCGCAACTGCCGGCAGGGGCCGACCGGATCGAACGGTTTGCCGCACTGCGCCGCCTGAAGGACGCGTTCCAGGCATGATGCGCCCGAGCGGTCGCCGCTGGACACCGTGCATCGTCATCGGCTTGGCTGCACTGATGGCCGGATGTGCGACGACGAAGCCGCGGCCAGGGACGGTCATCGCGCCAGCCACTGCGGACGAGATCGCCACGACGACGCCGACGCAGACGGTGCAACCAACGCCCGCCGTGCCTGGCTCCATCCACATACAAGCATCGCCGTGGCAGCGCCTGCGCAGCCGCTTCGCCATGCCCGGCTGCGATTACGATGCCGCCGTCCTCAAGCAGGCGCAGCGCTACACGAAATCGAAGGACCGCTTCAGCGCCAACTGGCGCGAGGCCATGCCGTTCCTGTTGCTGGTCATCGATGAAATCGAGCGACGCGACCTGCCAGGCGAGTTCGCCCTTCTCCCCTACGTCGAAAGCCATTACCGGCCGGTACCCGCGAGGAACAGAGGACCCACCGGTCCGTGGCAACTGATGCCGCGCACCGCCATCGACCGGGGGCTTCGGGTCAGCCGGGATTACGACGAGCGCCTCGACCCGATAGCCTCGACGCGCGTCGCCCTCGACCTGCTGGAGCGCTATGACCGCCAGTTCGCCGACTGGCGGCTGGCCAGCATGGCCTTCAATGCGGGCGAGTACCGGATCAAGGGTGCACTCGGCGATCGCAAGGGTGCGGACCTGTCCGCGGCCGACATGGCCCGCCTCAGGCTGAGCCCGACCACCCACCAGCATCTGGCCCGCCTGCTCGCACTTGCCTGCATCGTCTCGGATCCGGACCGCTTCGACGTCAGCCTGCCGCAACCTGGCGCCAGTGATGACCTGGTCGTCCTGGACCTGGCGACGGCGGTCGATCCTCGCCTTGCCGCAACGCTGGCCGGGATCCCGCTTGAACAGCTTGTACGCTACAACCCCATCGCGGCGCCGCAAGCGGCGACCGCCGCTCCCCTGACACGACTGCTCCTGCCGAAGCCGCTGGTGGAACCCTTCAATGCGGCGTTGCAGAAGGTTCCGCAAGACAGGCGTTCGCACTGGAAGGCGTGGCGTACCGATGGGCCGGTGCCGCTCGCGACGCTTGCAACAGATTCATCCGTGCCGATCGAACTGCTGGCTGCCGCCAACGGCCTGGCCCCCGGCGCGGAACTCCGTGCTGACCAGGAATTGCTCGTGCCGGCAAGTGGACCGCAGCCGCACGCGGCCGGCGATCCGCAAGTCCACGTGGTCCGCGCCGGCGATACGCTGTCGGCGATCGCAGAACGATATGGCCTGTCCCTTGGTGCACTGCTGGAGTGGAATTCGCTGGACAGGAAATCCACGCTGCGCATCGGCATGCGCCTGCGAATCCGTGCGCCGGAGTATTGAGGCGGCCGACCAATCGGCCGGATGACTCGGTTACACTGCGCGCCATTGCGCCCACCGAGGATTGCGGGCGAAGACCATCGAAGTGCAACGGAGGAAGCATGGGATTTCTGCAAGGCAAACGCGCGCTCATTGTCGGCATCGCGAGTACGCGCTCTATCGCATGGGGCATTGCCAGCGCGATGCATCGGGAAGGCGCGCAGCTCGCCTTCACCTACCAGAGCGACAAGCTAAAGAGCCGTGTCGAAGACGCCGCCCGGGAATTCAATTCCGAGATCGTGTTGCCGCTCGACGTGGGCGATGACGCCCAGATCGACCAGGTCATCAGCGACCTTGGCAGCCACTGGGACGGATTGGACATCCTCGTGCATTCGGTCGGATTCGCTCCACGCGAGGCCCTGCAGGGCGGATTCCTCGACAACCTGACCCGCGAAGCGTTCGCCATCGCGCACGACATTTCGAGCTACAGCCTGGCCGCGCTGGCAAAGGCCGCCAGGCCGATGATGCAGGGAAGGAACGGCTCGATCCTGACCCTGACCTACCTCGGCGCCGAGCGGGCGCTATCCAGCTACAACGTGATGGGCCTGGCCAAGGCCAGCCTCGAGGCCAACGTGCGCTACCTGGCCTACAACCTCGGTCCGGAAGGCACCCGGGTCAATGCGATTTCCGCCGGGCCGATCAAGACCCTGGCCGCCTCCGGCGTCGGCAACCTGCGCAAGATGCTCGATCACGTCGAAGCCAGCGCGCCCTTGCGAAGAAACGTCACCCCGGAGGAAGTGGGCAATGCAGGCGCCTTCCTTTGCTCGGATCTCGCTTCAGGCATTACCGGCGAAATCGTCTACGTCGACTGCGGCTACAGCACGGTGGGAATGACCGGCATCTGAAGACCGGCAGCGGACGGACAGAATCCGATAATCGCCGGATCCGGGACGACCTGATCCGAAACAGAAAAAGGGCCGCGATGCGGCCCTTTTTCGTTCTCTGCATCCGTCGGCGGGCGATGCTACATGCGGTCCTCGGCGACCTTGATGTCCATGCCCGCCCTCAGCGAGGCGACGAAATCACGCGCCGCCGAAGTGGCTGCCGCCTGCTCCAGCGTATTGCGTGCCGCTTCGCGCGTTGGCGCGTCGACGGCCGTTGGATCGGCGTCGGCGACGTTGTCGAGCCGCAGCAGGGCGAACTCGTCATTGGCCATGCCGACCAGCTTGTAGCGTGGGCTGGAACCTTCGCTGCGCGGCAATTCGAACGCCGCATTGACCAGGGCGCCGTCGACGCTGACTGCATTCCTGCCGATGCCACGTTCTTCCTTGACCTGCAGCTTGAGCGCGGTGGCGATAGTGTCGAGCGACTCCCCGCCTTCGAGCCGGGCAAACTGCTCATCGGCGATTTTCCTGGCCTGTGCGCTTGCGCGCTCCTCGATGATGCGCTGCTGGATATCCGCACGCACCTCCTCGATCGGCTTGGGCGTCGCCGCCTTGTGCTCGGCCACGCGCACGATCGCGATATGGTTCGGGCCCAATTCGATCTTGTCGGAGTTGTTGCCCTGGACCAGCACGGCATCGGAGAACGCCGCACTCAGCACGGCGGGATTGGACGCAATGCCCGGGCCGCCCTGGCGCGAGAACATTGCCGTCTTCTGCACGGTCAGGCCAAGCTCCTTCGCCGCGGGCTCGAGCGAGGTCGAATCCGCATAGGTCAGATCGATGAGGCGACCGGACTTCTCGTTGTAGGCACGTTCGCGTTCGGACTCCTGGTACTCCTTGGCCAGTTCCCCGCGCACCTCATCGAAACTGCGCGTCTTGCCGGGCCGCACGTCGCGGACCAGAATGACATGGTAGCCCTCGGGTGACAGGACCGGATCGGAAATCTCGCCCTTGCCGAGCTTGTAGAGCGCATCCTCGAAGGCCGGGTCGGTCATGCCCTTGTCGAGCCAGCCCAAGTCGCCGCCCAGCGCCTTCGAACCGAGGTCGTCGGACGAGGACTTGGCCAACTCGGCGAAATCCTTGCCACCCTTTGCTTCGGCAGCGATCTTCTGCGCCTTTTCAAGGGCGTTCTTCTGCGCATCGGGTCCGCCATCGCCGGCGACCTTGACCAGGATGTGCGAAGCCTGGCGCTGCTCGGAGGTCACATACCGCGCCTTCTCCTTCTCGTAGCGATCCCTGAGCGTGGTTTCGTCGGGATTGAGTTGCACGTCGAGATCCTTCGCATCCATCTCGATGTAGTTCAATGCCACCTGCTCGGGATTCATGTATTCCTGCTGGTGGGCCGCATAGAATGCGCTGGCTTCCTCGTCGCTGACCGTGCTGTCGGGCGCTTGCGGCTTCGGCAGCGTGACGAAGCGGAAATCCCGCAACTGGCCGCGCAGGCGCAGAAAGTCGTTGACCTCGTTGTCGGTGACGAACACGGTCGAAGCGACGGCCACGGGGATCTCACGCGTGGCCAATTCCTTGGCCACTTCATCGGCAAACGCGACAGGGGTCTTGCGCACCGCCGAGAGTCGCGCGCGGTACAGGTTGGGATCGAACTGTCCGTCGCGCTGGAAGGCGGGAATCCTGGCGATCTCGGTACGCAGGCGCTCAGCCGGAATGACCGCGCCGAGTTTCTCGTTGGCAGCCAGCAGCACCTGCTCGTCGATCAACTGGTCGAGGAACTGGCGCTTGATGCCGGGCTGCTCGAAAAGCCGTGCATCGATCCTGCCACCCGACTCCTGCATTTTCTGCTGGCGGTACTCGTCGTAGCGCGAACGGAATTCCTGCTGGGAGATTTCCTTCTTGCCGACCTTGGCGACATAGGAATCGGTCTGGGCGATGAAGTACGATTCGATTCCGAAGAACGAAAACGCGATGACGATTGCGCCAAGAACAATCTTCGCAATCAGACCGGAAGTTTTTGCGCGTAGTGCCTGGAGCATGCAACCGCCTAATGATTTGAGTTTGCAGCCGACAGCGGGCAGGCCGCGCCGTCGACAGTGAATGGCGGAGGCCTGCCACCGGCCTCCGCATGAAAAAGCAAGGGCGCCACGCGGGCGCCCTGCTTGGGAAGTAGCGAATTGGAGCGGATCCTATCCGCTACCCCCGGCGTGACAGTCCGCCATTGTAACCGACTGGACGCTGGTAGCGCGGGGTGGTGGGTGCTGAGGGTTTCGAACCCCCGACCCTCTCCGTGTAAGGGAGACGCTCTACCGCTGAGCTAAGCACCCCGGAAAATCAGTTGATCGCGTCCTTGAGACCCTTGCCAGCCTTGAACGCGGGAACCTTGGATGCCTTGATCTTGATCGTGTCGCCGGTGCGCGGATTGCGACCGGTGCGCGCCGCGCGCTTGCGCACGCTGAACGTACCGAAGCCAACCAGCGAAATGCTGTCTCCCGACTTCAGCGCTTTCTTGACCACCTTGAACACCGCTTCAACCGCACGCTCGGCATCTGCTTTGGTCATATCGGCAGCATCGGCGACGGCGCCAACAAATTCACCTTTATTCATTATCAACTCCCTTTCGAGCAGCAACCCGGATTTGATTGGAATGAACAACTCACGCGGTACCAGCGAGGCGGGCTTACCTCCGGCGTGACGTTGTCCCCCCGCAATCCGCCCTTACGACAGGTAATGGCAGATCGTGGCGTGACCTTTATACCAGCGCCCCTGATACCGCGCAACACAAGGATTGGCGCGACTTTCAGCGATCGACCGACGTTGCCGCACAAATCAAAAAACGCGACATTCGTCAATGCCTGCGCCGATCATCCGGCAGATCGGATTGCCTCCCGGATCACGCGCATGGCGCCGTCAGTGCGGCCTGACAGGCGTGTCTTCGGCCGCGCCTTTGCGCTTGCCGCCTTCGACAGCGGCCGCGACTGGTGGTTCCGATCGCGCGCTCGGGGTCAGCGGATGCTCGAGCGCAATGTCGAGCACTTCGTCGATCCACTTGACCGGACGAATCTGCAGCGATTCGGTAACGTTGGCCGGTATGTCCGCGAGATCCTTGCGGTTTTCCTCGGGAATGATGACCGTTCCCACGCCGCCCCGATGGGCCGCCAGCAACTTTTCCTTGAGCCCGCCGATCGGCAGCACCCTGCCGCGCAGCGTGATCTCACCGGTCATGGCCACGTCGGAGCGCACCGGTATCTTGGTCAGTGCCGAGACGAGGGCCGTACACATGGCGACGCCCGCGCTGGGACCATCCTTGGGCGTGGCACCCTCCGGAACATGGATATGCACGTCGAGCTTCTGGTAGAACTCGGGATCGACGCCGAGCCTGTCCACGCGCGCCCTGACCACGCTCAGCGCAGCCTGGATCGACTCCTGCATGACGTCGCCGAGCTGGCCGGTATGCTGCAATTTGCCCTTGCCGGGAACCGTGGTCGCCTCGATGCTGAGCAGGTCGCCCCCCACTTCAGTCCATGCCAGCCCCGTCACGAGCCCGATTTCGTTCTGCAGCTCGGCGCGCCCGAAATTGAACTTCTGCACGCCGAGATACTGGTCGAGATTCTTGTCGGTCACGTTCATCCTGGCACGCTTCTTCGGCGCTGCCGCCTTCGCCTCGGTGGCCTTCGCCGCCTTGCCCTTCGCGGCTTTCGGCGGTGCGGCCAGGCTCAGCTCCTTGACCACCTTGCGGCAGATCTTGGAGATTTCCCGTTCGAGGTTGCGCACGCCGGATTCGCGCGTGTAGTAGCGGATCACGTCGCGGATGGCGCTCTCGGCCACGCTCAGCTCGTTGCTCTTGAGGCCGTTGGCCTTGAGCTGCTTGGGGATCAGGTAGCGCAGCGCGATGTTGACCTTCTCATCCTCGGTGTAGCCGGGAATGCGGATGACTTCCATGCGATCCAGCAGCGGCCCGGGTATGTTCAGCGAATTGGCCGTGGCAATCCACATCACTTCGCTGAGGTCGAAATCGACCTCGAGATAGTGGTCGCTGAAGGCATTGTTCTGTTCCGGGTCGAGCACTTCCAGCAATGCGGATGCGGGATCGCCGCGGAAATCCATCGACATCTTGTCGATTTCATCGAGCACGAACAGCGGATTGCGCGTTCCCGCCTTGGACATGTTCTGGATGATGCGGCCGGGCATCGAGCCGATATAGGTGCGCCGATGGCCCCGGATCTCGGCTTCGTCGCGAACGCCGCCGAGCGACATGCGCACGAACTTGCGATTGGTCGCCTTGGCGATCGACTGGCCAAGCGAGGTCTTGCCCACGCCGGGCGGGCCCACAAGGCAGAGGATCGGTCCCTTCATCTTGTGCACGCGCTGCTGCACGGCAAGGTACTCAAGGATGCGGTCCTTGACCTTTTCGAGACCGAAATGATCCGCATCGAGCACTTCCTGGGCGAGGCGCAGGTCCTTGCGAACCTTGGTCCGCTTCTTCCAGGGCGCGCCGACCATCCAGTCTATGTAGTTGCGCACGACCGTCGCTTCGGCCGACATCGGCGACATCTGCTTGAGCTTGCCGAGCTCGGCACGCGCCTTGGCCAGGGTCGCCTTGGGCATGCCGGCAGCCTCGATCTTCCGCGCCAGTTCCTCGAGCTCGCTGGGCGCGTCCTCGGAATCGCCCAGTTCCTTCTGGATCGCCTTCATCTGCTCGTTGAGATAGTACTCGCGCTGGCTCTTCTCCATCTGCGACTTGACCCTGCCGCGGATACGCTTTTCGATCTGCTGCACGTCGATCTCGCCATCGACAAGCGCGATCAGGCGCTCGAGCCGATCGGCGACATCAGGCGTCTCGAGGACCTGCTGCTTGTCCTGCAGGCGCACCGACAGGTGCGCGGCGATCGTATCCGCCAGGCGCGAGGGATCTTCCAGCCCTGCGAGGGTGGCCATCAACTCGGGCGGGATCTTCCTCGACAGCTTGACGAGCTGCTCGAACAGCGACACGAGTGAGCGCGAAATGACCTCGATCTCGCGATCGTTGCGCGTATTGACCGGATGCATGGCGCGCGCTCGCCCGGTGAGCAGCGAGTTGCGCTCGGAGAAGCCGACGATTTCGGCGCGGGAGGTGCCCTCCACGAGCACCTTGATCGTGCCGTCCGGCAGCTTGAGCAGCTGCAACACCGAGGCAATCGTGCCGATCGAATAGAGATCGCCCGCTTCGGGTTCGTCGACGTCCGGACTGCGCTGGGCGACCAGCAGGATCTGCTTGTCGGCTTCCATCGCGGCATCAAGCGCGCTCACCGACTTTTCGCGGCCGACGAACAGCGGAATGACCATGTGCGGATAGACCACCACGTCGCGCAGCGGCAGTATCGGCAGCTCGATCACGTCATCGGCGGCAGCGGGCGGAGTCTTGCTCTGTTTTTCCATCTCTCTGATCCTGGGGCGGCTTTCGGCAGCGGCAAACGTCAAACGGCAGCGTGAATGTACGCTGCCGTTTGGTCAAGTGCGGGCTGCAAGCCGCTTTAACAAGGGAAACCGGGTCTACCCGGCGTCTGGTTTACTCGGCAGCGGCGGCCCGCGCCTGCATGTTTCCCTGGTAGATCAGGTACGGTTCGGCCTGGCCGTTGATGACGGCTTCGTCGATGACAACCTTGCTCACGTGCTCGAGCGAAGGCAGGTCGAACATCGTATCGAGCAGGACCTGTTCGAGGATCGTACGCAGGCCACGTGCACCGGTCTTGCGCTCCAGCGCCTTGCGCGCGACCGCGGCCAGGGCATCCGGACGGAATTCGAGCTCCACGCCTTCCATGTCGAACAGGCGCCGGAACTGCTTGGTGATCGCGTTCTTCGGCTCGGTCAGTATCTTGACCAGGGCCTGCTCGTCGAGTTCCTCGAGGGTGGCGACCACCGGCAGGCGGCCGACGAATTCGGGGATCAGGCCGAACTTGATCAGGTCGCCTGGCTGGACCTGGCCGAGCAGCTTGCCGGTATCAGCCTTGTTGCCGCTGCTGCGGATCTCGGCACTGAAGCCGATGCCGGTCGTTTCCGAGCGCTGCTGGATGATCTTCTCGAGCCCGGAAAATGCACCGCCGACGATGAACAGCACGTTCTTCGTATCGACCTGGAGGAACTCCTGCTGCGGATGCTTGCGCCCACCCTGCGGCGGAACCGAGGCAACCGTGCCTTCGATCAGCTTGAGCAGGGCCTGCTGCACGCCTTCGCCGGAGACGTCGCGCGTGATCGAGGGATTTTCGCTCTTGCGCGAAATCTTGTCGATTTCGTCGATGTAGACGATGCCGCTCTGCGCCTTTTCGACGTCATAGTCGCATTTCTGCAAGAGCTTCTGGATGATGTTTTCGACGTCCTCGCCGACATAGCCGGCTTCGGTGAGGGTCGTCGCATCGGCGATCGTGAATGGCACATTGAGCAGGCGCGCCAGCGTCTCGGCGAGCAGGGTCTTGCCCGAGCCGGTCGGTCCCACCAGCAGGATGTTGGACTTGGCCAGTTCGACTTCGTCGTTGCGGCTGCGCGACTCCAGGCGCTTGTAGTGGTTGTAGACCGCTACGGCGAGCACCTTCTTGGCCCGAGCCTGCCCGATGACGTACTGGTCCAGTACATCAAGGATTTCCTTGGGCTTGGGCAAATGGCTGCGTGCCGAGGCAGCCTTCTCTTCCAGCTCTTCGCGGATGATGTCGTTGCAGAGCTCCACGCATTCATCGCAGATGAACACGGACGGGCCCGCAATAAGCTTGCGGACTTCATGCTGGCTCTTGCCGCAGAAAGAACAGTAAAGGATCTTTCCGCCGTCGCCCGATCGGCTTTGTCGCTCTTCTGTCATGCCACGCCTCGGGTGTTTTCACTGACTGCCGGCCGAGCATAGCACAGCATTTCGCCGTATCCGGCCAGATCGGCCGGAACCGCAAACTGTGGCCCATTCGGCCGCGGATGGGAGGTCAAACCGGGTGCACGCTCTCGTGGGGACGCCGATCCAGTACCGAATCGATCAGGCCATATTCCCTGGCGGCCTCGGCATTGAAGAACAGGTCGCGCTCGACGTCGCGCTCGATCCGGTCGATCGGCTGCCCGGTATTGGCGGCAAGCTCCTCGTTCAGGCGCCGGCGCAGGTACAGGATTTCCTTGGCCTGGATCTCGATGTCGGTGGCCTGGCCCTGGGTGCCGCCCGAGGGCTGGTGGATCATGACGCGCGAATTGGGCAACGCATAGCGCTTGCCCTTGGCGCCGGCAGCAAGCAGGAACGAACCCATGCTGGCCGCCTGGCCGATCACCATGGTGCTGACATCAGGCTTGAGGAACCGCATCGTGTCGTAGATGGCCAGGCCGGCGGTGACCACGCCGCCCGGGCTGTTGATGTAGAGGTTGATGTCCTTGTCGGGATTCTCCGATTCGAGGAACAGCAACTGCGCCACGACCACGTTGGCCACGTAGTCGTCGATCGGGCCTACCAGGAAGATCACCCGTTCCTTGAGCAGCCTGGAATAGATGTCGTACGCGCGCTCGCCACGCGAGGTCTGCTCGACCACCATCGGCACCAGGTTGAGGGCCTGGTTCGGTGAAAGACTGGACATATTGGATCTCCGTTTGTCCCGCTGCTCAGGCACCAGGACGCATGACTTCGCTGAAGGAAAGCTTCTGTTCGCTGACCTTGGCATTCTGGGCAATCCAGTCGATCACCTGGTCCTCGAGGACCCGGCTCTGTAGCCCACTCATCAACTGGGTATCCTTCGAGTAAAGTTCAATGACCTGCTGCGGCTCTTCGTAGGTCGAGGCAATCGCGGTCAGGGCTTCGGAAACCCGACGCGTGTCGATGCGGATCTGGTTCTGCCGCGCGATCTCGGCCAGCAGCATGCCGCCGGCCACGCGACGGCGCGCGGCGGGCAGGAACGGCTCGTGGGCCACCGCTTCCTTCTTGTCACCGGCCGACTGGCGGGCCAGCTCACGCGCCTCGCTCTCGACCAGGCCCTGCGGCAACTCGAGATCCGCGTGCGCGTCGATGAGCTTCTCGACGGCCGAAGCCTTCAGTCGCGAAGCCAGCGCGGCCGCCAGTTCACGCTCCAGGTTGGCCCGCACATCCTCGCGGAAACGCGGCAGCCCGCCTTCGTTGACCCCGAAGGTCGCGAGGAAGGCATCATCGAGCTCCGGCAATTTCGGCTCCTGCACACGCACGACCTTGAAGCTTGCGCGAGCGGACTTGCCGGCCAGTCCCTCGATGCGGAAATCGGCCGGGAAATCGAGGTCCGCCTCGAAGGCATCGTCGACGACGTGGCCGACGAGCTGGTCTTCGAGGTCCTTGAACAGCGCATTCGAACCGACGATGGTGCCGACGCGGTCGGTATCGGTCTCCGGGTAGCGGAAATCCGCGGCCTGCGCGGAGAACTCGAAGAGGACCATGTCGCCTGCCTGGGCGGCGCGATCGACCGGGTTCCAGCTGCGGCGCTGCTGGCGCAGGGTCTCGATCATCGAGTCGACATCGGAATCCTCGACGGCGGAAGTCTGCCTGACGATCTCGAGCCCGCTGACGTCGAGCGCGCCGATTTCCGGCATCACCTCGAAGGTCGCGGTGTATTCGATTTCGCCGTTGTCGGGCTTGCCGCTGGTCGAAATCGACGGCTGCATGGCCGGCCGCAGTTTCTCGGTATTGACGGCTTCCTGGAACGTCGAACCGATCAGTTCGGACAGGGCTTCGCCACGGATCTGCGCACCGAAGCGCTGCTCGATCACCTTGGTCGGCACCTTGCCCGGGCGGAATCCCTTCAGGCGCGCGCTGCGACCCATTTCCTGAACACGATTGCGAACCGTATCCTCGAGGCGCGCGGCAGGTATGCGCACAGTCAGCTTGCGTCCGAGATTGCCGACGTTCTCAACCGAAACTTGCATGGATGCTCCTTGAAACGACAGAACCCGACCTTGTGCCGGGCGTGGCTAGCCGACAATCATAAAGCATTGTGGCGTGGAATCGCAGGGGTTGGAGTACGATTTGGGCATTTCGCGTTGCGCGGCCCGCGCCTGGCCCCCGTCGCCGGTGGCAAAGGCCCTTTCGCGCGCAAGACCCTGTACGGCAAATGGTTTTTGGCTGCGCCGGCCGGCAGGGGGCAACCCGCGGCAGTGCCCACCTGCCGGGCAGCGCGCGCTCCTGCAGCCAACCGCCAGAACGCAGGCATCGGCGTGATTCAGGTTACCCGGAAAGGCAAGAGGCTGGTCCGCTTTCCTTCGTTGCCGCTAAAGGACTTGCATCGGGTTCTTTCCTTGCCCTTGAAAGGCAAAGGCGGTCCGCTTTCCCTCGTTGCCGCTAAAGGACTTGCATCGGGTTCTTTCCTTGCCCTTGAAAGGCAAAG
>DAIMYT010000094.1:0-107 GCA_036734345.1 Dokdonella sp. | reverse complement strand
GCGGTCCGCTTTCCCTCGTTGCCGCTAAAGGACTTGCATCGGGTTCTTTCGATTTGGTGCGAAAGGAGAGACTCGAACTCTCACGGGTTGCCCCGCTGGAACCTAAA
>DAIMYT010000093.1:9366-13103 GCA_036734345.1 Dokdonella sp. | reverse complement strand
GGGCGCCGTTCCAGTTCGGGATCGTTCTTCATCACCGGCATCAGGTCCTGCTTGGACACGCCGAGCAGCAGCAGCACCGGGTTGGCGAAGAAGATCGACGAGGCGATACCGATGAAGATGCCGATCAGCATGATCAGGCCGAAGTTCTCGAGGGCCGGTCCGCCGAGGAAGTACAGGGTACCGACGGCGAGCGCCGTGGTCACGCCGGTCATGATCGTGCGCGACAGGGTCGAGTTGACCGAGCGGTTGAGGATCTCGGCCGGATCGCCCTTGCGCGAGGAACGGAAGATTTCACGCACCCGGTCGAAGACGACGATCTTGTCGTTGATCGAATAGCCGACCACCGAAAGCACCGCGGCCAGGGCCGGCAGGTCGAACTCGCGCCCGGTCAGGGCGAAGGCCGCCACGGTGAGCAGGGTGTCGTGGATTTCCGAGGCAACCGCGGAAACGGCGAAGCGCCATTCGAAACGGATCCACAGGTAGATCGAGATGCCGGCGATGACGAAGATCACCGCGACGAGGCCGTCGTTGCGCAGTTCGTCGCCGATCTGCGGGCCGACGAATTCGCTGCTCTTGACGGTGGCGTCGGGTCGCGTCGCGCGCAGCGCCTTGAGCACGTTGGCGGCAATCTTGTCGTTGGCGACGACGCTCGCTTCCTCGGTGGTGGTCTCGCCCTGTTCCTCGGCGACGATGCGGATGGCGAAATCGTTGGTGCCACCGTAGGTCTGCACGACGGCCTTGTCGAAGCCGCCAGCGGTCAGCGCGGCACGCACGTCAGCGACATCGATGGCCTTTTCGTAGCTGACTTCGACGTTCGCGCCGCCGGTGAAATCGAGGCCGTAGTCGAGGCCGCGCACGAAGATGATCGCCGCGGACAGGACCATGAGGATCGCCGAGACGCCCAGCGCAACCTTGCGCCAGCGCATGAAGTCGATCTTGCTGTTCGGATTGAAGAGTTCCATGGATGAATCCCTGAGGTCAGACCGGCAGCGACTTGAGCTTGGCCGAGCGGCCGAAGATCAATGCGACGAGCGAATGGGTGCCGGTCACCGAAGTGAACATCGACGTGAGGATGCCGATCGTCAGCGTGATGGCGAAGCCGCGGATCGGGCCGGAACCGAAGGTCATCAGGCCGAAGGCCGCGATCAGGTGGGTGACGTTGGCGTCGAGAATCGTCGCCCAGGCCTTCTCGTAGCCCCCGCGGATGGCCGCGAATGGCGTCATGCCGTTGCGCTGCTCCTCGCGGATGCGCTCGCAGATCAGCACGTTGGCATCGATCGCCATGCCGAGGGTGAGCACGATGCCGGCAATGCCGGGCAGGGTCAGGGTGGCCTGGAAGATGCTCAGGATCGCGACCAGCAGGACCAGGTTCATCATCAGGGCGACGTCGGCGATCAGGCCGAAGATCTTGTAGTAGACGGCGACGAAGCCGACCACCAGCAAGAGGCCGACGATGACCGCGGTGACGCCCTTGCGGATGTTGTCGGCACCGAGGGTCGAGCCGATCACGCGCTCCTCGACGATGTCAACCGGCGCTGCCAGCGAACCGGAACGCAGCATCAGGGCGAGGTCCGAAGCGGTCTTCATGCTTTCCAGGCCGGTGGTCTGGAATTTGTTGGAAAACACGCCGCGGATCGTCGCGAGGCTGATGATGTTCTCTTCGATCTTCGCGGTTCGCACTTCCTTGCCGTCGACCATGCGGACTTCAGGGATGCGCTCGACCAGCACGACAGCCATGCCCTTGCCGACGTTCTGCGAGGTGAAGTCGAGCATCTTGCGCGCGCCCGAGGAATTGAGTGCGACCGATACCGCCGGCTCGCCGGTTTGCGGATCCGCCGCACTCGACGCATCGACCAGTTCGTCGCCGGTCACGATGACCTTCTTCTTGAGCACGGCCGGGCGGCCATCCTTGAAATGATAGAGGCGCGAATCCGGCGGCACCGAGCCGGTGCGCTCGGCGTCGGCAGCGTTGACGCTCTCGTCGACGGCGCGGTATTCCAGTGTCGCAGTGGCGCCGAGCAGGCGCTTGGCCTCGGCCGTGTCCTGCAGGCCGGGCAGTTCGACGACGATGCGGCTGTCGCCCTGCTGGACGATCAGCGGCTCGGCGACGCCGAGGGAGTTGATGCGGTTGCGCAGGGTGCTGACATTCTGCTTGATCGTGTTGTCGGCGATCTGCTTGATGCGTTCCGGCTTGACCTTGGCGATAAGGCTGGGCGAACCGGCAATGGCCGGGCCGTCGGTGACCGTGAGGTCGGTCAGGTCGCGGCCGATGGCGGTAGCGATCGCGTCGCGGTCGGCGGCGTTGGCGGCCTGGATGACGATCCCCTGGTTGCCGCGGTCCACCTTCGCGTTGCGGATTTCCTTTTCGCGCAGCAGCGAGCGGATGTCATCGACGTAGCGCTGTTCCTGGCCGAGCAGCACGCTCTTCTGGTCGACTTGCATGAGGAAGTGCACGCCGCCCTGGAGGTCGAGGCCGAGCGGCATCGAGTTGGCGCCGATCATGCGCATCCACTGCGGCACGGTCGAGGCCAGGTTCAGGGCCACCGTGTAGTTGTCGCCGAGATCGGTGCGCAGGGCACCGGCGGCGGCCAGCTGCGAATCGGTGTTGCCGAACAGGGCGAGCAGGCGGTCATCCTTGATCTCGACGGCCTGGAACTCGATCTTGCGCTGCTGCAGGGCCTGCAGAGCGCGCTCGCGGAGCGCCTCGTCGACCACCCCGCTCTTGTTCGCCAGGACCTGCACGGCAGGCTGCTTCTGATACAGCGATGGGACTGCAAACAACACGCCGAGCACCGCCACGAGGGCGACCAGGATGTGTTTCCAACGGGGATAATCGTTCATTCGTACCAATCCGGATTTGCGCTGTTGCCGATCAATCAATCGTCACTGTGTACACGTATGCGCGAACAGCCCCGGGAACCAGCGCCGCAAGGCGCGCGGCACGCCGGAGGGCAGTGCGCGCCCGGCCAGTCAAGCCATTGGGGATATCCGCGCCGATCTCAAGCCTGCTTGATCGTGCCCTTCGGCAGAACCGCCGTGATCGCGCTCTTCTGCAGCTTGACGCTGACCTTGTCGGCGATTTCGAGGGTGACGAAGGTGTCAGCGATGTCCTCGATGCGGCCGAGCACGCCGCCATTGGTCAGCACTTCGTCGCCCTTGGCCAGGGCAGCGATCATCGCCTTCTGTTCCTTGGCCCGCTTCATCTGCGGACGGATCAGCATGAAATAGAAGATGCCGAAGATGATGATCAGCGGCAGGAACGACATCAGGGGGTTCGGTGCGGCGGCGCCCGGTGCAGCTTGCGCATAGGCGGAACTGATCAGGAAATCCATTGCGACTCCAGGAGGTTGCTGAGGTCCCGGCATTCACCGGGACGCGAAAAAGGTCGCGGATTATGCCATGACAGGGCTTGGGGCGCACGGCGCCAGGCTCCGGCCGCCGGGTTTTCGCGTCCTCCGGGGGCCGCTCATTCGTCCCCACCCAGCTGGTAGTCGAAGCCATAGCAATGGATGCCTTCACGAACCGTGATGCCCAAGGTCCCGCTCAGGCCTTCGAGTTCCCCGGTCCCCGAATCGGGCACCACCGTCACCGAAAGGCTCGGCTCGCCGCGATTCATCGTGCCCGAGTGCTGCAGGACGAAGCTGCCCCGGCGGCCCTGCAGGCTGCCGACCACCCGCTCGATGGCCACGTATCCCGCCGAACCCTTCATCGAGGTCATCGCGCTGAGCATCTCGTCG
>DAIMYT010000093.1:0-9356 GCA_036734345.1 Dokdonella sp. | reverse complement strand
TGCTGGTGGCTTCAAGATCGCCGTGGAACTGCTTGTTGATCGAGATCCGGCCGCGGGTTTCGCCCTCGCCGACCTCGTTCAGATCGAGCGGATTGAGGGTGACCGTGAAGGTGCCGGTGGCGTGTCTGGGCATGGCGTGGGCACTGCAATGGACTTTCGGAGCCGGCAACCATGCGTGTTTGCGGCCAGCCATGCAAGCGCTCCCGGAGTCCGGTTGCCTCGAGCGGCAACGGCATCTGTCGACCCTGCCCCGACTGTGGCAGGCTTTGCAGCGACCCCGTCAGGGAACACCCCGATGGGCTTTCCGAGCCTTCATGCAACGCCTGGGAGTCTGCGCAGATGATCTATTTCGGCATCGGCCTGGCCGCACTCGCCCTGGCCCTGGCCGGCATGTACAACCTGCTGGTGCGCCGGCGCAATGGCGTCGACAACGCCTTCGCCGGCATCGACACCCAATTGATGATGCGCTACGACCTGATCCCCACCCTGGTCGCCGTGGTCAGGCAATACGCCAGCCATGAAAGCGAAACCCTGCATCGCGTGACCGAGTTGCGCGTGCAGGCGCAACAGGCCGGACTCGGCACCAACGAGCGCGTGCAACTGGACAATCGCATCGGCCAGGCCATGACCGGCATCCTCGCCCTCGCCGAAAACTATCCCGGCCTCAAGGCGGCGGAAGGATTCCAGCAGCTGCAACGCGCGCTCAACGAAGTCGAGGAACGCATCGCCGCATCCAGGCGGGCGTTCAACGCCGCCGCCACCGATTACAACAACGCCGTCGAGCTGTTTCCGTTGAACCTCGTGGCTTCGGCATTCGGTTTCCGGCGTCGCACCTTGTTCGCTGCGGCGGATGACGCGCGCGGCCGCGTCGACGTCGCGGTTCCCGCTACTTCCTGAGCCACGCCATGGCACGCGGCAGCAAGCGACAGCAGCAAGCCAGGCGCGCGAACGAGGCCGCGGGGTCGGCTGCGGCAGCGGGTGATTTCGAGGCGTTCTACCAGCGACGCCTCGTGCCGCAGATCGGGAAGCTCGAGGTCGAACGCAAGCAGGTGGTCCGGCGCATCGCCGCGTGGCTGGCCCTGATCGTGCCGGCCGGATCCTTGCTGACCGGGATCCTCGTGCATGTCGAGGCGTACGGAATCTTCGTCAGCCTGGCCATCGCCGGCACCCTGGGCGGCGCGCTGGCGGCGCTGGGCTTGCTGCGCATCGACTATGACGCGAACTTCAAGGCACGCGTCATCCAGCCGCTCATCGCGTTCTACGACCCGGGCCTCACCTACCGCAGCGGCGACGGCATTCCATTGCAGGTATTCGTCGAATCGCGCCTTTTCCCCGGCGCACCTCCCGAGCGATTCAGCGGCGAGGACCTGATCACGGGTACGCTGGGAAAGACCCGCATGAGCTTTTCCGAAGTCACCGCACAACGGGTGCGCCAGGTGCAATCGGGCAAGGGTGAAACGCGCGAGTCGGTCAGCACGATCTTCAGTGGCGTCTTTTTCTGTGCCGACTTCAACAAGAACTTCTCCGGCGCCACCTTCGTCCTTCCGGATCGCGCGCAAAAACTGCTCGGCGCGGTCGGCCAGTTGCTGCAATCCTGGGAAAAGAATTTCGGCCAGATCGTCAAGCTCGAGGACCCCGAGTTCGAGCAGGCCTTCGTGGTCTATTCCGACAGCCAGATCGAGGCGCGCTACATCCTCACCCCGGCCCTGATGCGACGCATCCTCGAATTCCATCGCCGCACAGGTCGACCGTTCCGCATTTCGTTTGCCGGGACCCGCGTCAATGTCGCCATCGACATGGGCAGGAACCTGTTCGAGGCACGCCTGTTCCGCACCCTGCTCGAACCTTCGCTGTACGCGACGTTCTGGCACGACCTCACCCTGCTCGCCGGCATCGTCGAGGAACTCAATCTCAATACGCGGATCTGGACCAGGGCCTGACGGGTGCCCGGAAAGATCCTGCCCTGCATTCGCGAGTTGGCGGGGAGCGCAGCGTACCCAAACGATGACAAATTTTCCGCGAGTCCCGGCGCGATCGAACACTCCCACGTTGGGGTTCGCAAGCTCACCCCAACGGGCTTTTTCGTCTGGTCGTCCCGGCGCAGGCCGGGACCCAGCGACTTCTTCGTGCGGTCCGATGGCACTGGACCCCGGCCTGCGCCGGGGTGACGGTGGGGAGCGTTGGGAGCATCAAAACGCTTGCTTGCAGCGGAACGTCGTAGAAACTGCAATTTGAATCAAGCGCCGGCGAACCCCAAACGTGTCATCGACCCGCCTTGCGCAGGGTCAGGTTGAACCGGTACGGTCCGGTCAGCGGATGCACGGCGGGCTTGAGCGGGCGCACGCCATGGAAGCGCAGGCGTGACGGACCGCCCCAGACGACAACGTCGCCATGCCCGAGCGGGATGGCGAGCGGCTTGTCGCGGCGCGTGTCGCCACCGAACAGGAACAGCGCCGGGATACCCAGCGATACCGACACGATCGGCGCGCCGAAGTCCTGCTCGTCGCGATCCTGGTGCAGGGACAAGCCCATGCCGGGCTCGTAGCGATTGACCAGGCAGGCGTCCGCGATGAATTCCGGGAATCCCGCAACGGCGGCCGCTTCGGCGGCGAGTCCACCGAGCAGGGCGGGCAGGTCGGGCCACGGCCGGCCAACCAGCGGATCGACGGTGGCATAACGATACCCGCGGCGATCGCTGATCCAGCCCAGTGCGCCGCAATTGCTCATCTGCACGGCCATCCTCGAGCCGCCCGGCGTAATCATGTTCCGCAGCGGCGATTTCTGCAGCACGCTGTCAATTTCGGCCAACAGGCGCGCATCACGATTGCGCGCGAACTGGCGCAGCAGCATGGCCCCGGGGGCCAACGGTTCGCTGCGGACCCCGGTGCCGATCGACTCGAACAAGTCCATGCTCATCGCGCGGATCGCCTGGCGCAGGCCATCGCGCCCGGCCGATACGTCATCACTCCAATCCCTCCTGCCCGCATCTGGCGGTTTTCTTGCATGCGAAAAATGATGACACTGGCCTGCCCCCTTGCCGACTCGAGGTAAAAATGAAAACAATCGGGCTGATTGGCGGCATGAGCTGGGAATCGACCCTGACCTACTACCGGTTGATCAACGAACACATCAAGATGAAGCGGGGCGGCCTGCACTCGGCACGGCTGATCCTCTACAGCGTCAATTTCCACGATATCGAGCGCCTGCAGCAATCCGGCAACTGGGAAGCGGCCGGCCACGTGCTGGCGCGCGCGGCTGGCGCGCTCGAGGCCGCCGGGGCCGATTTCCTTGTCCTCTGTACCAACACGATGCACAAGGTATCGGCGGCCATCGAGGAATCGGTGACTATTCCGCTGCTGCACATCGCCGATGCCACGGCCTCGGCGATCCATGCCGCCGGCCTGGTTCGCGTCGGCCTGCTCGGCACGCGCTTCACGATGGAACAGGACTTCTACCGTACCCGACTTTCCTATCCGCATGGCCTCGAGGTGCTCACCCCGGAAGCTGACGATCGCGACATCGTGCATCGGGTGATCTACGAGGAACTCTGCCTCGGCCGCATCCTCGACGCATCGCGCGATCAGTACAAGCGCATCATCGGCAACCTCGTCGAGCGCGGTGCCGAGGCGGTCATCCTCGGCTGCACCGAAATTTCCCTGCTCATCGCCCCGGACGATGCCAGCGTGCCGTTGTTCGACACAACGGCGATCCACGCCTGCGGTGCGGCGAACATGGCCCTTGCGCACCGCTGAGCGCTCAGCAACAGCGTCCGCCGCCGCCCTTGTAGCGTGCATTCTGGCGCTCGACGAAAAATGCCGCGTAACTCATTGGCGTGCGCCCCGGGTGATGAGTCCGGACATGCGCGACGTAGGTATCGTAATCGGGCACGCCGATGCAGCGTCGCGCGATGCGCACGGCGTAAAACCAACCAGTGGGAAAGGTCCGGACCCAATCACGAAATCGCAACAAAGCCATGTCCTTCCACGCAAGGCTCTTCACCACCGGCCCCGACGCCCTCACGACTGCACCGAGGCCAGCGCCACATAAGGCGTTTCCATCGCCGTCGGCGTGCCGATGCGTCGCGCCTGCAACGCCGCGCGAACGCCGAAGACAACGACCGCGACGACGATGCCCATGAACAGCAGGGCGAGCCCGGCGTTGACCTGGTCGTTGAGGACGATGCGATGCATCTCCTCGACCGTCGCCGCCGGGGCAAGCACCTGGCCCTGGTCCAGCGCCTCCCGGTACTTCGCCGCATGCGAAAGGAAACCGATGCGGATGTTGTCGTCGAACACCTTCTGCCAGCCGGCGGTCATCGTGCAGATCACCAGCCACACGGTCGGCAGCAGCGGTACCCAGAGGTAGCGGTCGCGCTTCATGCGGATCAGGATCACGCAGCACACCGTCAGCGCGATCGCCGCGAGCATCTGGTTGGCGATGCCGAACAGCGGCCACAGGGTATTGATGCCGCCGAGCGGATCGATCACGCCCTGGTAAAGGAAGTAACCCCAGCAGCCGACGCAAAGCGCGGTCGCGATCACGTTCGCCGTCCACGATTCGGTCTTCTTCAGTGCCGGCACGGCCAGCCCGGCCAGTTCCTGGATCATGAAACGGCCAACGCGCGTGCCGGCATCGACCGTGGTCAGGATGAACAGCGCCTCGAACAGGATCGCGTAGTGGTACCAGAACGCCATCATGCCTTCGCCCGGAATGATGCCGTGGATGATCTGGGCCATGCCTACGGCCAGGGTCGGTGCGCCGCCTGTGCGCGAGAGGATCGTCGTCTCGCCGATCTGCGATGCGGTCTGGGTCAGCACATCGGGCGTGATGACGAAGCCGAGCTGGCTGATGGCCTGCGCGGCCGATTCGACGGTGCCGCCGAGCAGCGCGGTTGGCGCGTTCATCGCGAAATAGATGCCCGGATCAAGCACGCAGGCGGCGATCAGGGCCATGATCGCGACGAATGCCTCCATCAGCATCGATCCGTAACCGACCACGCGCGCCTCGGTCTCGTTGGCGAGCAGTTTCGGCGTGGTGCCCGAGGAAATCAGCGAATGCCAGCCCGACACGGCGCCGCAGGCGATCGTGATGAACAGGAACGGGAACAGCGCGCCACCGAATACCGGGCCGCTGCCATCGATGAATTTCGTCAGCGCCGGCATGCGCAGGTCGGGCGCGGCGATGACGATGCCGATCGCAAGCATGGCAATCGTGCCGATCTTGAGGAAGGTCGACAGGTAGTCGCGCGGCGCGAGCAGGATCCAGACCGGCAGCACCGATGCGATGAAGCCGTAGCCGATCAGCATCCAGGCCAGTTCGCGCCCGTCGAAATGAAACCGTTCGGCCCAGACCGGATCGTGCGAAACCACCCCACCCAGCCAGATCGAGGCGAGCAGCAGGGCCAGGCCGATGATCGATACCTCGAGCACGCGACCCGGCCGCAACCAGCGCAGGTATACGCCCATGAACATCGCGATCGGCATCGTCATGGCCACCGTGAACGTGCCCCAGGGACTCGCCGCCAGCGCCTTGACCACGACCAGTGCAAGCACGGCGAGGATGATGAACATGATCATCAGCACGCCGATCATCGCGATCACGCCGGCGGCGGGCCCGAGTTCGGCGCGGGCCATGTCGCCCAGCGACTTGCCGTCGCGCCGGGTCGAGAAGAACAGCACCATGAAATCCTGCACGGCGCCGGCGAAGATGACGCCGACCAGGATCCACAGGGTTCCGGGCAGGTAGCCCATCTGCGCGGCCAGCACCGGGCCGACCAGCGGACCGGCGCCGGCAATCGCGGCAAAGTGGTGGCCGAAGACCACGCTCTTGTCGGTCGGCACGAAGTCCAGGCCGTCGTTGCGTCGCACCGCCGGCGTCGCCCGCGTGGCATCGAGTTGCAGCACGCGATCGGCGATGAAGCGCGAATAGAAGCGGTAGCCGATCAGCAGGATCGATACGCTGGCCGTGACCAGCCAGATCGCATTGATCGTCTCGCCACGTTGCAGGGCGACGACACCGAGGCTGAACGCGCCGAGCATGGCAAGCAGTACCCAGCCTGTACGCGAAACGATACGGTTCATGTTCGACTCCGGCAGCGGGGCAGCTTCAAACCCGGTATGCAAGAGCCTGAGCCGTCGCCGCGGGCCGGGTCAAGAGGCCGTTGCGGGGACGGCCGGGAGGAAGCCGCGCGCGGCAGGACCGCGCAGTAGCGCGGTCAGAGCCACTTGGCACGGCGCAGCGCCAGGAACAATCCGCCGCAGATGCCGAGCGTGACCGCGATCATCGCCGCGTAACCCCACGGTTTGTCGAGTTCCGGCATGTGGTGGAAGTTCATGCCGTACCAGCTGGTCATCAGGGTCGGCGCGGCGAGCAGCGCGGCCCAGCCGGCAAGGCGCTTGACCACCTCGCCCTGGGCCACCGTGACGAGCGAAAGGTTCACGCTCAATGCGGCCGTAAGCATCTCGCGCATGGTATCGGTCGATTCATTGATGCGTGCCGCATGGTCGTAGACGTCGCGGAAGTAAGGCCGCACCTCGTCGCGCAGCAGGCCCGGGTGCATGCGCGTGAGCTGGTTGAGGATGTCCTGCAGCGGGCCGATGGCCAGGCGCAGGGTGACCAGCTCCTTCTTCAGGTTGTACAAGCGGCGGATCGTGTCGCGCTTGAAGGTGTCCTCGAAAATGTCCTCTTCGAGTTCCTGCAGGTCTTCGCGAAAGCTGCGCACGATCGGCATGAAGTTGTCGACGATGAAATCAAGCACGGCGTACAGGGCATAGCTCGGCCCGTAGGTGAGCATGTCCGGGGACTGTTCGCAGCTGCGCCGCGCTGGCGCGTAGGACAGCGATGCTCCATGGCGCACGGTGACCAGGTAGCGCTTCCCGACGAAGATATGCGTCTCGCCGAACTGGATGCTGGCACTGACTACCTGCGCGGTCTGCGCGACGATGAACAGGGAATCGCCATACGCCTCGATCTTGGGTCGCTGGTGCGCGTTGTGCGCATCCTCGATGGCGAGGTCGTGCAGGCCGAATTCCTCCTGCAGTTTCTCGAGCAGGGCTTCGTCGGGTTCGACCAGGCCGACCCAGACGAAGGTGTCCGGACGCTCCAGCACATCGCTGATCTCGTCGAGGGTGATGTCGCCGATGCGCTTCCCATCGGCATGATAGGCGACGCAATTGGCCACCATGGCGGCCGCGTCGGCCGGCGAAGTGCAAACGGGGGAAAGAATGGCGCTGGCTGGTTTTTCCATGGGGCGCATCATGCTCGCCGCCTGCCCGGCCGGCAACAACCCTGCGGCACCGGGCTGGCCGGTGCGGCGCTGGACCATGGATGGCTTAGCGCACGCCGTGCATCAGCTTGCGGATCAACGGCGTCAGGATCAGCACGACGATGCCGCTGCCAATGCCGATCTGGGCCGAGAAGACGAACATGCTGTCGTATTTCGACAGGGCTTCGGCGACGTCGAGTACCGCGCCTTCCGGGATTTCCAGCGAGGACAGCTTGCCGAGTTCGGCAGCAAGAATCTCCGAATAGGAAGTGCCGAGGAACCAGCCGCCCATCATCAGGCTGACCACGCGCGGCACCGACAACTGGGTCACCGCGGACAGGCCGATCGGCGACAACAGCATCTCGCCGACTTCGAGGACGAAATAGGCCAGCACGAACCACCAGATATTGGTCAGGCCATTGGCCTGCGGATTGCGCGCGCTCCACACCAGCACGAGGAACGACACACCGGCGAGTATCAGCCCATAGGCCGACTTCGCCGGCTTGCTCGGGTTCCAGCCGCGCTTTTCAAGGCGTGGCCACAGCCAGGCGAAGATCGGCGCCAGCACGAGGATGAAGAAGGCGCCGAGGAAGGTCAGCTGGCTGGCCGTCCATTCGAGGCCGAGCGCCTCATGGTTCATCGCGCGGTCCGAGAACAGCACCCAGGAACCGTAGGTCTGCTCGTAAAGGGTGAAGAAGACGAGGCAGAAACCGATGAAGGCGAGCACGGCGAACATCTGGTCGCGCTCGACCCGGCTGCAGTGCTTGAACATGAACCAGAGGATGCCGCCGAACAGGCACACTGAAACGAGGTGCATCGACAGCACCACAGGCGTCGGCTCGAAGAAGCCCGGCACGATGTGCAGGATCAGCGAGTGCGCCTGGATCAGCAGCCAGACGACGAACAGGCCGGCCAGCGCGAGCAGGTAGATCACGTGTTCACGCGACAGCGGGCCCAGCATGCGTTCGCGCAGCCTTTCCGGATCGCGCGGCTCGGCGTGTCCCATCAGGTGCTTCTGGCCGTAGAGGAAATTGGCCAGGCCGGCGATCATGCCGATGCCGGCCGCACCGAAGCCCCAGCCCCAGCCATAGGCCTCCCCGAGCCAGCCGCAGAACAGCGCCGAGACCGTCGCGCCGATGTTGATGCCGGCATAGAAGATGCTGAAGCCCGAATCGCGGCGCGGATCGTTTTCCGGGTAGAGCTTGCCGACGATGGTCGAGATGTTCGGCTTGAGGAAGCCGACCCCCATGATGATCAACGACAGCGAGAAATAGAACACCTGCAGCGCGGCGGTATCGCGGACGACGACGCCGTCGACCAGGGTCGCCTGGTCGCCTTCGAAAGCCATGCCGAGATGGCCGAGGACGAGCAGGATGCCACCGAACACGACGGCCTTGCGCATGCCGAGCCAGCGATCGGCGATCAGGCCGCCGATGACCGGCATCGCATAGACGAGGCCGCCATAGGCGCCGATCAGGTTGTAGCCGAAGTCGTCGGTGAACAGGTGGTACTTGACGAGGTAGAGCAGTAGCAGCGCCTTCATGCCATAGAACGAGAAGCGTTCCCACATCTCGGTGAAGAAGCAGATGTAGAGGCCCTTCGGATGGCCGAGGAATTGGGCGGGCTGCAGCGGCTCGGGATCGGCGGGCATCTCGGGGGACATGCAGGCATCCGGCAGGGATCGTGGCCGCAGTATAGCCGCGCCATCGCAAGGCGCCGGATTTCAGCCGGCGCGCCGCAGAGGCGCGAACGGCTCGATGGCCGACTCGATACCCGGCACGCCGTGGCCACGTGCTCGGTCGATCCATCCTCCGGACAATCCCTGCGAGGTGGCCGTTCATCCTTCGACTGGCTCAGAGCCTGGCGAAGGGTGAACTCCAGTCCAGCGGTTAAGCTTGCTTGCAGACCTTCGCCGTTGCGATACACGGGACCTTGCCGTCATGACCAGTCATTCACCCAATGGGGACAAGCCTTCAGCCGCACCAGAGTCGTCGACGGCCAGATCGGTTCCCGCTTCCGCCGCGGACCTCGCCGAACCCCTGGCCAGCGTGCATACGCCGGACTTTCCCGAGCTGCTGCGCGAACTCGGCGG